>NZ_JBVHXT010000011.1:0-91700 GCF_055569255.1 Streptomyces sp. NPDC029296
GGCGGACGTCGAGGCGCTGACGCAGTGCGTCGACTACGTGATCGAGAAGCTCTGACCTCTCGGGTACGACGCGAAGGGCGCCCGGTGCTCACCGGGCGCCCTTCGCGTGTCCGCCGCGTTGCTCTTGGGGGCACCGGCCAGGGCCGTACACCAAGACCGTCTGGGCCCGTTTCACCCTCCCGCCCTCGGTGACCCCCCATGTTTTGGACCACCCGTAACACAACAGGGCCGGGGCAGCTCCGCGCCCAGCGTTTCCGCGCCGCCGGCCACCGGCTCCCGTTCCGTCGTACGGCCGTACGTCCTCAGACCTTGATGCTCCGCCGCACCCGGGCGATCACCTGCTGCGCCTCCGCGCCGAACACCGCCGACTCCGCGAAGGTGTCCCACACGCGGCGGTACAGAGCGATCGTTTCGGCATCGTCCAGCCAGAGTTCGGCGTGCCAGTCCTCGACCACGACCAGACGATCATCGAGCATGGAGAAGGGGTTGCCCGGCGGTATGCGCAGTTCCGCGTCCAACGGCAGTATGCCGAGGCGCACCGTGTCCATACCCACCACGCCCAACAGACGGTCCAGTTGAGCGACCAGCACGTCAGCCGGACACACGCGCGTCCACAGGGCGCCTTCCCACATGATCAGGTTCAGCCGTTTACTGGGTCGATACAGCCACTCCTGCCGTTTCATGCGGGCCCGCACGGCCTCTTCCACATCCCGGGGAGAGGACCGGAGGTCCGTATAGCGCTCGAAAACATACCGGGCGTAGTCGGCCGTCTGAAGCATGCCACTGACCAAACAGTTCTCCCACATGTGCAATACGCGGGACTCCGCAACGAGCGCGTTCCAGGTTTCCTGCACAGGGCGATGCCCTGCCACTAGCTGGCGCCGCCAGGAGCGGATATGACTCTCGAAGCCCCTGAGCCGGGCTCGGAGTTCGGCGAAAGCAGCCGACTGCCGTACGGCATCAGCCCATGCCCGCAGGTCATCGTCCGTGGGGGTCTGCCTGCCGTTCTCCAACTTGCTGACTTTCGACTGAGGCCACCCCAGCCGCTGAGCGAGCTGGCTGCCGGTGAGCCGGCCATCAGGGCTTTCGATACGCAGTTCCCTGAGCCTGCGCCCAAGTTCCTCACGTGCCCTCTGATAGTCCGTGCTCACCGGTATCCGCTCTTGCCCCTATGCGTCGCTCTGCATCTCAGCCGTGAACTGCTTCCACGGTACGGCGTGGTGCCAAGCAGCATCCCGCACCATGCAGCAGCGCACCACCTCTGCGGGCTCGGTGATCAGGTCCACGTGCGTGAGTTGGTCATCGTCATCGAACCGCAGCAGCGCGATGAGGCGGCTGTCGAAGAGCCAGAAATCCTCGGCGGGCAAACGGAGTCGGTCCGCGTCGGTGCGCCACATGTTCCGGATGTTCTCGCCAAGGCCGATGTTCCATCTAGCACTGTCGAGGAGGTACCGCTGACCGGTGGTGGCGGGCTGGTCCACGATGCGTACCCGCTCAACCCGCCTACCCTGTGCGGTGTGTGCGCGAATCGTGTCGGTCCACCAGCCGTAGAGCGAGTCCGAATCCTCGCCCTCGCCAATCGTTCCGTTCTTGATGAACCGGTTCCACCGGTCGCCCGCTTCGTCGCTCGCGTACCGACGGCGCGTCTCCAACCGCCACGCCGTGTGCTCGAACTTCTCGAACAAGCTGTTGAACTCGTCCAAATCGATCGTCCGCACCTGCCGTGTCCGCTCCTTAGGTGTCCAGTCAACCAGCAGGTCCCGTGGCACCACGACGGCGACTTCTCCTTCAGAGAGGTGCTGAAGCTGTGCGACGTCCTCCGGATCAGTGAGTGGAGGGCCATGGACGATCACCTCCCCGCTGTCCAAGTCCTCATGCACTGACGGGCATCCTGTGACACCACTCCCCGTCCCGTTGAACCGCAACCTGCGCGCCACGCGCAACCACCCCCTGAGTGTCGACGATGTCGGTGCGCCAAGCATCTCGGTACCTCTGAGTGAAAGTCCATGCATCCAGAGTGACCGTACGAGAATAACGAAGAATATTCGCCACCTTGCTCCACACCCGCCCCCTACGGTCGTCCCCGCGGTCGGACACGGCCGTGACAGCGGAGCAGGAAGGTACAGCGATGGTGAACGGAAGCGACCTGTACGCGCTCGACCTCGGCGGCGCCTCGTTCCTCAGGGCGTGCGGCGGGAACACCCACCCGGACGGCGAGTCCTGCGTGACCCTCGCCCGCATCGGCGAGGACGCCTGGGCGCTCGGTGACAGCAAGCGGCCCGACAAGGAGCCCCTGCGGTTCAGCACCACCGAGCTGAGCGCCGCCGGTATCGACCCGGCCCGCTTCGGCCTGGCTCTCTGAGCCTCACCCCGAGAGATCCAGCCGGTTCCGGGCCGTCGGCACACGGGCGGAACCGGCCCTCACCGCACGAAAGAGGACCCGGGTGCACCACCACGCCTACCTCTGGACCGGTCCCAAGCCCCGTTTCGACGAGGAAGCCCTCCGGCGACCGCCCCACCCCGAACCGCCCCCGCCCACCGGCGGTCCGGAACTGATCCAGCGCTACCGGCTGGCCACCGTCGAGTTCCCCACCTCCGACCTGCCCCCGCTGGAGACCGCCTACTGGCTGGTCAAGCCCCGTTCGATCGTCAAGGGGACCTGGTCCGAACCCTCGGCCGCCGCCGTCTGGCTCGGGGAGCGGCTGGCCGAGTACGCGCCCCGGTTCGCCGCCGGCGCGTACCGCGACCCCGGCCGCCTCGCCGCCCTCCTCGCCTCCGCCGGCGAGCGGCTGGCGTCGGGCGGTGACGTCTCGCTCGGGTTCTATCTCGAACAGCCCGCGTTCCTGTCCGTGGCGCTGGTGGGATGCGCCCCCCATCGCGCCCGCCCGGACCTGCCCTGCCCGCTCAGTGCGTGACGGGGGCGCCCGGTGTCGCACCGGGCGCCCCCTTTTTTCACGCTGCCGTGCAGGTCAGGGTGGGCGTCGCCGCCCCACCCGGCGTCGCGCCGAAGCCGAAGCCCGCCGAGCCCCCGGCCGCCAGCGTCCCGTTGTGAGCCGCGTTCACAGCCGTCACGCTCGCTCCGCTCTGGGTGTAACTCGCGTTCCACATGGACGAGATCTTCTGCGCCCCGCCCCACGTCCACGTGACCTTCCAGGACTTGAGGGCGACCGTGCCGGTGTTGGTGACCTTCACCTCGGCGTTGAAGCCGCCGCCCCAGTCGCTGCCGACGGTGTAGGCCGCGCCGCACGCGGGGCCGCCGCCTCCGCCACCGCCGTTGTCACCGCCGCCACCGCTTCCGCCGCCCGGGAACAGCGGCGCCTTGATGCCCGCCAGGTACCCGTCCTTCACCGTGTCGACGGTCGTCCAGTCGTCCTTCAGGATGCCGCCGGTGTCACCGGAGTTGGGGTTCAGGGACCAGTACGTCCAGTGGAAGGAGTCGGCCCCGTACGTGGACGTCGGCCTCAGGTAGTCCGCCAGCGCGGCCAGCCACTTCTGGTCGACGGCCGACTGGAGCGTCGTACCGAACTCGCCCACCCACACCGGGGCGATGTTCTGCTTGAAGATGTAGCCCCAGTACTTGTCCCAGACACCCGGCATGTTGGCCGGGAAGGACGGGTCGCTGAACCAGCTCTGCTGGGCCACGCTCGTGGCGTAGTCGTGGGCGGAGTAGACCACCCGGCCCGGCACGCTGAGCTGCACGGGGTACTGGCCGACGCCCATCAGGTTGCCGCCCCACCAGCCGGACACGCCGTTGTACGTCTGCACGCCCTCGACGAAGACGAGCAGGTCCGGGTTGACCGACAGCACCGCGTTCCCGGCGCGCTGGGCCGCCAGCCGCCAGTCGGTGGCCTGGTCGCCGCAGCCCCAGCACGCCGGGTCGTGCGGCTCGTTGTGCAGGTCGATGCCGATCACCGTGTCCTGGCCCCGGTAACGGGCGGCCAGCGACTTGAGGTTGGCGATCCACGTCGATTCCGGGACGGACGCGGTGTACCAGAGCGCCGACTGCCCGGCGGAGTCGGGGCGGTGCCGGTCCAGGATGACCTTCAGCCCGTCCTGGCCGGCGTACGCGACGATCCGGTCCAGCACCTGGAGCGAGGTCAGGCCCTGGAGGTCGGCGTTCTTGCCGGCGGAGACGTCGATGCCGCTGGGCGTCGCGCCGGCCTTGAAGATGTCGTCGCTGTAGGGGATCCGGAGGGTGTTGTAGCCGAGCGACCTCACCTGGTCGATCATGCTCTTGTAGTCGCGGGACCACAGACCGTGGACCACCAGGTTGCTGGTCTCGAAGCCGAACCAGTTGATCCCGGCGATGCGCACCGGCTGGCCGGCCGCGTCCAGGATCTGCCGGCCGCTGGTGTGCCAGTACCCGGCGCCGGGGGCGGCGGCCGTGGGCGCGTCGGCCGCCTGTGCCGCGTAGGCCCCGGTCAGAGGCAGGAGGAGCGCCGCCGCAGCGGTGCACAGCGCTCTTCGGAGGGTGCGGAACATGTGTCGGTTCCTCTCGGGAGGCGCGGCAGCCGAACCTGAATGGGAGCGCTCCCAAGCGCCGCGCACCGCACAGGTAACCCAGATCAACATGAGCACGTCAATACTTGCGGCACACCTCGGTACACACCGCCCCCGGCCGCCGGTCGCTCGGCCCCCGCCCGATCGCCCGGCCCCCGTCGATCGCCCGGCCCGCCGCCGGTCCGGCCGGCCGCCCCTCGGTCAGCTGCGCCGCAGCCGGCGCAGGCCCAGGAAGGCCGCCGCCCCGACGGCCAGGATCACGATGCCCACCTTCAGGCTCGGGGTGCCGTCCTTGTCGTCGGCGGCCCGCGGGCCACCGCTCGCCGAAGGAGAGTTCGCGGCCGGGCGTTCGGGCGCCTCGGCCGCCTGGACCGAGCTGTCCGCCCCCTCGCTGCCGTACATCAGCCTGGTGCCGTCGGCGGAGTAGGACATGGACTCGCCCTGCCCCTGGAACGGCACGTCCAGGCGGCCCCGGCGCTTGATCCGGCCGTTGTTCCAGTCGTAGTAGACGCCCCCGAAGTAGCCGCGCACGGCGAGTTGCCGGCCGTCCGGGGAGAAGGCGGCGTCGGTGGCCCACAGGTCGACCGGCGCGACCTGGCGGAAGACGTTCGCCCCGGACGTGGAGAGGGTCGCCGGGCCCTCGTACAGGTGCCCGCCCTCCTCGTTCTTGTCGATGATGTAGACGCGCCCGGTCTTCGGGTGGACGAGCAGCGACTCGGCGTCGCGCGGGCCGTCCGCGTACTTCACCACGTACTGCGTGGCCGTGATCGTCTGGTCCGTCAGCCGCTTCGGCTCGGGCAGCCGGTAGATCCACACGTACGGCCACTTCCCGCCGAAGTTGTCGCCGATGTCGCCGACGTAGATCTGGTTGTCCGGCCCGATGGAGACGGCCTCGACGTCGCGCGGGGAGCCGATGCCGCGCAGGGTGATCCGGGCGACGGTCCGGCCGGTGGCGCTGTCGACGGCGTACAGGTACGGCCCGTCGTCGCTGTCGTTGTGCGTCCAGTAGACGCCGGGGTGCTGCCGGGAGGCGGCGAGCCCGCTGGACTCGGTTATCCGGGGGTCCTTGATGGTGAACCCCTTGTCCCCCGCGCCCTCGGCGGTCCCGGTGGCGGAGGCGGGCAGCGCGCAGGCACCGGCGAGCAGGACACCGGCGAGTACGGCGAACGGTCGACGCATGACCCAAGCCTGCCATTCCCCGAGGGGGTCCGGTGGACGTGGTCCGCCTCACAGGCCCCGGCGATCCCACCGGATCCGGTCATCGTCCATGATGAGCCGATGCTTAGGTTCATGCCCGTGGGCGACTCCATGACGATCGGGAGCGCGGGCGACCACACATGGCGTTACCGGCTGTGGCGGCACCTGTGCGAGACGTACGGCGGCCCGTTCACCTTCGTCGGCCCGCGCGAGACCCTCTACGACCAGCAGGCCGGCGCCCCGACGTCCCTCGCCTACGCCGAACCCGCCTTCCCCCGCGGGCACCTGGCGGGCTGGGGCGAGGGCTGGCTGCACATGGCGCCGCTGATCGGCGAGGCGGTGCGCGCCCACCGGGCCGACGTGCTGCTGGTCTCCCTCGGCCTGATCGACCTGGGCTTCTACACCGACGCCGAGCAGACGGCGGAGAACGTACGGGCGTTCGTCGCGGGAGCGCGCGAGGCCGACTCCCGCATCGGGATGGTGCTGCTGCCCGTCATACCCAACGTCCGGGCCGCGTCGGACGCGCTCTTCGCCGGCCAGGTGGACCGGTTCAACCACCTGCTCGCCAAGACGGTCGCCGACCTGGACGAGCCCCGCTCGCCGCTGCTGCTGGCCTCGCGGCCCGAGGGGTGGGACATCCACACCGACACCTACGACGGCACGCATCCCAACGCGAACGGGGAGCACCGGATCGCGGGGGCGTTCGCGGGGGCCATGTGGGAGGCGTGGGAGGTCGGACAGCCGTACGAGGAATGATCAGGACGACTGAAATCCGGCGTGTCCCGGGCGCGGTGCCTATCGTTGCACTGCGCGGCCGGGCCTGTTCGTGGAGCGGCCGGGCAGGAGCGCCAAGTGACCGTCCTGGAAGACAGGATCGAGATGGCCGACGCCAACACCGAGAGTCTCGACGAGTGGTTCGAGCGGCTCGAGCGCATGCCCGTCCCCGAGGGATACAGGGTCGAGATCGTCGGGGGCAACGTCCACATGACGCCGCAGCGGGGCACGCACTGGATCATCATCCGCCGGATGGTGCGGGCGCTGGAGGACAGGTTCGGCATGGACATCCGGGTGTTCTCCGACGTCCGCATCGATTTCCCAGGTCACGGGAACGGTTTCTGCCCGGACGTCGCCCTGCTCAAGGATTCGGCACGCACGGACGACACGGACCACTGGCAGTACCAGGACGTCGAATTCGTCGCCGAGGTCATCTCCCAGGGCACCGCGGCGAACGACTACGGCCCGAAGAAGGCCGCCTACGCCACCGCCGAAGTCCCCCTGTACCTCATCGCCGATCCCTACAAGGGCATGTGCTACGCCTACAGCCAGCCCAAGGAGGGCGACTACATCACGCGGACGAAGGTCGCCTTCGGCGAGGACGTCGACCTGACCGGCACGGTGGTCGACCTCGTCCTCAAGACCGACGGCTTCCCCCGCGGCTGACCCCGCCCCCGGACACGTACCCCCCTTCTCCCCCCTCTCCCCCTCGCTTGCCGCCACCTCGCCACGACGGCGGGCCCTTGCCTAGAGCGCACTCCAGGACGTTGGCTAGTGGACCATGGAGTACACGCAGCTCGGACGCACGGGACTCAAGGTCAGCCGGCTCGTCCTCGGGACGATGAACTTCGGCCCGCAGACGGACGAAGCGGACAGCCACGCGATCATGGACGCGGCGCTGGACGCGGGCATCAACTTCTTCGACACCGCCAACGTGTACGGCTGGGGCGAGAACAAGGGCCGCACCGAGTCCATCATCGGCAACTGGTTCGCCAAGGGCGGCGGACGGCGCGAGAAGACCGTCATCGCCACCAAGGTCTACGGCAACATGGACCCGGACGGGGCCCCGGTGTGGCCCAACCACGACAAGCTCTCCGCGCTGAACATCCGGCGCGCGGTGGACGCCAGCCTGAAGCGGCTCCAGACCGACCACATCGACCTCTACCAGTTCCACCACATCGATCGCAGCACGCCGTTCGAGGAGATCTGGCAGGCGATCGACGTCCTCGTCCAGCAGGGCAAGATCCTCTACGTCGGCTCCAGCAACTTCCCCGGCTACAAGATCGCCCAGGCCAACGAGGCCGCCGCCCGCCGTGCCGGCACCATCGGGCTGGTCAGCGAGCAGTGCCTGTACAACCTGGCCGAGCGACGCGCCGAGATGGAGGTCATCCCGGCCGCGCAGGACTACGGCCTCGGGGTCATCCCGTGGTCGCCGCTGCACGGCGGTCTGCTCGGCGGGGTCATCAAGAAGGAGGTCCAGGGCGGTCGCCGCGCCTCCGGCCGGGCCGCCGACACGCTCAAGGACCCGGCGGCCCGCGCGCAGATCCAGGCGTACGAGGACCTGCTCGACAAGCACGGGCTGGAGCCCGGCGAGGTGGCCCTGGCCTGGCTGCTCAGCCGCCCCGGCGTCACCGGCCCGATCGTCGGCCCGCGCACCGCGCAGCAGCTGGAGTCCGCGCTGCGAGCCGTCGAGCTGGACCTGAGCGAGGAACTCCTGACCGGCCTCGACGAGATCTTCCCGGGCCCGGGCCCGTCCCCGGAGGCCTTCGCCTGGTAGGTGCCGAAGGGGGCGCGGGGAACCGCGCGGCCGGCCGCACGCGACGCGCGGCCGGAGAACGGCGAGCGGTTCCCCGGCGCCCTCTCCTACCGCACGGCCGACGCCACGGCCACCACCACGAACATCAACACAAGCGCACCGGCCATGATCCGGTTCCGGGTTTTCGGGTCCACGTAGTCGAGACTAACCGCCGCCGCCCAGCGCCCAGCGCCCGACCACCGCGTAGCGCGGCTGCTCCCCCGGCACCCCGGACGTCGGCAGGCTGCTGCGCATCAGCGCCAGGTCGGCCACGGTCCAGCTCGCGCCGGCGAACCGAGCGAGCGCGTCGACGTACGGCCGGACGTCCAGCGCGTGCCGGCTGCGGGCCAGCGTGAGGTGGGCCTGGTACCTCCGGTGCTCCCCGCCCGGCAGCCCCGCCTTCCGCGCCGCCGCCTCCGTCCGCCCGGCCAGCAGCCGCAGGTCCGCCACGTCCCCCCGGGCGCCCGCCCACAGCGTGCGGCCCTGACCGAAGTGGCCGCCGCCCGCGAGGGCGAGGGTGAGGGGCGCCGTCCGCCGGGCCGCGCCGGCCAGCCGGTCCGACAGCGCCGGTACGACGTCGTCGGCGACCTCGCCGTAGAAGGCGAGCGTGAAGTGCCAGCCGGGGCGGCCCGTCCAGCGCAGCCGCCCGGCGCCCGGCAGCTGCCGCAGCCGGGCCACCTCGGCGGCGAGTTCGTCCGCGATGTCCTCCGGGAGCAGTACGGCGGCGAAGAGTCTCATGGCACTCACGATCCCAGACCCCGGCGGGCATGATGGGGCGGTGACGATCACCATCCGCGAAGGCGGCCCCGGCGACCTGCCCGCGATCCTCCGCATGCTCGACAGCAGCGTGGAGTGGCTGGTCTCACAGGGCCGCACCCGTCAGTGGGGCACCGAGCCGCTGTCGGGGACCAGGACCGCCCGGGCCGTCGAGCGGGCCATGGCCGAGGGCACCACGTACCTCGCCGAGATCGACGGAGTGCCGGCGGCCACCCTCACCCTCACCGACGGGCCCGGCGCCTATCTGTCCCACCTGCCGGCGCCCGGCGAGCCCGAGCGGTACATCCACTGGCTCGCCTCCGACCGCCGCTTCAAGGGCCGGGGCGCGGGCAGCGCACTGCTCGCGCACGCCGCCGAGGCGACCCGGCGGGCGGGCGTGGGCCTGCTGCGGGTGGACTGCTACGCCGGTGACGACCGCAAGCTGGTCGCCTACTACGAGGCCAACGGCTTCACCCCGACGCACGCCTACACCCACGGCCCGGACGCCTGGCCCGGCCAGGTGCTGGCCCGGAGGGTCGGCTGGCCCGGAGGGTCGGCCAGGCCCTCCGGGGCCGCGGGCCGGGTGGTCAGGCGGCTGTGGCCAGTCGCTCCCGCTCGCGCGGGACGAAGCGGACGCTCGGGTGACCGTGGTGCCAGCCCACCGCCAGCCGCAGGCCGCCGATGCGGGCCAGGACCAGGCCGATCGCGCCGGCCGCGACGGCCGACACCACACCGCCGGCCGCGAAGCCGACCCGGGGGCCGTAGGTGTCGGTGATCCAGCCGACCACCGGCGCGCCGAGCGGCGTACCGCCCATGAACACCATCATGAACAGGGCCATCACCCGGCCGCGCATGGCCGGGTCGGTGGCCATCTGCACGGCCGTGTTCGCGGTGACGTTCACCGTCAGGCCGAACACGCCGATCGGCACCATGAGCAGCGCGAACAGCCAGTACGACGGCGCGACCGCGGCGACGATCTCCAGCGTGCCGAAGGCCAGCGCGGCGGCGATCAGCACGCGCAGCCGGGCCGTGCCGCGCCGGGCGGCCAGCAGGGCGCCGACCAGGGAGCCGACGGCCATCAGGGTGTTGAAGAGGCTGTAGGCGCCGGCACCGGCGTGGAAGACGTCGTCCGCGTAGGCGGTCAGCCACACCGGGAAGTTGAAGCCGAAGGTGCCGATGAAGCCGACCAGGACGATGGGCCAGATCAGCTCCGGCCGCTTGGCCACGTAGTTCAGGCCCTCGCGCAGCTGGCCCTTGCCGCGCGGTGTGCGTTCGACCACGTGCAGTTCGCGGGCGCGCATCAGCAGCAGACCGGCGATCGGCGCGGCGAAGGACAGGCCGTTGGCGAGGAACGCCCATCCGGTGCCCACGCCGGTGATCATCAGACCGGCCACGGCGGGGCCGACGAGCCGGGCGGACTGGAAGTTCGCCGAGTTCAGGCTGACCGCGTTCTGCAGCTGGTCGGGGCCGACCATCTCGGAGACGAAGGACTGGCGGGCCGGGTTGTCCACCACCGTGGCGAGGCCGACGGCGAAGGCGGCGACGTAGACGTGCCAGACCTGGACCTGCCCGGAGAGGGTGAGCGCGGCGAGCGCGAGCCCGGTGACGGCCATCGCGGACTGGGTGACCAGCAGGGTGGGCCGCTTGGGCAGGCGGTCCACGAGGACCCCGCCGTACAGGCCGAACAGCAGCATTGGCAGGAACTGCAGGGCGGTGGTGATGCCGACGGCGGCCGAGGATCCGGTGAGGCTGAGGACCAGCCAGTCCTGGGCGATGCGCTGCATCCACGTGCCCGTGTTGGACACGACCTGGCCGGAGAAGAAGAGGCGGTAGTTCCGGATCCTCAGCGAGCTGAACATCGAGGACGTGCGCGAGACGGGCGTGGTGGTGGTAGGGGACGGTGCGGGGGCGGAAGGTGTTCCGGATCCCGTACTCAAAGGAGTTCGCCTCCTCCTTCTTCGGTGCGTTCGCCCACGGGGCGCTTACAGGTGTGCGAGTTTCTCCAGCACGGGGGCGGCGGCGCGCAGGGCGGCCCACTCGTCCTCGTCCAGGCCCTCGGCCAGGCCGGCCAGGAAGGCGTTGCGCTTGCGGCGGCTCTCCTCGAGCATCGCCTCGGCCTGCTCGGTCTGGGTGACGACCTTCTGGCGCCGGTCCTCGGGGTGCGGCTCCAGCCGGACCAGTCCCTTGGCCTCGAGCAGCGCGACGATGCGGGTCATCGACGGCGGCTGGACGTGCTCCTTGCGGGCCAGTTCGCCCGGGGTGGCGGAGCCGCAGCGGGCGAGGGTGCCGAGCACCGACATCTCGGTGGGGCTCAGCGACTCGTCCACCCGCTGGTGCTTGAGCCGACGGGACAGCCGCATCACGGCGGAACGGAGGGAGTTCACGGCGGCAGCGTCGTCGCCATGGGTAAGGTCCGGCATGTTCTTTAGCGTAACTCATTACTCTGACTAAAGACCACCGGAGCGGTCCGCACCGCCCGTGACGCCCGCCACGCGGCGCGGTGAAACGGGAAGGGGCGCCCGGACCGTGTCGTCCGGACGCCCCTTCGGGGTGGCTTGCTACGGGATCACGTGAGACCCAGGGCCGGCATCAGGTAGTAGAAGGCGAAGACGGCCGAGACGATGTACATCGCCACCGGGATCTCCCGGGCCCGCCCGGCGACCAGGCGCAGCACCGTGAAGGTGATGAAGCCCATGCCGATGCCGTTGGTGATCGAGTAGGTGAACGGCATCATCAGCATCGTCACGAACGCCGGCATGGCGATGGTGTAGTCCGCCCAGTCGATCTCCTTGATGGAGTTGGACAGGATCAGGAAGCCCACCGCGAGCAGCGCCGGCGTGGCCGCCTGGGACGGGACCATCGTGGCGATCGGCGTGAGGAAGAGCGCGACGGCGAAGAGGCCGCCCGTGACGACGTTCGCCAGGCCGGTGCGGGCGCCCTCGCCGACGCCCGCCGTGGACTCCACGAAGGCGGTGGTGGCCGACGCGGAGCTGGCGCCGCCCGCCGCGACCGCGACGCCGTCCACGAAGAGGACCTTGTTGATGCCCGGCATGTAGCCCTGGGCGTCGGTCAGCTTCGCCTCGTCACTGATGCCCATGATCGTGCCCATCGCGTCGAAGAAGCACGACAGCAGGACCGTGAAGACGAACAGGACGCCGGTGAGGATGCCGACCTTGTGGAAGCCGCCGAACAGGCTGACCTGGCCGACCAGCCCGAGATCGGGGGTGGAGACCGGGTTGCCCGGCCACTTCGGGACCGTCAGGCCCCAGGACGGCACCGTGGCCACGGCGTTGATGATCATCGCCACCACGGTCATGCCGACGATGGAGAGCAGGATCGCGCCCGGGACCTTGCGGACGATCAGCGCGAAGGTGAGCAGCGCGCCCAGCACGAAGACCAGCACCGGCCAGCCGGTGAGGTGACCGCCGACGCCCAGCTGGAGCGGGACGGTGGTCTGGGCGGCGTCCGGCATCCGGGTGACGAACCCGGAGTCCACCAGGCCGATCAGCATGATGAACAGGCCGATACCGATGGAGATCGCCTTGCGCAGGCCGTACGGCACGGCGTTCATCACGCGCTCGCGCAGACCTGTGGCGACCAGCAGCATGACCACGAAGCCGGCCAGGACGACCATGCCCATGGCGTCCGGCCAGGACATGCGCGGGGCGAGCTGGAGCGCGACGACCGAGTTCACGCCGAGGCCGGCGGCGAGCGCGATCGGCACGTTGCCGATGACGCCCATCAGCAGCGTGCTGAACGCGGCCGACAGCGTCGTCGCCGTCACCAGCTGGCCGTTGTCCAGGTGGTGCCCGTACATGTCCTTCGCGCTGCCGAGGATGATCGGGTTCAGCACGATGATGTACGCCATCGCGAAGAAGGTGGCGAGACCGCCCCGGACCTCGCGGGCGACGGAGCTGCCGCGCTCGGAGATCTTGAAGTAGCGGTCGAGGAAGCCGAAGGCGGGAGCGCCGCCCGGCCTCTCGGGGGTGGGGACCTTGGCGGGTGCCGAGGTGGACATGCGGGACCTCATCACCAGCGGGGTTCCCCCGAGCCCCGTTGGAGTTTCATACGAGCGGAAGCGGTCAAAGACAAACGGCTTCAGTATGAACGTATGAGTCATAGATCGCTATCTCCGCGCGTAGACCGGGGCGGCGCATAAGCTGTGCGCATGGCTAAGTGGACCCCCAAGCACGAGGCGCCGGAGCCCCTGGAGGGGCCCGTGGTCGCCACCATCACCGGCGGCACGATCGTGTGGTTCGTCCTCTTCCTGGTCCAGCTGCCGTTCTACGGCTGGTTCGACGACCACGGCCACACCTGGTGGCTGTGGACCTGCCTGGCCGGGGGCGGCCTCGGGCTGATCGGCGTCTGGTACGTCCGCAAGCGGGACGCGGCGATCAAGCGGGCCGCCGCACCGGAGACGGCCGTCGGGCGCTAGCCGGCGGGCGGCCCGCAGGGGCCGGGCCGGGGCGGCCGGAAATCGCCGTCGACGCCGTCCGAGGGTGCGCCGGTGGGCGGGCGGGCGGGTCCGCACGTACCGTCGAATGCATGAGCCACATACGCGCGGGCGCGGAAGTCGATCCGGTGCGTCCGGTGCCGTCGCCGACCACCCGGCCGGCCGGGCTCGGCCCCGCCGAGGTGGCGGAGCGCGTCGCGCGCGGGCAGGTCAACGACGTGCCGGTGCGCAGCAGCCGCTCGCTGGGGGAGATCGTCCGGGCGAACGTCCTCACCCGGTTCAACGCGATCATCGGCGTGCTCTGGCTGATCATGCTGGTCGTCGCGCCGGTCCAGGACAGCCTCTTCGGCTTCGTGATCCTCGCCAACACCGCCATCGGCATCATCCAGGAGTGGCGGGCCAAGCAGACCCTGGACTCGCTCGCGGTGATCGGGGAGTCCCGGCCGACGGTGCGGCGGGACGGCGTGGCGACCGCGGTGGCCACCGATGAGATCGTCCTGGACGACCTCTTGGAGATCGGCCCCGGCGACAAGATCGTGGTCGACGGGGTGTGCGCGGAGGCGGACGGCCTGGAGATCGACGAGTCGCTGCTCACCGGCGAGGCCGACCCCGTCGTCAAACGCCCCGGCGACCAGGTCATGTCCGGCAGCTTCGTGGTCGCGGGCGGCGGCGCCTTCCAGGCCACCAAGGTCGGCCGCGAGGCCTACGCCGCCCAGCTCGCCGAGGAGGCCTCCCGCTTCACGCTCGTCCACTCCGAGCTGCGCTCCGGCATCTCCACCATCCTCAAGTACGTCACCTGGATGATGGTCCCGGCCGCCGCCGGACTGGTCGTCACCCAGCTCGTCGTCAAGAACGACGAACTCAAGGACGCCGTGGCCCGCACGGTCGGCGGGATCGTGCCGATGGTCCCCGAGGGGCTGGTGCTGCTCACCTCCGTGGCCTTCGCGATCGGTGTCATCCGGCTGGGCCGCAGACAGTGCCTGGTGCAGGAGCTGCCGGCGATCGAGGGCCTGGCCCGCGTCGACACCGTGTGCCTGGACAAGACCGGCACCCTCACCGAGGGCGGCATGGACGTCACCGGGCTGCGGCCGCTGGACGGGGCGGACGAGGGGTACGTGCGCAAGGTGCTCGGCGCGCTCGGCGAGTCCGACCCGCGCCCCAACGCCTCCCTCCGGGCGGTCATCGACGCCTTTCCGGACAGCGAGGAGTGGCGCTGCGTGGAGTCGCTGCCCTTCTCCTCCGCCCGCAAGTACAGCGGGGCCGCGTTCAGCGAGGGCGACGGCGAGACCAGCACCTGGCTGCTGGGCGCCCCGGACGTGCTGCTCGCCCCCGGCGACCCCGCCCTGGCCGAGACCGAGCGGCTCAACGAGCAGGGGCTGCGGGTGCTGCTGCTGGCCCGCGCGCACCGGGACCTGGACGACGCCGAGCCCGCCCGGGGCGCCCGGCCCACCGCCCTGGTCGTCCTCGAACAGCGGCTGCGGCCGGACGCCTCCGACACCCTGCGCTACTTCGCCGAGCAGAACGTGCGCGCCAAGGTCCTCTCCGGGGACAACGCGGTGTCGGTGGGGGCCGTCGCCGCGAAGCTCGGCCTGGAGGGCACGGCGGTGGACGCGCGGCGGCTGCCCGCCGACCTGCCGGCGATGGCCGAGGCCCTGGACTCGGGCACGGTGTTCGGGCGGGTCACCCCGCAGCAGAAGCGGGACATGGTGGACGCGTTGCAGTCCCGTGGCCGTACGGTCGCGATGACCGGGGACGGCGTGAACGACGTGCTGGCGCTCAAGAGCGCCGACATCGGGGTCGCCATGGGCTCCGGTTCCGAGGCCACCCGGGCGGTGGCGCAGATCGTCCTGCTGGACAACAGCTTCACGAGCCTGCCCTCGGTGGTCGCCGAGGGCCGCCGGGTGATCGGGAACATCACGCGGGTGGCGACGCTGTTCCTGGTGAAGACCGTCTACTCGGTGCTGCTGGCGGTGCTGGTGGTGTGCCGGCAGGTGGAGTACCCCTTCCTGCCCCGGCACCTGACCCTGCTGTCCACGCTCACCATCGGCGTCCCGGCCTTCTTCCTGGCCCTCGCCCCCAACGCCGAACGCGCGAGACCGCACTTCGTGCGCCGGGTGATGCGGTACGCCGTCCCCGGCGGGGTGGTGGCGGGGGCGGCGACCTTCCTGACGTACCTGCTCGCCCGGCACCACTACTCCGGCGCCGGCGCGCTGGACGCGGAGACCAGCGCGGCCACCCTGACCCTGTTCCTGATCTCCATGTGGGTCCTGGCGATCGTCGCCCGCCCCTACACCTGGTGGCGGGTGGCCCTGGTGGCCGCGATGGGCGCGGCCTTCCTGCTCGTCCTCGCCGTCCCCGCGCTCCAGGACTTCTTCGCGCTGAGACTGGTCGGCGTGACCATGCCGTGGGCGGCGGTCGGCGTGGCGGCGGTGGCCTGCGGGATGCTGGAGTACCTGTGGAAGTGGGTCGGCCGGCGCTTTACGGACTAGGGGAACGACCGGTTCGCCGGCCGGGTGGGAGGGGTGCTTGCGCCTACCGCACGTCGACGTAGTCGCCCGCGGCGCTGACGGCCGAGGTGGTGGACGTACCGGCGAAGCTGTAGCGGTAGTAGCCGTCGGAGCCGGCCGTGACCGTCGTCCTCAGGTTGCCCGTGGAGTCCGACTTGACGGTCTTCAGCGTGGTGTAGGTGCTGGAGCCCGCCTTGCGGAACTGGAGCTTGACGGACTGGCCGGTGTAGCCGTGGTACTTGCCGTCCTCCCAGTTGGCGCGGGACAGCTTGCCCGTGACGGTGAGGGTCTTGCCCTTCCGCACCGGCTCCGGGGTGGCGTCGGCGGTGAGCTTGGCGGCGCGGCGGACCGGGAGGGTGCCGAGGTCGCTCTGCCACTTCTCGGCGCCGGTCTTCTTGTCCACCGCGACCCCGCCCTGCTTCCAGGTCCCGGCGTCGGAGTTGTACAGCTCCTCGGCGGGGAGGGTGATCGTGGCCGAGCAGTTCACGGTGGTGGAGTTCACCGTGGTGCAGGTGCCGGGGTCGTCGCTGACGACCTGGGTGTCGGCATCCTTGGCCGAGGTGCCGAGGTAGAGCACCGGACCGGTCATGAGGGTGGACATCGCGACGGTGGTGGGGTGCGTCACGGTGTAGGTCGCCTTGACCTTGACCGTGGAGGTGGCACCGAGGGTGATCGCCTTGCCGCCGTTGACCTTCACGTTCGAGAAGGTGACGTTCGGCGCCGCGGGGGCCGCGTGGGCGGCGGGCACGGCGAAGGCGGAGAGGGCCAGGGCGCCGGAGACGGCGGCCACGGTGGCACGGATGCGCATGTGTTTCCCCTGGAGGGAGAAGTGGATCGTGGAGTCGGTCGACTCACGCGATCAGATCCGTGGAGCACCTCATTGGTTGTACGGCAAGACGCTTCCCGGCCCGATTTGGCCTGCCGATTACCCTCACGTGACCCGAACGGGGGAAACGGGGCGGGCCCGGGAACGGCGACGGCCGGACCGCGGGGCGATGCGCCGCGGTCCGGCCGGCCGGGGGCTTACTTCACGTCGACGAAGTCACCCGCGGCGGTGACCGCCGGGGTGGTCGAGGTGCCCGCGAAGGAGTAGCGGTAGTAGCCGTCCGCCGACGCCTTGACGGTCGTCTTCAGGTTGCCCGTGGAGTCCGACTTGACGGTCTTCAGCGTGGTGTAGGTGCTGGAGCCCTTCTTGCGGAACTGGAGCTTGACGGGCTGGCCGGTGTAGCCGTGGTACTTGTGGTCCTCCCAGTTGGCGCGGGAGAGCTTGCCCGTGACGGTGAGGGTCTTGCCCTTCTTCACCGGCTCCGGGGCGGCGTTGACCGTCAGCTGGGAGTTGCGCTGGAGCAGGGTGGTGCCCAGGTCGAACTGGACGGAGGACTTCTCCTCGTCCAGCGCGACGGCCGCGCCGTGCCAGGTGCCGGCCTGCGAGTTGTACAGCTTGAACTCGGGGTCGGACTCGCGCGGGTCGATCTGGATCGAGCCCTTGCAGGAGGCCGTGGTGGCCGACTTCTCGACGCAGGTGGCCGGGTAGTCGCCGCCCCACGCGTTCTCCATCTCCTCGACGGAGCCGCGGTAGATCACCGGGATGGTGACGAACTCGTCGCTGTTGACGTCCACGTCGGTGCCGTGGGTCAGCGTGTAGGTGACCGTGGCGGAGACCGTGTTGGTCGTGCCCACCTTGATCGCCTTGGCGATCTTGAAGTTGGAGAAGGACACGTCCAGGTCGCCGATCGGCGCCGAGCGCAGGGCGAAGCCCGCCTTGCCCGGGGTGTGCTGCGCGATGGCGCGGGCCACGTCGGCGCGGTAGGACGGGCCGCCGTCCGCCGCGTGCGCGGCCGGCAGGGCGAGGGCGGAGAGGGCCAGGGCGCCGGAGACGGCGGCCACGGTGGCGCGAAGCTTCATGTGTTGTCCTCGAATGGTCGTGATGGCGGGTGGGGCCGGTTACTTCACGTCGATGAAGTCGCCCGCGGAGTTCACCGCGGCGGTGCCGGAGTTGCCCGCGAAGGAGTAGCGGTAGTAGCCGTCGGCCGAGGCCTTGACCGTCGTCTTCAGCTTGCCCTTGGCGTCGGCCTTGACGGTCTTGACGGTGGTGTAGCCGGTGGCGCCCTTCTTGCGGAACTGGAGCTTCACGGACTGCGAGCCGTAGCCGCCGTACTTCAGCGACTGCCAGTCGGCGCGGGAGAGGGCACCGGTGACGGTGATCGTCTTGCCCTTCTTCACCGGCTCCGGGGCGGCGTCGGCGGTCAGCTTGGCGGCCCGCTGGAAGGAGAAGGAACCGGCCTTCTCCTTCCAGAGGTAGTCCTCGTCGTTCGCGTTGATCCACGCGTCCACGTACCAGGTGCCGGCGCTCTTGTTCGTGAGGTAGTCCGTCCTCGGGTCGATCTTCACCGAGGCGGTGCAGGTGGACGTGGTCGCGTTGACCTTGGTGCAGGTGGGCTTGCCGGTCGTCGCGTACCCGCCGTCCGGGCCGTAGATCTCGAACTCGTCCTCGGCGCCCTTGATGCCGGACTTGTCCGTAGCGGTCACGCTGACCTTGACGGTCACCGCGCCGGAGGTACCGATCTGCACCTTGTTGTCGCCGTCCACGACCACCTTGGTGATCCTGGTGTCGCCCTGGCTGCCGTCGGCCTGGGCGGCCGGCACGGCGAGAGCGGACAGAGCCAGAGCGCCGCCCACGACGGCGACAGAGGCACGGATGCGCATGTGTTGTCCCCACGTTCAGATCAGGGAGTCGAGTGGTGACTCCGCTGATCTGACCCGGGGCCGGAGTGAAAGGTTGTACCAGTGGTGGAAATTTCGTGCGGACTTTTTCTATGGCCTTACGCGCGGCGTCAGTTGTGCCACCGCCGTCAGTCGAACCACCGGTCCCGCGCCAGCTCCTCCGTCCGCGAGGGGTCCTCCAGCAGCGCGGCCACCTCGAACCGGCGCGGCCACTGCGCCGCCGCCCACGCCAGGCCCGCCGCGACCCCCTCCAGGGTGGCCGCGTGCAGCACACCGTCGCCGGTCAGCCGCCAGTCGATCTCCACGCCGTCCACGACGAGTTCCTCGTGCTCGACGTAGGTCCGGGGCGTCCGCGGGCCGAGCAGCACCCGCACCGGGTCCGGCACCTCGTGCTCGGTCCCCTCGGAGTGCACCTCGCCGGTGACGGACTCGCTCAGCCGGCGCACCTGGAACAGCTCGGCCAGCTCGGCGGCGCGCGCGGGCCGCACCGGCAGCAGCGGCACCCCGGAGGCGAAGGGCAGCAGATCCGGGGAGTCGACCACGACGGCCGAGGCGGCGTCCACCACCTCCACCCGCCCGTCGACCACGGCCCGCAGCTCGTCCGGCAGGGTCACCCGCTCGGGGTCCAGCTCCGCCAACGCGCCGTACAGGCCGTGCAGTTGTGCGGGCGTGACGGTGCGCTCCGGGTCGGCGAGCCGGTCCAGCAGCTCGGCGGCGCCACCGGGCTCGTCCAGCAGCGCGCCGACGGAGGTGCGCACCCCGAGCGCCCGCAGCACCTGCTCGTCCTCGAACCCGGTCGCGTCGGCCTCGTCGTACAGCCCGCGCAGCAGCGGGTCGCCGCCGGCCGCGAGCAGACCGGCCGGGCGCCGCCCGTCGAGCACCGGGTGCCCGCGCAGCCACCACGCGGTGTACGGCCGTACGGCCTCGTGGGTGCCGTCGGGCAGCAGGATGCGCACGGGCTGGGTCAGGGCGTCCCGCAGCGGCGGGCGGGCCAGCAGGGCGAGTGCCTCGGGCCAGTGGTCGTCGTCCACCAGCTCCAGGTCGCGCACGGCGACGAGTTCGGTGGCCACGGGCGGCACCGGGCTGTCCGGGAAGCGGTCGAGGACGTCCTCGCACCACACGTCCACGGCGTCCAGCAGGCCCGCGTCGTCGGGCTCGGCGAAGTCGCCCTCCCGGGGCTCCAGTTCGTCCGGGTCCAGGACGACGTCGGTGGCGCGGACCAGCGCGAAGTCGGCCAGCACCCCGCACGCGGTGAGCGGCTGTTCGCCCCACCGTTCGGCCAGCGCGGCGTCGACGACGGGCAGTTCGCCCTCGCGGACCACCCGGGCGAAGGGGCTGCCGGGAAACACCAGCTCGCCGGCGGGCGTCGGTTCGCCGTCCTCGTCGGGCAGCGCGAGCGCGCCCAGCCAGGGCTCGTCACCCGGCTCCAGCCCCGCGTCCCGGACCAGGGCGAGCACGGTGTCCGCCAGCTCCTCGGCGTCCGGCACGTCCTCCTCCCAGGCCGGCGCGCCGTCGTCCTCCAGGGAACCGGCGACGGCGGCCCGCACCTGCGGGGTGGTGAGCACCGCGCGGGGGGTCGCGGGCAGCGCGCCCAGCTTCTCCAGCAGCGGATGGACGGCGTCCGGGTGGGCGACCTTCAGCCCGAGCCGCCCCAGCACGTCCGGATCGATCCGCGCGGCGTCCGGGGTGGGCAGCAGCACCTGCCGGGGCCCGATGGCGGTCCTGCCGTCGGCCAGCGGCACCGGCAGCCCGGACAGCCGCTCCGGGTCGACCCCGGCGAGGCTGTCGTACAGCCGCCACCACCAGCGCGGCTCCTTCTCCAGCCCGGCGAGCCGGTCGACGGCGTCGGCGAGCGGCAGCCGGGCGACACCGAGGGTGCGCAGCTCCGAGCGGCGCTCCAGCCCCGCCGGCAGCAGGGTGGGCAGCACCTGGGCCAGCACCCGTACGGTGTCGGCGCCGGCGCCCTCCACGACCTCGGCGTCCCGGGGCCGCAGCGCCTGCGGCAGCTCGTCCTCGGCCTTCGGCGCGACGGCCGGCGGCAGGAAGGCGGTGCGCGGCAGCCGCTCCAGCACGGCCTGCCGCAGCGCCCCGTCCAGCGCGCCCGTGCCGAGCGGCCCGGGCACGAGGTCGATGATCCCCTCGCCCACCGGCCGCCACCCGGCGAGCAGTTCGGTGTAGGCGTCGGCCGCGCGCCGCACCAGGAAGTCGGTGAGCGGGCCGGGCGCCGCGTGCCGGCGGGTGGTGTCCAGCGGGAACGAGGCGATGAGCAGCGCCGGCACGCCCAGCGGCTCGTCGCTCGGGGTGGGCGCGTGCACGACCGGGCTGGTACGGGGCCGGGCCGGGGCGCCGTAGGCGTCGACCGGTACGGCCCAGGTCACCGACCAGTGGGGGCGCAGCCGTTCCTCCACGGGCCGGTCGGCGAGCAGGTCGGGGGTCAGCCCGCCGTGCGCGGACGCGGTACGCCAGTGGGTGACGCCGTCCCGGGAGTCCTCCACGACCGTGAAGGGCCCGTCGGCACGGCGGCCGAGGGTACGCGGCTCCTGCCCCTCGATCTCGACGACGACCTCGGTCAGCCCCGGCAGGGCGAGCAGCAGGGCGTCGTCCACCCCGGCGAGCAGCCGCGCGGCGAGATCGGCGGCGGCGGCGTCGCGCAGGGGCAGGATCACGGCGGTGTCGTAGAGGTCGGGAGCGGTGCCCTCGGCGGCGAAGGGCAGCCGCAGCAGGGGTACGTGGCCCTCCCGGCGCCGTACCTCGTCGCCCAGGCCGGGGCTGTGCCGGGCGACCTCGCCGGCCAGCTCCCGGGCCTCGGCGAGGGACCAGCGCACACCCCCGTGCCGCCCGACGATCGCCGGTTCGTCGGTCACGGCGAGTACGGCGGCGAACCCGACGCCGAACCGGCCGACGGCGCCGTGCGTGGCCCCGGAGTCCCGTTTCGCGGAGGCGCGCAGCGTGGACAGCGACTCGACGCCGGTCGCGTCCAGGGGGGCGCCGGTGTTCGCGGCCACGAGCACGCCGTCGCGGAGGGTGAGCCGCAGCCGGCCGGCCGTTCCCGCCCGCGCGGCGGCGTCGGCGGCGTTCTGCGCCAACTCCACGACGAGCCGGTCCCGGTACCCGCCGAGGACGAGGTCCTCCTCGGCGTTGGCGTCCTCCCGGAACCGGGCGGGACTGGTCGCCCAGGCGTCGAGGACCCCGCGCCGCAGCCGGGCCGTCCCGAACGGATCGGCCCCCTCACCCGCCGGCCGCACGAACTTGCTCACGATCACTCTCCATCCTCCGCGTGAGGACGAAGGTACAGCGCCGGGGGGGCGACGGCCGAAGGGGAGAGGCGGGGCGGAGTGCCCGGGGCGGCCGGAGCGGGGGCGCGGGACGCGGCCGCCGGCCCGCTCGCTCCGCTCCGCGCCGGGTCGCGCCCGGGCTCCCGCTCGCGGACACCACCGGACGCGCGCGGACAGTGACTCTACGCAACCGCTCCGTCACGTTCGGAACGCGGTGGAGGCGGACACGCTGAGGGTGTGAACTTCTCGGTGCAGTTGTCCACCACCCCGCGCGGGGCCCGGCTGGCGCGGCTGCTCGCCACGGAGCAACTGCGCTCCTGGGGACTGCCCATGGACCCGGCGGCGCTGATCGTCGCGGAGCTGGCCGTCAACGCCGTCGTGCACGGCCGGGCCGCCGGGCGGGACTTCCGGCTGACGATGTGCGCCGTCGGGGACGTGCTGCGGATCGAGGTGACCGACACGCGCGGCGACCGGCTGCCGGAGCGCGTCCGCCCCGCCCCGGACGCGGACGCCGGGCGCGGGCTGCTGCTCGTGGAGGCGTTCGCGGACCGCTGGGGCACGGCGCCGGGACCCCCGCCGCGCAAGACCGTGTGGGCCGAGGTGCGGGTCGGCTCAGCGGACGTGGCGGCGGCAGACCTGCCGGGAGCCGCCCTCCGGGCCGGGGTCCGCCGGCTCGGCCGGGGTGAAGCCGGGGCGCTCGCAGAACACGCGCGCTCCGCCGGCCACCGCGCCGGGGTGGTCCGCGCCGAAGGTGACGACCTCGTCGGTGGCCGGGCCGTGGACCCATCCGCGGAAGGCGCCCGCCCGACGCCCCGCCCCCGCGCCCCGTCCGGGACCACCAGCCAGTGCACGGGGTGGACCGGCGGGGCGGGCCCGGAGAGGAGCCCGCCGAGCAGCTCCGAGGAGTCCTCCGCGACCAGTGCCGTGGACGTGCCGATGCTCCGCCGTACGGCCCGGGTGAAGCCGGGGCCGGCCACCATCGGCCCGAACCAGTGCTCCACCGGGGCCGCCGGCCCGAGGAACCCGGGAAGGTCCCGCTCCCGCGCCGCTCTGGTGATCACCGGGGCAGTCCGGCAGCGGAGGCCGGCGTTCAGGAGTGGCCCAGTTCCGCCGTCTCGTCGTCGGCGGTCTCCGGGACCGAGCCGGAGTCGCGGGCCGGGCGCAGCGGGAAGGGGTCGACGCGGGTCTCGTCGATGACCGGCGGGGCGGGCTGCGGGGCCTTCGGCATGACCGCCGCCTCCGAGTGGCCGCCACAGCCGTAGGCCAGGGAGACCACCCGGCCGTCCGCCGGCGAGAACTCGTTGGCGCAGACCCCGAAGGCCTGGCCCAGGGAGCCGCCGATGCGGGCGAGGAAGCCGCAGCTCACACAGGTCGCGGGGGCGGCCTGGGCCATCGGGGTCTGCGGGCCGTACGCCTCCTCCCAGCGGTCGGCCGCGATGTGCAGGCCGTAGCGGGAGAGCACCCGGGCGCGGCGCAGGCCCAGTTCCTCGGCGACGGACGCGATCGTGCCCCGGGAGGGCGTCGCCGGCAGGGCGGCGGGGGTGCCCGGGGTGACGTCGGCGTCCTCCGCCTCGGCCAGTTCCCGCATCTCGTCGGAGACGACCGAGTTGGGCGGCGGCTCCTCCTCACCCGTGTAGCCGGGCTCCAGGCGCAGGTCGTCCTGGTCGGTGGGGAGCAGGTCGCCGGGTCCGAGGTCGCCGGGGCGCAGGCGCTCGCTCCACGGGACCCACTCGGGGGCGAGGAGGGCGTCGGGGCCGGGGAGGAGGACCACCTCGTCGAGCGTGACGACCTTGGCGCGGGAGGCGCGGGCGACCGTCACGGCCCAGCGCCAGCCCCGGTAGCCCAGCTCCTCGCACTCGAAGAAGTGCGTGACAACGCGGTCACCCTCCGACACCAGTCCCGCGTGCTCGCCGATCACCCCGGGTGCGGCGGCCTCCTCGGCGGCGGCACGGGCGAGGTCGACGGCCTCGGCGCACAGGCGGTCGGGGGTGCGGCTTCGCGTTGTCGCTGCGCTCACAGGTATCGCTTCTCTCCTACGCCGTCTCGTCGAGTGCGGCTGCCTCCGGCGGTTTCGCCTACGGAGCGGACCTGGGGACCGCATCGACGTCTGCATCCGCGCGCCCGGGCGCACCTCTGCCATCCATTCTGCGTTATGGCTGAGACAGGCACGCTACACCGGGCGGGATTCGTGGATTTTCCCACCCGGGCCGTACGCCGCCCCCACGCCGTCCACCGGTCCCTCACGTCGCGGGCCGCCATCCGTGCCGTAGCGCACTATCCGGCCGGATCCCGGGGCACTATGAACGTCGTGGCAGCCGCGGACAAGGCAAGTGGGCGGGACGGCGGTTCGGGCCGGGTGCGCGGCGCCGTCCGCGCGGTCGGCCGTGCCCTGCGCTTCCCGGTCACCGGCGCGGCGCGCGGCATCCGCAGGGTCACGCACGCGCACGGCGCGGGCGAGTCGGGCCTCGGCAAGCTGATCGAACTGCACGCGGTGAACGGCGCCGGGGACGTCATGGTCACCGTGGCGCTCGCGTCGACCGTGTTCTTCTCCGTGCCCACCGACGAGGCGCGCGGCCGGGTCGCGCTGTATCTCGCCATCACCATGGCCCCGTTCACGGTCCTCGCGCCCGTCATCGGGCCGCTGCTGGACCGGCTGCCGCACGGCCGGCGGGCCGCGATGGCGGGCGCGATGCTGGCGCGGGCGCTGCTCGCGCTGGTCGTGTCCGGGGCGGTGGCGAGCGGCGGGCTGGAGCTGTATCCGGCCGCGCTGGGCGTGCTGGTGGCGTCGAAGGCGTACGGCGTGGTGCGCAGCGCCGTCGTGCCACGGCTGCTGCCGCCGGACTTCTCACTGGTGAAGGCCAACTCCCGGGTCACCCTCGCGGGGCTGCTGGCGACCGGGGCCGCCGCGCCGGTGGCGGCCGGGCTGCACGCGCTCGGCGATCCGTGGCCGCTGTACGGCGCCTTCGTGATCTTCGCCGCCGGGACGTTCCTGTCGTTCTCCCTGCCGCCCAAGGTGGACTCCGCCAAGGGCGAGGACGTGGCGCTGCTCGCGTCCGACGCGCGGCGCCGGCGCGACGGGCAGGGCAGGCGGCCGGGGCTGCGCTCGGTCGGGCCCGCCGTCACCTACGCGCTGGGCGCGAACGCGTCCCTGCGCTGTCTGTCCGGTTTCCTGATCTTCTTCCTGGCGTTCCTGCTGCGCGAGCACCCGCTGGCCGGGCAGAGCGCGGCCGTCTCGCTGGGCATCGTGGGGGTCGCGGCGGGCGCGGGCAACGCGCTGGGGACGGCCGTGGGCGCCTGGCTCAGGTCCCGCGCCCCGGAGATCATCATCGTGACCGTCGTCGCGGTGGTGCTCGGCGCGGCGGTGGTCGCCGGACTGTTCTTCGGGACGGTCCTGGTGGCCGCTCTCGCGGCGGTCGCCGGGTGCGCGCAGGCGCTGGGCAAGCTGGCCCTGGACGCGCTGATCCAGCGGGACGTGCCGGAGGCGGTGCGCACCTCGGCGTTCGCCCGTTCGGAGACGCTGTTGCAGATGGCGTGGGTGTTCGGCGGCGCGGTCGGCATCGTGATGCCGCTGGACGGCACGGTGGGGCTGCTGGTCGGCGCCGTGTTCGTGGCGGCCGGCTGGCTGACCACCCTGCGCGGGCTGCTCGCCTCGGCCCGGGGCGGCGGCTGCCGGGCCCGCGTGGCGTAACGAACCGGGCACGCCGTACCCCACGTGGGCGGACGGCTCCGGGCGCCCGATAGCCTTCGGCCATGACCACGCTGCAATCCGCTGTGCGACGCCGCCGCGCCGTCGCCGTTGCCGGCGCCGTTTCCGCCGGACTGCTCGTCCTGTCGGCCTGTGACAAGCCGACCCCCGTCGCGACGATCACCGTCGGCGGGAACTCGGTCAACACCGAGGCCCTTTGCTACAACGACGGCGACAAGCTGACCGCCGACTCGCTGAAGGACTGCGTCAAGAACTCCGACGACGTGAAGTCGATCGAGGTCGGCCAGGACGACACCGTCCGCATCGGCGTCGATCCGAAGATCGCGGACGAGGGCTGGGTCGTGCTGGTGAACGGCCGCCAGTTCACCGACGTCAGCAAGAAGACGTACCGCACGATCCCGAGCAGCGCCTTCTTCAACGCCCAGTACGGCACGCAGGGCGAGACCAACACGCTCGCGATCCAGGCGGGCGAAAAGGAGAACAAGGGCATGTGGTCCTTCAAGCTGAAGCACCACAAGGACTGACCACGTCCCCCCTCCCGGTCCTCGTCGCCACCGCGGTCCCCGTCGAGCGGGACGCGGTGGCGGGGGCGCTGCCCGCGCCGGCCGAGGAGGTCCGGCTGCCCGGCGCGGCCCTGCGCCGCACGGGCACGGGCTGGGACCTGCTCGCCGCCGGTGTCGGACCGGCGCTCGCCGCCGCCTCCACCGCCGCCGCCCTGACCGCCGCCGCGCTGGCCGGCCGGCCCTACGGCCTGGTCGTCTCGGCCGGGATCGGCGGCGGCTTCCAGCCCGGGGCGCCGCTCGGCTCGCTCGTCGTCGCCGACGCGATCACCGCGGCCGACCTGGGCGCCGAGACCGCCGACGGCTTCCTGGCGGTCACCGAACTCGGCTTCGGGACCGTCACCCACCGCCCGCCGGAATCAGCCGTACGAGTCGCCGCCGAGGCCCTCGGCGCCCGTACCGGCACGGTCCTGACCGTCTCCACGGTGACCGGCACCGCCGCCCGCGCCGCCGCCCTGCGGGCCCGCCACCCCGGCGCGCTCGCCGAGGGCATGGAGGGGTTCGGAGTGGCGGAGGCCGCCGCCGCGCACGGGGTGCCCGTACTGGAGATCCGCGCCGTCTCGAACCCGGTCGGGCCCCGGGACCGGGCCGCCTGGCGCATCGGCGACGCGCTCGCCGCCCTCACCGGGGGCTTCGGGAAGCTCGCGCCCGCTTTGGAGAGTTGGAACCCACATGACCACCAGTGAGCAGCAGCGGTCCCTGCCGATCGCGTACTCCCCCTGCCCGAACGACACCTTCGTCTTCGACGCCCTCGCCCACGGCCGGGTGCCCGGCGCGCCCGCGCTGGACGTGACGTTCGCCGACATCGACGTCACCAACGGCATGGCCGAGCGCGGCGAGCTGGACGTGCTGAAGGTGTCGTACGCCGTGCTGCCGTACGTCCTCGACGAGTACGCGCTGCTGCCGTGCGGCGGCGCGCTGGGGCGGGGCTGCGGGCCGCTGGTGCTGGCCCGGGAGGCGGGGGCCGACATCGGCGGCCGTACGGTCGCGGTGCCCAGCGAGCGGTCGACCGCCTATCTGCTGTTCCGGCTGTGGGCGGCGGACGCGGTGCCCGGCGGGGTCGGCGAGATCGTGGTCATGCCGTTCCACGAGATCATGCCGGCCGTGCGGGACGGCAAGGTGGACGCGGGTCTGGTCATCCACGAGGCCCGCTTCACCTATCGGGACTACGGGCTGCACAAGCTCGCCGACATGGGCGAGCACTGGGAGCGGACCACCGGGCTGCCGATCCCGCTCGGCGCGATCATCGCCCGGCGCTCGCTGGGTGCGGACACGCTCACCCGGCTGGCCGAGTCCATCCGTACGTCCGTGCGCATGGCCTGGGACGACCCCGAGGCCTCCCGGCCGTACGTCATGGCACACGCCCAGGAGATGGATCCGGCCGTCGCCGACCAGCACATCGGGCTGTACGTCAACGAGTTCACGGCCGACCTCGGCGAGGACGGTTACGCGGCGGTGCGCGGGCTGCTCACCCGCGCGGCGGCCGAGGGACTGCTGCCGCCTCTCGGACCGAAGGCCCTGGACTTCCCCTGAGGACGGGGAAGTCCGGGGCCGGCCGGCTGTTCCGGGTCGGCTCAGACGTCCAGTTGGTCGGCGACCGCGCGGAGCAGACCGGCGATCTTCTTGCCGGAGGTCTTCTCCGGGTAACGGCCCTTCTCCAGCATCGGGGTGATGTTCTCGAGAAGGGTCGTCAAATCCTGCACGATCGACGCCAGCTCGTCCGGCTTCTTGCGCTGGGCGGCGGCGACCGAGGGCGTCGGGTCGAGCACGTTCACCGACAGCGCCTGGTCACCGCGCTGACCGGCGACGACCCCGAACTCCACGCGCTGTCCCGGCTTGAGGGAGTCGACTCCGGCGGGGAGAACCGAGGAATGGACGAAGACGTCACCGCCGTCGTCGCGGGAGAGAAAGCCGAAGCCCTTCTCGCTGTTGAACCACTTGACCTTGCCGGTAGGCACGTCTGTCCTCGTCCTCGTACTCGTTGGAAAACTACTTCGGAAACGGCTCTTGATAGCACTAGAGCGGGTCGACCACGACCCGCCGATACCAAGGCTAATGGTCTTCGGGCGGGTGACAAGACGTCCCCCGGTTGTTCTCTCGCGCAGGGAACTACCCTGGTCCGGTGCGTGACAAAACCCAACCGAATTCCGCCGCGCCCGGTGACCGACTGATCCGCGCCGGTGCCGTCGTCTTCTTCCTCGGGGCCGTGGCCACCCTCGTCACGGTGGCCCCGCTCTTCCTCGGGGCGAAGCCTTTTCCGACCTACATGTTCGGTCTGAGCATGCTCATGGCCGTCGGATTCCTCATGGCCGGTGCCGGTGTGCTGCGGTCGGTGGCCGCCGGACGGCGTCAGGCGCGGGGGGCCGCCCCGGGGGCCTCGCGGTAGCCCTTCAGCCACGCCGGGAAGGCGGACAGATCGGTCAGCACGACGTCCGCGCCGGCCGCGCCCAGCTCTTCGGCCGGGCACGGTCCGGTCGCGACGGCGACCGAAAACGCACCTGCGGCGTGCGCCCCGCGGACGTCCCCGACGTGATCGCCGACGTACACGGCCGCGCCGTGCTCGCGCAGCGCCCGCGCCTTCTGCTCGGCCCACAGGTCGCCGACCACCACGTCCGGTTCGATGCCGAGGTGGGTCAGGTGCAGCTTGGCGTTGGGCTCGTACTTCGCCGTCACCACCATCGTCCGTCCGCCGGCCGCGCGCACCGCGTCGACCGCCTCCCGGGCGCCGGTCATCGCGGGCGACGCGGCAATGGCTATGGAGGGGTACATCTCCCGGTAGAGATCGGCCATCTCGGGCACCCGCGCGGGCGGGAACCAGTGGGCCAGCTCCTCCACGAGCGGCGGACCGAGCCGGGTCACCGCGAGATCGGCGTCGATGAACGCCCCGGTCCGCTCCGCCAGGGCGCGGTAACAGGCGCGGATGCCCGGACGCGAGTCGATGAGGGTCATGTCCAGGTCGAAACCGACGGTCAAGGTGGAGGCCATGGGGGACATTCTGCCGGGTGCGGCCGGGAGCGAAGGGGGCCGGGCGGTCCGCGCCGGGGGAACGGCCGCCGGCCGCCGGGTGCGGGCGCGGGGCGGTTCGGCCGCGCGGCCGCCCGCACCCTCGGGCGGACACGGCGCGGCCTGGTCGCCGCCGCCCCGCCGCTACCTCTTCCGCTGTGAGCGCCACACCAGGTACAGCGCCGAGGCCACCGCCGCGCCCCGGACCACCCACGGCCAGGTCTCGCCGATCGCGTCGCCCATGTGGCCCTGGGGGATCGGGGCGCCCCAGCGGCCGTCGGTGCGGCCCCACAGCCAGAGCAGGCCGGCCGCGACCGCCGCGCCGGGCAGGACCATGACGGCCCACTTGGTCTCCGCGGGGGTCAGCCGGCGGGAGCCGTAGGCGATGGCCCAGCCGGCGAGCAGCGCGAACCAGTTGCCGAGCACCGCGCCGGCGGCCAGCGCGGCGGCGGCCAGCAGCAGCAGGGGGTTGGACCAGCCGGACAGCGGCCCGCGGGCGGGAGTGCCGGACGGGGCGGCCTTCCCGCGGGCCGGGAGCAGTCCGCGCAGCCGGCGGCGCGCGGCGGGCGCCGGCTCGGTCCCGGCCGGTGCCCCGGCCGGTGCCCCGGCCGCCGCCTCGGCGGGGGCCGGGCCGGCGGGGGCCGGGTCCGCCTCCCGCGGGGGGCGCTTGAGCAGGTCCGGGATCTCCACGCCGCCGACGAACCCCGGCACCGGGTCGACGTCGGCCTGCGGGCCGCGCACCCGCCACCAGTCGGGCGGCGCCGCGCCGTCCCCGAGTTCGTGCGCGGGGGCGAGGTGCGGCGGGGCCGGGGCGTCCGGTGCGGCGGGCGGCCGGGGCTCGGCGGGGCGCGGGCGCGGCACGGCCCGGCGCAGCCTCTTCGGCCGCTCCCGCTCCGGCGCCCGCTCCTCGGCGGAGGGCTGCGCGGGGACGGCGGTGGCGGGCGGCTGCGGGGCGCCGCCGGTGGCGTCCGCCGCCGTGACCACCTCGTCCGGGCTGCCCAGGCGGTCCAGGATGCGGCGGACGGCGGCGGGCGAGTCCACCGTCGCCTTCGCCCGGTGCCGGTCGATCTCGTTGCGCAGCCCGGACACGAGCCGCATGCGCGTCGCCGACGGCAGCTGGCGCTGCTGGGCGATGTCACCGACGCGGCTCAGATACTCGTAGACGACCTGGTCGCTCTCGATCCCCACGGAACCCCTCCGGGGTGCGCCGACTGAAACCCCGGGAGGGACGGTACCGCTTCCCGCCGGATGCCCTCGGCCCATGGGTTGTCCGCTAACGTTGACCGGATGAGCCCCGAGGCCCACTCAGCCCCTCGGTCCCTCGCGGAGGCACTCCGCGCACGGGACGACTCCTCCCTCGCCGCGCTGCTGCGCAGCCGCCCGGACCTCGTCACCCCCGTGCCCGGCGACCTCACCCAGCTCGCCACGCGCGCCGGCACCCGTGCCTCGGTGCTGCGCGCCCTGGAGCGGCTGGACCGGTTCGCGCTGCAGACGGCCGAGGCACTGGCCGTGGCCCCGGACCCGGCGCCGTACGACACCCTGCTCGGGCTGATGGCCGGGGACGCGGGCGACGCGGCCGTGGCCGGCGCGCTGCCGTCGGCCCTGGGCACCCTGCGCGAACAGGCCCTGGTGTGGGGCGGGGACGACCGGCTGCGGCTGGTGCGCACCGCCCGCGAGGTGCTGGCGCCCTCGCCGCAGCACCCGTCCCCGACCGGGCTCGGACCGACCGTGCGGGAGGCCACCTCGGGCATGTCGCCGGGGCGGATCCAGGAGATCGTGACGACGGCCGGGCTGCCGTCCACGCACGACTCGGTGTCCGCCGTGACCGCGCTGACCGCCCTGTTCACCCACCGCAGGAAGCTGGCCAGGCTGCTCGCCCAGGCCCCCGAGGCCGCCCGCGAGGTGCTGGACCGGCTGGTGTGGGGGCCTCCGTACGGGCAGGTCACGGCGGATCCGGCGGCGCACCTGCGCTGGCTGCTGGACCGGGGCCTGCTGCTGCCCACCGCCCCCGGCACGGTCGTGCTCCCCCGCGAGGTCGCCCTGCACCTGCGCGCCGGCCGCGCCCACCGGGCCCCCGAGCCGCTGCCGCCCGCCGTGGCGCCGGCCGCGACGCACGGTCCGCGGGTGGTGGACGCCACCGCGGCCGGGCAGGCGTACACCGCGCTGGCCACCGTGGAGGAGCTGCTGAAGGACTGGGACGAGGGCGGTCCGGCCGTGCTGCGGGCCGGCGGGCTGAGCGTCCGCGACCTGAAGCGGACGGCCGTGGCCCTGGACGTCTCCGAACCGGTCGCCGCCTTCTGGGTGGAACTGGCGTACGCGGCGGGGCTGATCGCCTCCGACGGCGAGGCCGACGAGCGGTACGCGGCCACCCCCGCCTACGACGAGTGGCTGGAGCGGCCGCCGGCCGAGCGCTGGGTCCGGCTCGCCCAGGCGTGGCTGGCCGCCACCCGGACCCCGGGGCTGGTCGGCGGCCGGGACGCCAAGGACCGGACCCTGTCGGCGCTCGGCCCCGGGCTCGACCGGTCCGCCGCGCCCGAGGTGCGGCACCGGGTGCTGTCCCTGCTGGCCGGGCTGGGTCCGGGCGCGGCCCCCGACGCCGGGTCGGTGCTGGCCCGGCTGCGCTGGGAGCGCCCGCTGCGGGGCGGCCGGCGGGACGACGAGGAGGACCTGCGGTCCCGGCTGGCCCGCTGGACCCTGTCGGAGGCCGAGCTGCTGGGCCTGACCGGCCGGGGCGCGCTGTCGGCCCACGGCCGCGCACTGCTGGGGGCGCCCGCGGCCGACGACTCCGGTGCCCCGGCGGCCGACGGGCCCGGGAGCGGCGCCCCGCGGCCCGGGGCGGCCGTGTCCGGCGGCCCTCCCTCCGACGGTCCCGGGCCCGGCCCCGGGGACAAGCTCCCCGTGCACCGCCACCGCACCGCCCCCGACCGGCCCGTGCCGCTCTCCGGGCCCGGGCAGGCCGCCGCGGGGTCCGCCGCGGCGCGGCTGCTCGCGCCGCTGCTGCCCGAGCCCCTGGACCACGTGCTGCTCCAGGCCGACCTGACGGCGGTCGCCCCCGGCCCGCTGCGGCGCCCGCTCGCGGACATGCTAGGCGTGCTCGCGGACGTGGAGTCCAAGGGCGGGGCGACCGTGTACCGGTTCACCCCGGCGTCCGTCCGCCGGGCCCTGGACGCCGGCCGGACCGCCGCCGATTTGCACGCCTTCCTCGCCGAGCACTCCCGCACCCCGGTCCCCCAGCCGCTCGCCTACCTGATCGACGACGTGGCCCGCAGACACGGGCACCTGCGGGTCGGCGCGGCCTCGGCGTACGTCCGCTGCGACGACGACGCCCTGCTGAACGAGATCCTCGCCGACAAGCGCGCCGCCGCCCTGCGCCTGCGCCGCCTCGCGGCGACCGTGCTGGCGGCGCAGACCGATCCGGCGACGCTGCTGGAGGGGCTGCGCGCGATGGGGTTCGCGCCCGCCGCCGAGTCCGCCGAGGGCGATGTGCTGATCACCCGGGCCCACGCGCACCGCACCCCGCCGCGCACCGCGCCCGAGCCGGTGCCGGACGGTCCGCCGCCGCCCGACGCCACGCTGCTCACGGCGGCGGTCCGCGCGATCCGGGCGGGTGACCTGGCCGCCACCGCGCCGCGCAAGCCCGTCGGCGAGCCCCTGGCGGGCGGCGAGCCGCCCCGCACCTCCTCGGCCGAGACCCTGGCCACCGTGCAGGCCGCCGTCCTGACCGGCGACTCGCTGTGGATCGGCTACGTGAACGCCGAGGGCGCCGCCAGCCAGCGGGTCATCTCCCCCATCCGCGTGGAGGGCGGCTTCGTCACGGCCTACGACCACACCGCGGACGAGGTCCGCACCTACCCCCTGCACCGGATCACGGGGGTCGCGGAGCTGGCGGACGACTGACCCGGCCCGGCGGCCCCGGAACCGCCCCACCCCCTCAGCAGTCCCCGACCGGTGTGTCCTCCCGCAGGCCGTAGCGGGCGCGGGCCGCGCTCTCCAGGGGGGCGGACGACATCCCGTCGCGCGGGGCGGCCGTGCCGGGGCGGCCGAAGCGGGACCTGGTCCAGCTCGCGTTGCCCGCGCCGTCGGGGGCCTGCTCGTGGGAGACCACCCGGTAGCGGCCGTCGGCGGCCCGGGCCAGCCGCAGGACCCGCGGGACGTGTCCGCCGCCGCACTCCACCAGGCCGCCGTCGCGCACGCCGTACTCGACGCACAGCGTGTCGACACCCGCCCGCACCTCGTCCCCGTGCCGCTCCAGGCCGACCGGCTCGGCCCGGCAGAACCAGTGCGCGTCCAGCCCGGACACCTCCTCGCCGTACCCGGTGCCCCGCTGCTCGGCCGCAAGGCGGGCCTCGATCACCGGCCGGACCTCCTCCCACAGCCGGGCGTCGACCTGTCCCGGCCGCATGGCCCACACGCCGGTGCCCACCAGCACCACCACCGCCCCCGCCCCGGTCGCCCATCTGACCGCCGTCATCCCGCGCCCTCCCCTCGATCCCCGTCGCGGGTGTAGACCCGCGGACCCGGGGCGGGGTTGCACGGCGCACGGCCCCCGGACAAACCGTTCGATGAGGCACACTGGACGTTTGGCCGTTGTGGAAAGGGTGTGCCGCGCGTGAATGGTCCACTGATCGTCCAGTCCGACAAGACCCTGCTGCTGGAAGTCGACCACGAGCGGGCCGACGACTGCCGGCGGGCCATCGCGCCCTTCGCCGAGCTGGAGCGGGCGCCCGAGCACATCCACACCTACCGGGTCACCCCGCTCGGCCTGTGGAACGCGCGCGCCGCCGGACACGACGCCGAGCAGGTCGTGGACGCCCTGGTGCAGTACAGCCGCTACCCGGTGCCGCACGCGCTGCTCGTCGACATCGCCGAGACGATGGACCGCTACGGCCGGCTCACCCTCGGCAAGCACCCCGCGCACGGACTCGTCCTGACCACCACCGACCGGCCGGTGCTGGAGGAGGTGCTGAAGTCCAAGCGGATCGCCCCGCTGGTCGGCGCCCGGATCGACCCGGACACGGTGGCCGTGCACCCCTCGGAGCGGGGCCAGATCAAGCAGACGCTGCTGAAGCTGGGCTGGCCGGCCGAGGACCTCGCCGGGTACGTGGACGGCGAGGCGCACCCGATCGAGCTGCTGGAGGACGGCTGGGCGCTGCGGCCGTACCAGCGGCAGGCCGTGGAGAACTTCTGGCACGGCGGCAGCGGCGTCGTCGTGCTGCCCTGCGGCGCGGGCAAGACGCTGGTCGGCGCCGGTTCGATGGCGCAGGCGAAGTCGACCACGCTGATCCTCGTCACCAACACCGTCTCCGCCCGGCAGTGGAAGCACGAGCTGGTGAAGCGGACCTCGCTGACCGAGGAGGAGATCGGCGAGTACAGCGGCACCAAGAAGGAGATCCGGCCGGTCACCATCGCCACCTACCAGGTGCTGACGACCAAGCGGAAGGGCGTCTATCCGCACCTGGAGCTGTTCGACTCCCGGGACTGGGGGCTGATCCTCTACGACGAGGTGCACCTGCTGCCCGCCCCGGTCTTCAAGTTCACCGCCGACCTCCAGGCGCGGCGCCGGCTGGGGCTGACGGCCACCCTCGTGCGCGAGGACGGCCGGGAGTCGGACGTCTTCTCGCTCATCGGGCCGAAGCGGTTCGACGCGCCGTGGAAGGAGATCGAGGCGCAGGGCTACATCGCGCCCGCCGACTGTGTCGAGGTCCGGGTGAACCTGACGGACTCCGAGCGGCTGGCGTACGCGACGGCCGAGGCGGAGGAGAAGTACCGCTTCTGCGCGACCACCGCGACCAAGCGGAAGGTCACCGAGGCGATCGTCCGCCGGTTCGCGGGGCAGCAGATCCTGGTCATCGGCCAGTACATCGACCAGCTGGACGAGCTGGGTGAGCACCTGAACGCTCCCGTCATCAAGGGGGAGACCTCCAACGCCCAGCGCGAGAAGCTCTTCGACGCCTTCCGCGAGGGCGAGATCAGCGTGCTGGTGGTCTCGAAGGTCGCGAACTTCTCCATCGACCTGCCGGAGGCCACGGTCGCCATCCAGGTGTCGGGGACCTTCGGCTCCCGGCAGGAGGAGGCCCAGCGGCTCGGCCGGGTGCTGCGCCCCAAGGCCGACGGCCACCAGGCGCACTTCTACTCGGTGGTCGCCCGCGACACCATCGACCAGGACTTCGCCGCGCACCGGCAGCGGTTCCTGGCCGAGCAGGGCTACGCCTACCGGATCGTGGACGCCGACGAGATCCTGGCGGAGGGCGCGGCCTGACGCGCCCGGCGGCGCACCGCCACCGCCGCCGCCAGCAGGACGAGCGCCAGCAGCGGGTACGGCGACGCCGCCGGCTGCTGCCACCACGGCAGGTGCAGGTCCCGGTCGCCCGCGTGCGGGACGAGCCACAGGGTGCGGGCGGTGAAGACCGCCGCGGTGACGGCCGCCGCCCGGCGGCGGCCGTCACCGAGCAGGACCGCGAGCAGCGGCACGCACCACACCCAATGGTGGGACCAGCTGATCGGGCAGACCAGCAGGGCCGTGAGCCCGGTGAGCAGGATCCCGTGCCGCTCGTGGCGGGCGCGGCCCGCCAGCCACAGGCCCACGCCGCCGGTGACCAGCGCCGGCAGCACCCAGCCGGGGCCGGGCGCGGGTTCGCCGAGCAGCCGCGCGATCAGTCCCTGGAGGGACTGGTTGTCCACGATCCACGCCTTGCCGACCCGGCCGGTCTGCCACAGCCGCCGGCCCCAGAAGGGGACGGTCGCCGAGGGCAGCAGGACGGCGCCGAGCGCCACCGTCCCCGCGAAGGCCGCGAGGGCCGTCGCCGCCTCCCGGATCCGGCCGCGCAGCACCAGCCAGACCAGGAACACGGCCGGGGTGAGCTTGATACCGGCCGCGACCCCGAGGGCCGCTCCCGCCCAGCGGGCGCCCGGGGGCCGGGTCAGGTCCCACAGGGTCAGGCAGGCGACGGCCAGGTTGACCTGGCCGAACAGCAGCGTCTGGAAGACCGGTTCGAGCCAGAGGGCGAGGGCGGTGGCGGCGCACACCAGGGGCGGGGCCGGGGCGCGCCGGGCCAGGCGGGCGGACAGGACGACGAGGGCCGCGAGCAGGAGCACGTTGCCCGCGAGGAAGGCCGCCTTCAGGACGGGGACGGGCAGCCAGGCCGCCGGGACGAACAGGATCGCCGCGAAGGGCGGATACGTCGCGGGGAGCCGCCACTCGGTGACGGTGAAGCCGTACAGATCGGTGCCGCGGGCCACGGCCGCGCCCTCCGCGCGGTAGACGAGGAGGTCGGCCATGGGTGCGCCGCGCAGGGCGCACAGCGTGGCGAACGAGGCGAGGGAGAGGGCGAGGAGGAGCAGGGCAGGGAGGAGGGGCAGGCGGGGCATCACCGTCCGTTTGCACACGGACGCGACCTTATGTTGCTATTTGCGGCTTATGCCCGCTTCCTCGCCGTACTCACCGAGGATGACGACGCCGAAGGCCGCCTCCAGGAACACCCTCACCGCGCGGAGGGCGTTGCCCAGCCGGTGGTGGTGGATGCCGTCGAGGGCCGTGGCGCCCGACGGGGGCCGGGCGGGAACCGGGTGGATGAATGCTGCGCTCATGTCTCCATGGTGGAACTCCGCACCCCTCGCCCGCATCGGTCCGCGGAGCCGGTCCGGGAAGGCGACGCGTCCACCCCCGGGTGGAGACGGAAAATCATTGGCCCCCACACCGGCCCCTCCCCTAAAATCTCCGCCCTTGCCCGCCTCCCCTCGGAGAGCCGTCGTCCGGCCGGAAACCGGACGGCATCGTCGTAGCCCACGCCCACGCAGCAGGCCCACCGGAGGCACCCCCTTGTCCACGCCCGCCCACGACCCGCACGCCCCGCACCATCCGCTCGACGATCCGCTGGCCCGGGAGCGCGCCCACCTCGCCGCGTCCCGTGCCGCCCTGCGCGCCATGCGCGAGGACGTGGAGGCCCTCGACATCCGCGACGTCACCGCGAACTGGGTCAACGCCGAGGTCCTCGCCCACCAGATCGACGAGCGCGTCAAGGCGCTGGCCGACCTCAGCGGCACCCCGCTGTTCTTCGGACGCCTGGACTACCTGCGCGCCCCGGGCGCCGAGCAGGCCGAGGGCGCGCGGGGCGAGCGGTTCTACATCGGGCGGCGGCACGTGCACGACGCCGACGGCGACCCCATGGTCATCGACTGGCGTGCCCCGGTGTCGCAGCCGTTCTACCGGGCGTCCAGGAAGAGCCCCATGGACGTCGGGCTGCGCCGGCGCTTCGGCTACACCGGCGGCGAGCTGACCGCGTACGAGGACGAACACCTGTCCGACCCGGCGGAGGCCGCCACCACCAGCAAGCTGCTCCAGCGGGAGATCGAGCGGCCGCGCGTGGGTCCGATGCGGGACATCGTCGCCACCATCCAGCCGGAGCAGGACGAGATCGTCCGGTCCGGGCTGTCCGGCACGGTCTGCGTGCAGGGCGGCCCGGGCACCGGGAAGACGGCCGTCGGCCTGCACCGGGTGGCGTATCTGCTGTACGCCCACCGGGAGCGGCTGGCCCGCACCGGCACCCTGGTCATCGGGCCGAACCGGTCCTTCCTGCACTACATCGAGCAGGTGCTGCCCGCGCTCGGCGAGCTGTCCGTGCGGCAGGCGACGGTGGACGACCTGGTCGCCCACGTCGAGGTGCGCGGCACGGACGAGGCCGCCGCCGCGATCGTCAAGGGCGACGCCCGGATGGCGCGGGTGCTGCGACGGGCCCTGTACGCGCACGTGACCACGCCCGCCGAGCCGGTGGTGGTCGTGCGCGGCTCGCGGCGCTGGCGGGTGCCGGCGTACGAACTGGAGGAGATCACCGCCGAGTTGCTGGCCCGGGACATCCGCTACGGCGCGGCCAGGGAGGCACTGCCGCAGCGGATCGCGCACGCCGTGCTGGTGCGGATGGAACAGGCCGGGGAGGCCCCGGACGACCGGGTGCAGGACGCGGTGGCCCGCAGCAGCGCGGTGAAGGCGGCCGTGAAGGCGATCTGGCCGGCCGTGGACCCGGCGAAGCTGGTGCTGCGGCTGCTGTCGGACGCGGCCTTCCTCGCCGAGCACGCGGCGGGGATCCTGGACGAGGACGAGCAGAAGACGATCCTGTGGGCGAGGCCCGCGCGGAGCGTGAAGACGGCCAGGTGGTCGGCGGCGGACGCCGTGCTGATCGACGAGGCGGCCGATCTGGTCCAGCGCACCCACTCGCTGGGGCACGTCGTGCTGGACGAGGCGCAGGACCTGTCCCCCATGCAGTACCGGGCCGTCGGCCGCCGCTGCACCACCGGCAGCGCCACCGTGCTGGGCGACCTGGCGCAGGGCACGACCCCGTGGGCGACCCGCGGCTGGGCGCAGGCGCTGGAGCACCTGGGCAAGCCGGAGGGGGTGGTGGAGGAGCTGACGGCCGGTTTCCGCGTCCCGACGGACGTCATCGCGTACGCCTCCCGGCTGCTGCCGCACATCGCGCCCGGCCTCGCCCCGGTCGCCTCGGTCCGGGAGAACCCCGGGTTCTTCGAGGTCCGTCCGGCCACCGGGACGGCCGATGTGGTCGACGCCTGCGAGCGGCTGCTGCGCAACGAGGGTTCGACGGGCCTGATCGCCGCCGAGGCCCTTCAGGCGGCCGGCATCCCGTACCTGGCGCCCGGCGAGGAGACCACCCGCGAGAGACGGCTGACCCTCGTCGCGGCCTCGCTCGCCAAGGGCCTGGAGTACGACTACGTGGTGCTGGACGAGCCGCGGGCCGTGGTGGACGGCGAGCCGGACGAACGAACCGGCCTGCGGCGGCTGTACGTGGCGCTGACCCGGGCGGTGTCGGGCCTGATCGTGACCCACGCCGCGCCGCTGCCCGCGCAGCTCGCCGAGTAGGGTGCTGAGCCGTTCCGGCATGTCCCCCTGGAGAGGCCCCCGTTGAGCACGCCGCATCCGCACTCGCCGTATCCCGCGTACCCGTACCAGCAGCCCGGGGCGCCGTATCCGCCCGCCTCCGGGCCGGGGTGCGAGGTGTGCGGGGCGCTGCCCGCCGCGCCGGTGACGGTGCGCGGGCACCAGGGCCTGGTGGTGGTGATGCGGTTCACGCGGTGGCGGGGGACGCTGTGCCGCCCCTGCGCGCTGGCGGTGTTCCGGCAGACGCAGCGGGACACCCTGGTGCGGGGCTGGTGGGGGCCGCTGTCGGTGCTCGTCACGCCGGTCACCCTGCTGCTCAACCTCGGTGCGCTGGCCCGGATCCGGCGGCTGCCGGCGCCGGCCACGGCCGCCTGGCGCCCGCCGCTGGACCCCGGCCGCCCGCTGCTGCGGCGGCCGGCCGGGCTGCTCCCGCTCGCCGTCCTGGCGGCGCTGGTGATCGCCGTACCCGTCCTGATCGCGACCGGTGGCTCCGACGAGCCGTCCGGGGTGCGCTTCCAGCCCCGGAAGAACACCGAGCCGCTGTCGGTCGGGGCGTGCGCGCACAACGACCGGGAGTGGCCCCACCAGGACCTCAGGAACGTGCCCTGCGACTCGCCGGACGCCCAGTACCTGATCACCGACCAGCACAACGGGTACTGCGCGGACGGCGACTACTACGCCCACCTCCAGTACAGCGCGGACGGCGCGACCCCGCTGTGCCTGCACCCGGTGCGGGCGCGGGGCTAGGGTCTGTCCAGCGCGGTGCGCCACCGGCCGACCACGTCCGCCGAGACCGGGCCGTCCCAGCCGGCCGGGCGGGCCGCGCCGCCGATGTGGAACGCCTCGATCCCGCCCTCGCGGAGCCGGGACACATGGTCGAGGCGCAGCCCGCCGCCGACCATGATCCGCTGCTCGTAGCCGGGGCCGCCGCCCCGCGCGGCCTCGGCGAGCAGGGTGGGCAGGCCGTCGTCCACGCCGGAGGCGGCGCCCGCGGTGAGGTAGGTGTCCAGGCCTGGCAGGTCGGCGAGCTGCTTGCGCAGGGCGTCCCGGTCGGCGGCCCGGTCGATCGCCCGGTGGAAGGTCCACGGGCAGCCGTCGAGCGCGTCCACGACCCGCTCCACGGCGGCGAGGTCGGCGCCGCCGTCCCCGTCGAGGAAACCGAGCACGAACTGGTCGGCGCCGGCCTCCCGCAGCTCGCCGGCCAGGCCGGTCAGCCGGTCCACGTCCCCGGCCGCGAACCCGTCCGCGACGCGGAGCATCACGCGCAGGTCGATGTCGACGGCGGCGCGGATCGCGGCGACGGTGGCGGGCGCGGGGGTGAGCCCGTCGGCCGCCATATCGGTGACCAGCTCCAGCCGGTCCGCGCCTCCGGCCTGGGCGGCGACCGCGTCCTCGACGTCGAGGGCGATCACCTCCAGGACTGCACGCTTGCTCATGGCACCCCATTCATCGGCATTCGTCGGGCGACTACAGGTCTAGTCCAATTCAAGAGTATGCCGGTCCCCGAGCGCCAGCCGTAAGAACGGGGACGGCCGTGCGAACGGGGGGGCCGGGGAGGCCCGGCACGGGACAATGGGGGCATGGCCGACCTCGACGCCCTGCGTCTCCGCTTCGCCCGCGCCCTGGAGGCAGCCCGCGCCCCCGGCGGCGGCCCCGACCCCGCCCCGTACGCCGACAACCTGCTCGGCCGCTGGCAGGAGCCGCAGCGCCGGTACCACACCGTGGCGCACCTCACCGCCGTACTCGACCACGTCGACGTCCTGGAGCGGTACGCCGCCGACCCGGACGTGGTCCGGCTCGCCGCCTGGTTCCACGACGCCGTCTACCTCCCCGAGCGGTCCGAGAACGAGGAACGGTCCGCGCGGCTGGCCGAGCGCGCCCTGCCGGAGGCCGGTCTGCCCGGGCCGAAGACCTCCGAGGTGGCCCGGCTGGTCCGGCTCACCGTCGGCCACGACCCGGCCGACGACGACCCCGACGGCCAGGTGCTGTGCGACGCCGACCTCGCGATCCTGGCCGCGCCCCCGTCGGCGTACTCCGTCTACACCGCCCGGATCCGCGAGGAGTACCACTTCGTCCCGAACGACGCCTTCCGCGCCGGACGCTCGGCGGTCCTGCGCCAACTCCTCGCCCTGCCCGCCCTGTTCCGCACCCCGTACGGCCGGGAGCACTGGGAGGCGACCGCCCGCCACAACCTCGCCGGCGAGCTGGAAATGCTGTCGACCTGAGGGGGACGGCCGCCTAGGGTGCGGCCATGCGAACGATAAACGGCGACGACGTGACCGAGGCCGTCGCGGGCTGCCTCGCGGCCCTGCGCCCGGCGGTGGACCGCGACTGGACGGCCGTCACGGCCGGTCGGCTGGAGTGGGACTGCCGCACCACCGCCGTGCACCTCGCCGACGACCTCGTCGCCTACGCCTCCAACCTGGTCGCCCGCGCCCGGGACGCCTACGTCCCCTACGAGCTGAAGCCCGACGAGGGCACCGGCAACGCGGACCTGCTCCAGATCATCGAGGCGACCGGCGGCCTGCTGACGGCGGCCGTCCGCACCGCACCGCCCGGGGTGCGCGCCTACCACTCCTACCCGTACGGCAGCGCCGACCGCGAGGGCTTCGCGGCCATGGGCATCGCCGAGACGCTGCTGCACACCCATGACATGACCCAGGGCCTCGGCCTGCCCTACGAGCCCCCCGCGGACCTCGCCGAGTCCGTCCTGACCTGGCTGTTCCCTCACGTCCAGCCGGGCACCGCGCCCTGGCCGACCCTGCTGTGGGCCACCGGCCGCGGCGAGCTGTCCGGCCGCGCCCCGGTCACCGGGTGGCGCTGGCGCAACAATCTGGTCGTCCCCGCCGAGCGGATCACCCTGACCGGCCTCCGCCCGGCCGTCGCCCACGATCTGCGCCTCGGCGGCGACGGCGGCTTCGACTGGCTCGGCGGCGAGCCGTACGCGGGCACCCGGGAGGCCGCCGGCTATCTGGTGAAGGCGTACGAAGCGGGCGTGCACCGCCCCGAGTTCGGGGTCTTCGCCCTCGTCCGGGACGAGGACGGGCGTGCGCTCGGCGGCATCGGCTTCCACGGCGCCCCGGACGAGGAGGGCCGGGTGGAGATCGGCTACGACCTCGTCGAGGAGGCCCGCGGCCAGGGTTACGCGACGGAAGCGCTGCGCGCGCTGACCGAGTGGGCGCTGGCCCGCGAGGACGTCGGCCTGGTGCTGCTGACCATCGAGCACGGCAACACCGCCTCCCGGCAGGTCGCGACCCGCGCGGGCTTCACCCGGGCGGCCGTGGAGGAGGAACGCGCGGCCCACGACGAACACGGCATGGAGACCGGGCTCGGGCTGTACCTGCGCCGCGCCTGAACGTCCCCGCGGGCGCGGCGCTAACCGCGCCGCGCCCGCGGCCCCTTGGGCCGGCGCAGGCCCGACTCCCGCAGCAGCCGGACCACTTCCCGGCTGCCGACCTCCACCGCCCCGGCGGCCACCGCGTCCGCGTACCGGTTCGCCGGCAGGTCGTAGTGGTCGCCGTCGAAGGCCCGCCGCGGCAGGCTCAGCCGGGCGGCGAAGGTGTGCAGTTCGTCGTACGACACGTCGCTGACCAGGTGCGACCACATGCGGCCGTGGCCGGGCCAGTCGGGCGGGTCGACGTACAGGGTCACGAGGAGACCGTTCCGCCGGCGGCCGTGCCGAGCGAACCCACCGACGCGACCCGCACGCCCGCCTTGTGGCACACCCAGTGCGGGTCGGGACCCAGTTCCGGTTCCACGTCCAGCGCGTGCGGGTCGCCGGAGCCGCACACCGGGCACAGCGGCCAGCGGCCGTACCGCTCCAGCAGCGCGTCCTGCACGTCCTGGGCGACCAGACCGGCGACGAAGGCGGCGCCGTCCGGCCACTGCTCGACCCACCAGCGCCGCTGGGCGATGGACTCCTCGACCAGGGAGACCACGTCCGCCTCCGCGACGTCGCGCGCGACCAGGTCCGCGAGTACCAGGGCGCGGGCCGCGTGCAACGCCTGTTCCAGGGGGCTGATGGGGTCCATGCACCCCATTGTGCGCACTCTTGACCGGGACACCGAACCGAAAATATCTTTCAATGCGTGACCCAGGACGTGAAGGAAATTTTCGGGAGCCCGGGCGGCTCGCTCGCCGCGAAGGTGCGCACCCTCGCCCCCTCCATGACCCGGTCCATGCAGCGGGTCGCCGAGGCCGTCGCGAACGACCCGGCCGGCTGCGCCGCCCTGACGGTCACCGGCCTCGCCGAACTGACCGGCACCAGCGAGGCCACCGTCGTGCGCACCGCCCGGCTGCTGGGCTACCCCGGCTACCGGGACCTGCGGCTCGCGCTCGCCGGACTCGCCGCCCAGCAGCAGTCCGGCCGCGCGCCCGCGATCACCACCGACATCGCGGTGGACGACTCCCTGGACGACGTCGTGGCCAAGCTGGCCTACGAGGAGCAGCAGACCCTCGCCGACACGGCCGCCGGACTCGACACCGGGCAGCTCGGCGCGGCCGTCACCGCGCTGGTCGCGGCCCGGCGCACGGATGTGTACGGCGTGGGGGCGTCCGGGCTGGTCGCCCAGGACCTCACCCAGAAGCTGCTGCGCATAGGCCTCATAGCCCACGCGCACAGCGACCCGCATCTGGCGGTGACCAACGCCGTGCAGCTTCGTTCGGGTGATGTGGCGATCGCGATCACGCACTCCGGGTCGACGGGGGACGTCATCGAGCCGCTGCGGGCCGCCTTCGAGCACGGGGCGACGACGGTGGCCGTCACCGGGCGGCCGGACTCGCCGGTCACCCAGTACGCCGACCTCGTGCTGACCACGTCGACCTCGCGGGAGACGGAGCTGAGGCCCGCCGCGATGTCCTCCCGGACGAGCCAGTTGCTGGTGGTGGACTGCCTGTTCGTCGGGGTGGCGCAGCGGGCGTACGAGACGGCGGCACCGGCGCTGGCCGCGTCCTACGAGGCGCTGGCGCACCGGCACCGGAGCGCTTCGCGATAGACCGTAGGGACAGCACGTCCCCCTACCGGAGAGAGCCACCCCCCTTATGACCTCTCACGACCTGCGCAGTCAGCTGGCCTCCCTGACCACCGAGGCCTTCCGGCCCGAGCTGGCCGGCATCGACCAGTTGCCCACCCTGGAGATCGCCCGGCTGATGAACGGCGAGGACGCGGGCGTGCCCGGCGCCGTGGCGGGGCAGTTGCCGCGGATCGCCGCCGCCGTCGACGCCGTGGCCGAGCGGATGGCCCGCGGCGGCCGGCTCGTCTACGCCGGGGCCGGCACCGCCGGACGGCTGGGGGTGCTGGACGCCTCCGAGTGCCCGCCCACCTTCAACACCGACCCGGACCGGGTCGTGGGGCTGATCGCGGGCGGCCCCGCGGCGATGGTCACCTCCGTGGAGGGCGCGGAGGACTCCGGGGAGCTGGCCCGCCGGGACCTGGACGCGCTGAAGATCACCCCGGAGGACAGCGTGGTCGGGGTCTCCGCCTCCGGCCGCACCCCGTACGCCATCGGCGCCGTGGAGCACGCCCGCGCGGCCGGCGCGCTGACCATCGGCCTGGCCTGCAACGAGCACAGCGCGCTGGGTGCCGCCGCCGAGCACCGTATCGAGGTGGTCGTGGGTCCCGAGCTGATCACCGGCTCCACCCGGCTGAAGGCGGGCACGGCCCAGAAGCTGGTGCTGAACATGCTGTCGACGATCACGATGATCCGGCTCGGCAAGACGTACGGGAACCTGATGGTCGACGTGCGCGCCTCCAACGCCAAGCTGCGGGCCCGCTCGCACCGGATCGTCGCACTGGCCACGGGCGCGGGCGACGCCGAGATCGACAAGGCCCTCACGGAGACCGGCGGCGAGGTGAAGCACGCGATCCTGGCCCTCCTGGCCGGCGTCGACGGCCCCACGGCCGCCCGCCTGCTGGAGGAGTCGGGCGGCCACCTGCGAGCCGCCCTGACCCACACCCCGACCTGACCGCCCCCCAGCCTGCCGCCTCCCCGTCCCACCGGCGCCTCCGGTCAGCCCCGCCGTGCCCCTGGCGCCGGGGCCCGCCACACCAGCGTGTAGCGCCAGAACAGGCGGCGGCGCGGGCGGGCGCCGGGCAGGAGGCGGCGGGCGGCGCGGGTGACCTCGGCGTACGTCTCCCGTGGGTCCCGGGTGGGGGCCGTCATCGGGTCGGGCCGTCGCGGGGCCGGGCGGCCGTGGTTCTTCGCCCAGCCGATGAGCGGGTTGAGCGCCGTGGCGGCCAGTCCGAGCGCGTGGTCCAGGGGGCCGGACGCCCGCGCGCAGCCGACGACGACCAGCGTGCCGCCGGGCGCGAGCCGGTCCTTCAGGCGGGTGAGGGTCTCGGCGAGCGGGAGGTGGTGGAGCACGGCGACGCAGGTGATCACGTCGTAGGGCCCGTCGGGCAGTTGGCGGGAGGCGTCGGCGAGGAGGTAGATGACGGGTGCCGTACCGGGTGTCGACTCCCGGGCCCGGGCCAGGATTTCGGCGTCGGCGTCGAGGGCGTGCACCGTGCGGGCACGCCCGGCGAGCAGCCGCGCCAGCTCCCCGCTGCCGCAGCCGACGTCCAGCGCGGTGCCGAAGCGGCGCGGCAACCGCCGCAGCAGCCAGGGGTGGTAGCGGGCGTTGTGGTCCCAGGGGTGGGCCGCGTTGAAGCGGTGCAGGGCACCGAGGAGGCGGGCCGTACGGGGCGTCGTCATGGCTCCCCACTCCACCACGCGTCCGCCGGGCCCGGGGACGGTGCGGGGCGGGCCGGGGCACCATGGAGGGGAGGAGGCGACCGACCGATATGAACCACGCCCAGCTCACCGCCCTCGGACGGGCTCTCAGGCTGCTCGGGGAGCACGGCGAGGCCCTGACCGCCGACACCCCGGACGCCCGGCTGCACGAGATCAAGGACGACCTGCGGCGCGCCCTGGACCTGCTGGAGGACAGCGTCGCCACGGGCGCGCCCGCCACCCGGTGTCCGGAGCACCCGCAGGGGCCCGTCGACGAGAGCGCCCCCGACCTGTGCCTGCTGTGCGAGACCCGGCGCCGGGCCGCCCGCCGCTCGGAGTACCAGGGCGCCCGCCACCGCCCGGCGGAACCCGCCCCCACCGCGCCCTCCCGGTACGGCGTGCGCGGGGACCGGCCGCAGCCCCAGCAGCGGTGGCTGCCGGAGCTGTGGAACGGCCAGGAGTGGCAGCTGTGCGGCACGCCCCGCCGGGACCGGCACGAGGCGGAGGCCTATCTCGCGGCTCAGCGGCGCGGTTCCCGGCCCGCCATGGCGTACCGGCTCGTGCACGAGTTCACCGATTACGAGGTGCTCCGGGTGTGGGGCACCCCGCTGCGGGTCGACATCGAGCCGATGGGCAATCTCTAGCGGCGCCTCAGCTGAGGGTCCTGGCCGCCGAGGCGTCGTACGGCTTCAGCTCGTCGAAGCGGTCGGCGAGGACCTTGGCCGCCCACTCGGGGTCCTGGAGCAGCGCGCGGCCGACGGCGACGAGGTCGAACTCGTCGGCCTCCAGCCGGTCGAGGAGGTTGTCGATGCCCTTGACCGGGGAGCCCTCGCCCTGGAAGGCGTTGATGAAGTCGCCGTCGAGGCCGACCGAGCCGACCGTGATGACCTGCTTGCCGGTGATCTTCTTGGTCCAGCCGGCCAGGTTCAGGTCGGAGCCGTCGAACTCGGGCTGCCAGTAGCGGCGGGTGGAGGCGTGGAAGACGTCGACACCGGCCTCGGCGAGCGGGGTGAGGACGGCCTCCAGCTCGCCGGGGGTCTCGGCGAGGCGGGCGGTGTAGTCCTGCTGCTTCCACTGCGAGTAGCGGAAGACGACCGGGAACCCGGGCGAGACCGCCTCGCGGACCGCGGCGACGATCTCCGCCGCGAACCGGGTGCGGGCGACCGGGTCGCCGCCGTAGGCGTCGGTGCGCCGGTTGGTGCCCGCCCACAGGAACTGGTCCAGCAGGTAGCCGTGGGCGCCGTGGATCTCCACGCCGTCGAAGCCGATGCGCTCGGCGTCGGCCGCGGCCCGGGCGAAGGCGCCGACGACGTCGTCGATGTCCTTCTGCGTCATCGCCGTACCGGTGGGCTCGGCGCCCGCGGCGGCCAGGCCGGAGGGGCCGAGGGCGGGGGCGTCCGGGTAGGGCGCCTGGCCCTGCTTGCGGACCATGCCGATGTGCCACAGCTGCGGGACGATGGTGCCGCCCGCCGCGTGCACGTCCGCGGCGACCTTCGCCCAGCCCGCGAGCTGCTCCTCGCCGTGGAACCGCGGGACGCGGTCGCTCTCGCCGGCCGACTCGTGGCCCACGTAGGTGCCCTCGGTGACGATGAGGCCGACGCCGGCGGCGGCGCGGCGGGCGTAGTACGAGCGCACGTCGTCGCCGGGGACGCCGCCCGGGGAGAACATCCGGGTCATCGGCGCCATCACGATCCGGTTGGGGACGGTGAGGCCGTTCAGCCGGACGGGGCGGGACAGGACGCGGGCCGCACGGGAGACGGCGGGCGTGGTTGCGGTCATGGGGGCTCCTGGCAGATGACGGGCTTACCGGCTGGTATGTGCGTGCGCATTGTTGCAGCACCTTAAGCAATGTCGGTACCCCGGCGCCTCATTCCCCGTCCGGCCCGCACGGGCCTGTGAGCCCGGCCACACCCGCCGCCCCCACCGGCAACCGGGTGAAATGCCTCCGCTCCCCTGTCGCGCCGCCCGGAAGTCCGAGCCGCGAGCCTTAAATAACACAGCGTGACTATCACGCAACACAACACGAGCAGCGGAGTGACCTGGGCGCCCGTCGCCGGACCCGGGGTCACGCGCTGGACCGACCGCCTCGACGCGGCCGGCGAGAACGACCCCGCCCCCCTCCAAGGACTCACCGTCGCGGTCGTCGGCCTCGGCTACGTCGGCCTGCCCACCGCCCTCGGCCTGCTGGACTCCGGCGCCACCGTCCTCGGCGTCGACATCAGCGCACAGCGGCTGGCCGACATCCGCAGCGGCGACGTGGACCTGCTCCCGGCCCAGCACGCCGCCCTGGCCTGCGCCCAGGACACCGGGGACTTCCTGCTCACCGCGGACGCCGGCACCCTCCCCCGCGCGGACGCCGTGATCGTGTGCGTCCCCACCCCGGTCACCGAGGACCACCGGCCCGACCTGCGCGCCCTGCGCGCCGCCTGCGCCACCGTGGTCGAGCGGGCCGTACCGGGCCAGCTGATCGTGCTGACCTCCACCAGCCACGTCGGCACCACCCGGGAACTGCTGCTGACCCCGCTCGCCGAGCGCGGTCTGACGGCCGAGCGGGACGTCCTCGTCGCCTTCGCCCCCGAGCGCATCGACCCCGGAAACGAGCGCCACACCCCGCAGACCACCCCGCGGATCGTCGGCGGCGCCGGACCGGTCGGCGCGCGGGCCGCCGCCTTCGTGCTGCGGGCCACCGCCTCGCGCGTCCACGAGGTGTCCGACCCGGAGACCGCCGAGATGGCCAAGCTCTGGGAGAACATCTTCCGCGCGGTGAACATCGCCCTCGCCAACGAACTGTCGGAGGCCTGCGCGCACCTCGGCCTCGCGCCCCTCGAGGTCATCGACGCCGCCGCCACCAAGCCGTACGGCTTCATGCCGTTCTACCCGGGCCCCGGGGCCGGCGGCCACTGCATCCCCTGCGACCCGTACTACCTGCTGCACCAGCTGCCGCCCGGCGGGCCGGCCGCCCCCGTGCTGAGCTGCGCCATGACCGCCCTGCGCGAGCGCCCCGCGCGGATCGCCGGACAGGCCGCCGACCTGCTGCGCGCCGACGGCCGCCCGCTCGACGGCGCCCGCGTCCTGGTTCTCGGGACGGCCTACAAGCCGGGCGTGTCCGATGTCCGCGAGAGCCCCGCGCTCCGGCTGCTCGGGCTGCTCGCCGAGCGCGGCGCCGACGCCCGCTACAGCGACGGCCACGTGCCGTGCCTGGCCGTGGACGGCCGGGAGCTGCGCTCCGTGACGGACCCCCACGAGGAGGCCTGGGACCTGGTGATCGTGCACACCGTGCACCCCGGCACCGATCTCGGCTGGCTGGACGCGGTGCCGCGGGTGCTGGACACCCGGCACCGCATCCGCTCCGCCGCCCCCGCCGCGGTCCGGTGAGCGCCGTACCCGGCACCCTGCCCACGGCGTCCGCCGCGGCCGGTTCCCCCCTCCGCCACCGGCTGCGGACCCGCCTGGGCGGGGCCCTGGAGCGGATGGACCCGCGCGAGCGGGCCGCCCTCGTACGACTGCTCGGGCTGCTCGCGCTGGTCCCGGTCCTGCTGCTGATCGCCCGGCGCTCGGTCCGGCTGCCGTACGAGCCGAGCCTGGTCACCTGCTACGGCCTGGCCGTGCTGACCGGCACCGTCGGCCTGCTCTACCTCGCCTACACCCAGTACGACGACCCGGCGGTGCGCACCCTGCGCCGCCGGGCGCCGGACCACGAGTCCTTCCCGCCGCTGCCGGAGCGCCCCCGGGTCAGCTTTCTGCTCGCGGTCAAGGACGAGGTCGGCAACGTCGAGGCGTGCGTGCGCTCCATGGCCGCCTCCGACTACCCCGACACCCAGATCGTGGTCGTCGACGACGGCTCCCGGGACGGCACCGGCGCGGTCCTCGACCGCCTCGCGGACGAACTCGGCATCACCGTCATCCGGCTCGACCGCAACATCGGCAAGAAGGCGGCCCTGGTACGGGCCTGCGCACTGGCCGACGGCGACATCCTCATGTTCACCGACTCCGACTGCGTCCTCGCCCCGGACGCGGTCCGGCACTGCGTGACGGCCATGGTCCGCCACCCGGACCTGGGCGCCCTCAGCGGCCACTGCCGCGCCCTCAACCCGCACAGCAGCCCGCTGACCCGCGTCCAGGACGTCTGGTACGAGGGACAGTTCCGGATCGCCAAGGCGGCCGAGGCGGCCTACGGCGCGGTCAGCTGCGTCTCCGGGCCGCTCGCCGCGTTCCGCCGTGAGGCCGTCTACAACTACCTGCCCGCCTGGGCGGAGGACCGGTTCGCGGGCGCCCCGTTCCGGTTCGCCACCGACCGGCAGCTGACCGGGTACGTGCTGGGCCAGGCCTGGCGCGGGCGCGCCCTCAAACAACGGCACGCCGACTCGCCGTTCGTCGCCGGGCAGGACCACCCCGAACGGCGCTGGCTCGTGGGCTACACCCGGTCCGCCCGGGTGTGGACCAACGTGCCCGCGCACTGGCGCCCCTTCCTCCACCAGCAGGTCCGCTGGAAGAAGAGCTTCATCCGCAACCTGTTCTTCACCGGCGGCTTCATGTGGCGCCGGGGCCCGGTCCCGGCCCTGCTGTACTACGGCCACGCCCTGTGGGTACTGGCCGCCCCCGCCCTGGTCTTCCTGCACCTGGTGTGGGCCCCGCTGCGCTGGACGGCCGGGCTCACCGCGCTCTACGTGGCCGGGATGCTGCTCAAGGGCAGCATCTGGGGCCTGGCCTTCCGGATCGACAACCCGGGCGACCGGCGCTGGCGCTACCGGCCCCTGATGAGCCTGCTCTCCTGCTGCGTCCTGGCGTGGCTGCTGCCCTACGCCGCTCTCACCCTCCGCCGTGGAATCTGGACGAGGACTCCCGCATGAGCACGACCGTCACACCGTCAACGCCGCACCCGCCCCGGCGAGGCCGGGTCCGCAGAGGAATCGGCCACCTCTTCCGGCTGGCCGCCGCCGTACTCTCCGCCGCCGCCGTGCTCGCCCTCTACTACGTCGTCCTCACCCGGGGAGGCTCCCTGTGACCCGGGGCGGCGGACCCCGTACGGCCGGGACCGGCCGCCGTCTGCGCCGCCACGCGGTACGCGGCACCCTGAGCGCCCTCGCCGCCGTCGTGGTGGCGACACCGTTCGTCGGCGCGTGGAGCTACGACGGCGCCCGGCGCGCGGTGTCCACCCAGGCCGAACCGCCCGTCGTCGAGGCGGACGGGGCGGGCGGGGAGATCGTCAGGACCCGCGCCGGCGCACCGGTCGTGCTCGCCTACCACGACATCAGCCCGGAGCCGGCCAACGACTACACCCTCACCCCGCGGCAGCTGGACGCCCAGCTGGCCGAGCTGGAGGCGGCGGGCTACCGCTCCCTGACCACCGAGGAGTTCACCCGCTACCTGACCACGGGCACGTCACCGGCGCCGCGCACCGTCTACCTCACCTTCGACGACGGCACCCGGGGCCTGTGGACACACGCCGACCGGATCCTCGCCAGGCACAAGATGCGCGCGGCGTCCTTCCTGATCACCGGCACCGTCGGCACCCACCGCCCCTACTACCTGTCCTGGGCCGAGATCGACCGGATGAAGGCGTCCGGGCGCTGGGACTTCCAGGACCACACGCACCTCAGCCACGAGCGGGCGGCCATCGACGCCGCCGGGCACCCGGGCTCGGTGCTCGCCAACCGGCTCTGGCTGCCGAAGGAGAAGCGGCTGGAGACGGAGAACGAGTACCGCACCCGGGTGCGCGGCGACCTGGACGAGTCGCTGCGGGTGTTCTCCGGCCACCGCCTGCCGACGCCCCGGCTGTTCGCCTACCCGTTCTCCGAGACGTCCGGGCCGACCAACCTCGCCGCCCGGAACACCTCCGTGCTGGAACGCCTGCTGCGGGAACGCTTCACCGCCTCGCTGACCAACGTCTCCCCGCGCCCCCTGCCGGCCGGGCCCCGCGCGGCCGCCGCGCGCCAGGTGGAACGCCTGGAGGTGATGCGGACGATGTCCACGGCCGCCTTCGTGAAGCGGCTGAACGAGCGGGTCACCCGCTCGCCCGCCGAGATGTCCGAGCCGCTGCGCGACCCCGGGCAGTGGTGGTTCCCGGGCAGCCCGTCCGGCACCGGCCTCGCGGCGCTGACCGGCGCGGGGGTGGCGGAGGGCAGGTATGTGTCGGCCGTCCACCTGCCCCTGGGCACGGCGGACTGGAACACCTACCGGGTGACCGCCACCGTCGGCCGGCTGAGCGGCACCGGGACCAGCGCGTCGATCGAGGTCGGCCGCTACAGCCTGGACCCCGTCTCGGTCACCGTCTCGGAGGCGGGCCTGCGGGTGACCGAACGCCCGGCCGGCGGCACCGCACGCGTCACCACCGGCAAACTCACCCGGGCGGCGCGACACCGGCTGACCCTGGAGGTCTCCCCGGGCGGGGTCCGCGTCACCGTGGACGGCGGCCACACGGTGGTCGCCCGGCCCACGGAGACCCCCGACCCGGCCCGCACCAGCGGAGGCGTGTCCCTGGCGGTCCGCAACGAGGCGGCCAGGACGGCCTGGCCCCGCTTCACGGCCCTCCGCATCGCCCCCTGAACAACCTCCTCGCCACCGGAAGGCCGCCCCGGCGACGGGCGGCCTTCCCGCGACGCCCGGCGGCAACGCCCGAGGGCGGTACCCCCGGCCAGAAGCTGGGGGTACCGCCCTCGGTCGTAGGACAGGTGATCAACCCTCGGGTCGATCAGAAGTCCATGTCACCGCCCGGCATGCCGCCGCCGGCCGGGGCCGCGGCCTTCTCCGGCTTGTCGGCGATGACGGCCTCGGTGGTGAGGAACAGCGCGGCGATCGACGCGGCGTTCTGCAGCGCGGAGCGCGTCACCTTCGCCGGGTCGATGATGCCCTCGGCGACCAGGTCGACGTACTCGCCGGTCGCGGCGTTCAGGCCGTGGCCCGGGGTCAGGTTGCGCACCTTCTCCACCACGACACCGCCCTCGAGGCCGGCGTTCACGGCGATCTGCTTCAGCGGGGCCTCCAGGGCGATGCGCACGGCGTTGGCGCCGGTCGCCTCGTCACCCTCGAGCTCCAGCTTCTCGAAGACCTGCGAGGCCTGCAGCAGGGCCACGCCACCACCGGCGACGATGCCCTCCTCGACGGCGGCCTTCGCGTTGCGGACGGCGTCCTCGATGCGGTGCTTGCGCTCCTTGAGCTCCACCTCGGTGGCGGCACCGGCCTTGATGACGGCCACGCCGCCCGCGAGCTTGGCCAGGCGCTCCTGGAGCTTCTCGCGGTCGTAGTCCGAGTCGCTGTTCTCGATCTCGGCGCGGATCTGGTTGACCCGGCCGTTGACCTGGTCGGAGGAGCCGGCACCGTCGACGATGGTGGTCTCGTCCTTGGTGATGACGACCTTGCGGGCGCGGCCCAGGAGGTCCAGGGTCGCGTTCTCCAGCTTGAGGCCGACCTCCTCGGAGATGACCTCGCCGCCCGTGAGGATGGCGATGTCGCCGAGCATGGCCTTGCGGCGGTCGCCGAAGCCCGGGGCCTTGACGGCGACGGACTTGAAGGTGCCGCGGATCTTGTTGACGACCAGGGTCGACAGGGCCTCGCCCTCGACGTCCTCGGCGATGATCAGCAGCGGCTTGCCCGACTGCATGACCTTCTCCAGCAGCGGGAGCAGGTCCTTGACCGCGGAGATCTTGGAGTTGGCGATGAGGATGTACGGGTCCTCGAGGACCGCCTCCATGCGCTCCATGTCGGTCGCGAAGTAGGCGGAGATGTAGCCCTTGTCGAAGCGCATGCCCTCGGTGAGCTCGAGCTCCAGGCCGAAGGTGTTGCTCTCCTCGACGGTGATGACGCCTTCCTTGCCGACCTTGTCCATGGCCTCGGCGATCAGCTCGCCGATCTGGGTGTCGGCGGCGGAGATGGACGCGGTGGAGGCGATCTGCTCCTTGGTCTCGACGTCCTTCGCCTGCTCCAGCAGGGCGGCGGAGACGGCCTCGACGGCCTTCTCGATGCCGCGCTTCAGAGCCATCGGGTTGGCACCGGCGGCGACGTTGCGCAGGCCCTCCTTGACCAGGGCCTGGGCGAGCACGGTCGCGGTGGTCGTACCGTCGCCGGCGACGTCGTCCGTCTTCTTGGCGACTTCCTTGACCAGCTCGGCGCCGATCTTCTCGTACGGGTCCTCGAGCTCGATCTCCTTGGCGATGGAGACACCATCGTTGGTGATCGTGGGCGCGCCCCACTTCTTCTCGAGGACGACGTTGCGGCCCTTGGGGCCGAGCGTCACCTTCACGGCGTCCGCGAGCTGGTTCATGCCGCGCTCGAGGCCGCGCCGCGCCTCCTCGTCGAACGCGATGATCTTGGCCATGTGAAGTGGTCCCTCCAGGACTGGGGGTGATTCCTTCGGACCGCGCCCGCGCCCGCGACGGACGGCTCGCCGGCCTCGTGGTTCCTTGCCCCACCCGGCCTGCGGGCCTCACCGACCCGGTCCTTCACTGTCACTCTCACCTTCAGAGTGCTAACGCAATGATTAGCACTCGGCATGGTCGAGTGCAAGCGCCCGGCCGGGTGGGAAGCGTCCGTCAGCCGCCCGCGAACGTGGGAACCGGGGCCGGGCGAGCGGCGCGGCGAGGGCAGGGCGCGGGGCACGGCGAAGGGCCCGCACCCTCTGCGGGGTGCGGGCCCTTCACGCGAAAACATTCAGGCGGTGACGCGAACCATGTCGGCCTGCGGACCCTTCTGGCCCTGCGAGATCTCGAACTCGACCCGCTGGCCCTCTTCCAGGGTGCGGTAGCCGTCCATCTGAATCGCGCTGTAGTGGACGAAGACGTCCGCACCACCGTCGACCGCGATGAAGCCGTACCCCTTCTCCGCGTTGAACCACTTGACGGTGCCCTGAGCCATGCCTAACTCCCCTATTACTGGCCCTTGCACAGATCCACACTTCGCGGACCCGGGTCAGACCTCACCCCCCAACTGGTCGGGGGCGTGCGCCGGAACGCGTCGACCGCGGCTGAATGTATCTGTCCCACTGCCGTCTGCAACAGGTCAATCGGACGAGAATTCTGGACGTCAGGGGTCCGGAATATGGCGAGAATCCACCCGACTTCAGGGCAAGTCGGGCCCCATAAAAGCCACAAAAGCCGCGCAGAACCCGCACAACTTGGCTACTTCTTATCGGGCTCGCGGCATGAATCCAGGGCTCGCGACCATCCGGCCGCGACCGTGTTCCCCAACTCTACCGCGTTCAATCACGCAGAATTGCCCCCTCCGTTTCTCTTACGGAGGGGGCAATCGAGTGGACGGTCGGTGACCGGTCGCGCCGCGGGAAAGGCTCAGCCGCCGGCGACCGCGGGGATGATCGAGATCCCGGCGCCGTCGGGGGTCGCCGTCTGGAGGCCCTGCTCGAAGCGCACGTCGTCGTCGTTGACGTACACGTTGACGAACCGGCGCAGCTTGCCCTGGTCGTCCAGGACGCGGGCGGCGATCCCGGTGTGGTTCTTCTCCAGGTCCGCGATGACCTCGCCGAGCGTGGCGCCCTCGGCGGGGACCTCGGCCCGGCCGCCGGTGTAGGTGCGCAGGATGGTGGGGATGCGAACGGTCACGCTCATGCGAGGCCAGCCTCTCGGAAGGAGTCCAGGTTCGGGCGGATGGTGGCGGTCAGGCCGGTCCCGGCCACCGCGTCCAGGGTCTTCAGGCCGTCGCCGGTGTTGAGGACGACCGTGGTCTTCGCCGGGTCCAGCAGCCCCGCCTCGAGCAGCTTGCGGGTCACGCCGACGGTCACGCCACCCGCCGTCTCCGCGAAGATGCCCTCGGTGCGGGCCAGCAGCCGGATGGCGTCGACGATCTCCGCGTCCGTGACGTCCTCCACGGCACCGCCGGTGCGGCGGGCGACGTCCAGGACGTAGGGGCCGTCGGCCGGGTTGCCGATCGCCAGGGACTTGGCGATGGTGTCCGGCTTCTGCGGCCGTACGACGTCCTGGCCGGCCTTGAAGGCGGCGGAGACCGGGGAGCAGCCCTCGGCCTGGGCGCCGAAGACCTTGTACGGCCGGTCCTCGACCAGGCCCAGCCTGATCAGCTCCTGGAGCCCCTTGTCGATCTTCGTGAGCTGGGAGCCGGAGGCGATCGGGATGACGATCTGGTCGGGCAGCCGCCAGCCGAGCTGCTCGCAGATCTCGTACGCCAGGGTCTTGGAGCCCTCGGCGTAGTACGGCCGCAGGTTGACGTTGACGAAGCCCCAGCCCTCGCCGGCCGGGTCGCCGATCAGCTCGGAGCAGAAGCGGTTCACGTCGTCGTAGTTGCCCTCGATGCCGACGAGTTCACCGCCGTAGACCGCGGCCATGACGACCTTGCCCTGCTCCAGGTCGTGCGGGATGAACACGCAGGAGCGGAAGCCGGCCCGGGCGGCGGCGGCGCCGACGGCGCCGGCGAGGTTGCCGGTGGAGGAGCAGGACAGGGTGGTGAAGCCGAAGGCGCGGGCGGCCTCCAGGGCCTGGGCGACGACCCGGTCCTTGAAGGAGTGGGTCGGGTTGCCGGAGTCGTCCTTGACGTACAGGCCGCCGGTCACGCCCAGTTCGCCGGCGAGGTTGTCGGCCTTGACGAGCTTGGTCCAGCCGGGGTTGAGATTGGGCTTCTCCGCGACGTCGGCCGGGACCGGCAGCAGCGGGGCGTAGCGCCAGATGTTGGCGGGGCCGGCCTCGATGCGCCGGCGCAGTTCCTCGGTGTCGTAGGCGGAGAAGTCGTAGGCGATCTCCAGCGGGCCGAAGCACTCCTCGCAGGCGAAGACCGGTCCGAGCGGCACCCGGTGGCCGCACTCGCGACAGCTGAGGGCCGAGGCGGGACCGAGGTCGACGGTGGAGTCGCTGGGGGTGGCAACTGTCTGCACAGCCATGTGAGGCGAGGCCCTTTCTCCTCATCTTCCTCACGACGCATCTCGCCGTGAGACGGATTTGGCACCTTCCCTAGCCGGGAGCCTCGCTTGGAAGAAGACGAGAATCGGCTGGAGGGTTGCCGGGGCTTCATCGGGCCGTGTCCCTCTGCCCCTCTGGATGAGCTGTATGTGGTTGTCAACGCCGCTTGACCCCCCGACATGCGATGGTCATCGGCGTTGTTCAAGACTGTAACCGAAGGCCAGGACAGTTGAGATAGTCGTCCGAACCGCGAGATGCATCACACGGTGACGTGTGGTCGTGACAGTGAGGAGCCGCCGACCGTGCTGGAAGAAGTCGAGCGCTGGCTGAGCCGCCGCTCCTGGTCCGTGGCCGACCGCCCGCCGCACCGGGTGCTGGCCGCCAAGCAGCGCACGGGCCAGACGATCAGCGTCGTGCTGCCCGCCCTCAACGAGGAGGAGACGGTCGGCGACATCGTCACCGTCATCCGCCACGACCTCGTGGAGCAGATCCCGCTCGTCGACGAGATCGTGGTCGTCGACTCCGGCTCCACCGACCGCACCTCCGAGGTGGCCGCGCGGGCCGGCGCCCGGGTCGTGCACCGCGACGAGATCCTGCCCCGGATCCCGGCCGTCCCCGGCAAGGGCGAGGTGCTGTGGCGCTCGCTGCTGGTGACCGGCGGGGACATCGTCTGCTTCGTGGACGCCGACCTCAGGGAGTTCTCGTCCGACTTCGTCCTCGGCATCGTCGGGCCGCTGCTCACCGACCCGGACGTGGACCTGGTCAAGGCGATGTACGACCGCCCGCTCGCCGGGTCGGCCGGGCAGGGCGGCCGGGTCACCGAGCTGATGGCCCGGCCGCTGCTGAACCTGCACTGGCCGCAGCTGGCCGGTTTCGTGCAGCCGCTGGGCGGCGAGTACGCGGCCCGCCGCTCCCTGCTGGAGCAGCTGCCGTTCCCGGTGGGCTACGGCGTGGAGCTGGGCATGCTGGTGGACGCGCTGCACCTGGTCGGCCTGGACGCGCTGGCCCAGGTCGACGTGGGGGTGCGCAAGCACCGCCACCAGGACGGCCAGGCCCTCGGCCGGATGGCCGCCGCGATCTACCGCACGGCCCAGCTCCGGCTGGCCCGGGGGCATCTGGTGCGGCCCGCGCTGACCCAGTTCGAGCGGGGCGAGGACGGCTTCGAGCCGCGTACCTACTCGGTGGACACCGAGGAGCGCCCACCCATGGCGGAGATCGCGGAGTACGCCGAGCGGAAGGTGGCGTGAACGGTCCGTATACGACCGACTTCGCAGGTGGATCGCACGTTTGAGGGTTTACGGGCCGGGCTAGGTTGAGGCGTATGGCTTCCACGCGCACTGCTGCCGACCAAGCTCGGGTACTGGTCGCCTCGAACCGCGGCCCGGTCTCCTATCAGCTCCGCGAGGACGGCTCGCTCGACGCCCGGCGGGGCGGTGGCGGGCTGGTCTCGGGGCTGTCCGCCATCGGCCCGGACGCGGGCTCGGTGTGGGTCTGCGCCGCACTGGGCGACGGCGACCGGGCGGCCGTGCGGCGCGCGGACGGCGGGCTGCTGCCGGCCGGGGACACCGGCGGACAGCGGGTCCGGATGCTCGACATCGACGCGTCCGTGCACACCGAGGCGTACAACGGCATCGCCAACTCGGTCCTCTGGTTCGTCCACCACCTGCTGTACCAGACCCCGCTGGAACCGGTGTTCGACGCGGAGTTCCGCCGGCAGTGGGCCTCGTACCAGGCCTACAACCAGGCGTTCGCCGAGGCGCTGGCCGAGGAGGCGGCCGAGGGCGCGGCGGTGCTGATCCAGGACTACCACCTGGCGCTGGCCCCCCGGATGCTCCGCCGGCTCCGGCCCGACCTGCGCATCGGCCACTTCTCGCACACCCCCTGGGCCCCGCCGGACTACTTCCGGCTGCTGCCCGACGACATCGCGGCCGAGCTGCTCGGCGGCATCCTGGGCGCGGACCGGGCCGGGTTCCTCACCCGGCGCTGGGCGGACGCCTTCACGGCCTGCTGCCGGGAGGTGCTGGGGCCCGACAGCCTCTCCGGCACCCTGATCGGGGTGCACGGGCTGGGCGCGGACGCGGACTTCCTGCGCGAGCGGGCGCACCGGGAGGACGTGGCCGACCGGATGGCGGCGCTGCGCGAGGAGATCGGCCGGGGCCGCAGGACGATCGTCCGGGTCGACCGCACCGAACTGTCCAAGAACATCGTGCGCGGGCTGCTGGCGTACGAGGAACTGCTGACCGGCCACCCGGAGTGGCGGGAGAAGGTCGTCCACGTGGCGTTCGCCTACCCCTCCCGCCAGGACCTCGCCGTGTACCGCGACTACACCGCCGAGGTGCGGCGGGTGGCGGACCGGATCAACGAGCGGTACGGCACGCCGGGCTGGACGCCGGTGGTGCTGCACGTGAAGGACGACTTCGCGCGCTCCCTGGCCGCCTACCGGATGGCCGACGTGGCGCTGGTGAACCCCATCCGGGACGGCATGAACCTGGTCGCCAAGGAGATCCCGGTCGTCTCGGACGAGGGCTGCGCGCTGGTGCTGTCCCGGGAGGCCGGGGCGCACGAGGAGCTGGGCGAGGACGCGTTCACGGTGAACCCGTACGACGTCACGGGCACGGCGCGGGCGCTGCACGAGGCGCTGTCCCTGCCGGCGGAGGAGCGGGCGGCCCGGTCCAAGCGGCTGTCCGCCGCCGCGACCGCGCTGCCGCCCGCCCGCTGGTTCCTGGACCAGCTCCGGGCCCTGACCGCTCAGCCGAGCTGAGCGGCGAGGCTGCGCAGCAGTCCCACGACTCCTTCCGGGCCGTCCACGACGAGGTCGGCCCGTTCCGCCAGTTCGGTGACCTCCGTGCTGCCGCTGCAGATCAGCAGGCCGGGGACGCCGTCGGCGCGGAGCTTGTCGATCGCGGCGAAGGCGGGCAGGTCGCCGAGGTCGTCGCCGGCGTAGACGACACAGCCGGCGCCGACGGCACGGGCGTGGTCCAGGAGGGCCACGCCCTTGTCCATGCCGGGCGGGCGCAGCTCCAGCACCATGCGGCCGGGTTCGACGATCAGTCCGTGGCGGCCGGCGAGGTCGGCGAGGGGGGCGCGCAGGGACTCGAAGGCGCCCTGCGGGTCGGCGGCGCGCCGGGTGTGCACCGCGAGCGCCCGGCCCTTCTCCTCGATCCGGACGCCGTCGCCGGCGCCGGCCCGTTCGAGCAGGCCGGGCAGTTCGGCGCGGGCGGCGGCCACGCCGGGGTGCGGGGGCGGCGCGGTGACGGTGCCGGTGGCCGCGTCCCAGCGTTCGGCGCCGTAGTGGCCGAGGACGGTGAGGTGTTCCAGGCCGGGCACGCCGGCGAAGCCGCCGTAGCGGACGGCGACCTCGGGCGGGCGGCCGGTGATCACGGCGACGGAGGCGATCTCGGGGGCGAGGGCGGCCAGCGCGGGCACGGCGTCCGGGTGGGCGCGGGCCTGCTCGGGGTCGGCGACGATGGGGGCCAGGGTGCCGTCGAAGTCCAGGCCGATCAGCGCGGTGCGCGGCCGGGCGAGCAGCGCGGCGAGTCCGTCGCGGCCGGGCCGGGTCTGCGGAAGGGGCAGAGGGTCCATACCGGGACAGTATCCGGCGCGGGCCGGGCTCACGCCTCGGCCCGGGGAGGAGGTCAGCGCTCCGCGCGCCGCGCCTGTCTGACGCGGCGCAGGCGGTTGACCGTCACCGGGTCGTGGGCGAGGGCGCGCTCGTCGTCCAGGAGGGCGTTGAGGAGTTGGTAGTAGCGGACCGGGGACAGGTCCAGTTCCTCGCGGATGGCGCGCTCCTTCGCGCCGGGCCCGGCGAAGGCCCGGCGCTCCAGCGCGAGGATGGCTCGTTCGCGGCTGCCCAGTTCCATGCCGGCCACGGTAGCGGCCGGCGGGGCGGGCGTGCTCAGTTCCCGGCGCCGCTGTCGGCCGCCGTGGCCGTGGCCTGGAGCCGGGTCAGCACGCCGGAGGGGCTGCCGTTCGGGGCGACGGCCTGGCCGATGTTCTGCTTCACGGCCGCGCTGACCGCGGCCCAGGAGGTCTTGCCGACCGGGTACAGCTCGGTGCTGGGCAGCTCTTCCAGGAAGGGGCGCAGGACCTTGTCGCCGGCCCGGCCGGAGGTGCTCATGGCGTTGGAGGCGGAGCTGGTGACGGGCAGCAGGCCGTAGGTGCGGGAGAAGTCCAGGACGTTCTTGTCGGAGTAGACGAAGTCGAGGAAGTCGCCTATCTCGTCGCGGTGCCCGTTCTCCTTGAAGGCCATCATCCAGTCGGTGACGCCCATGGAGGCCCTGGCCTTGCCGGTGCGGCCCGGCATCGGCACGGTGCCGAACTTCACGCCCTTCTTGGCGGCCTGCTGGATCAGCGTGGGGTGGCCGTTGAGCATGCCGACCTTGCCGTCGGCGAAGGCGGCGAAGGCCGCGGCGCGGTTGAGCTTGCCGGGGGCCACGGGGCCGGTGAGCCCCTTGGCGACCAGCTCGTCCTTGAGCCAGGTGAAGGTGGAGACGTTGGTGGCGGAGTCGATCGTGTAGGTGCCGATGTCGTCGGTGTAGCCGCTGCCGCCGTTGCCGCCGGCGAGCAGCCACTGCATGGTCTCGGCCTGGGCCTCCTCCGGGCCGAGCGGCAGCGCGAAGGGGTACTTCACGCCCTTGCTCTCCAGCGCCTCGGCGTCGGCGGCCAGCTCGGCCCAGGTGGTGGGCGGGGTGATGCCGGCCTTGGCGAACAGGGTCTTGTTGTAGAAGAGCACGCGGGTGGAGGCGGCGAAGGGGATGCCGTACTGCGTGTACTTCCACTGGCCGGCGTCGGAGAGCTGGGAGAGGAAGTTGGCCTGGGTGCGGATGGAGAGCAGTTCCGAGGCCGGGTAGAGCTTGCCGGCCGCGGCGTAGTCGGCGTAGGCGCCGATCTGGGCGAGGTCGGGGGCCTTCCCGGCGTCGACCATCTCCTTGACCTCGCGGTCGACGTCGTTCCAGGAGTAGACGCTGACCTCGATCTTCACGTCGGGGTGCTTCGCCTCGTAGTCCTTGACCAGGCCGTCCCAGTACTTCTTGGAGCTGTGCCCGGCGGAGTCGCCGTAGTCGGCGGCGACGAGTCTGAGCGTCACGTCCGAGGAGCCCGTGCTCCCGCAGCCGCCGAGAACCGCCGTCATGCCCAGTGCGGACACCACCGCGGTCGTTCCTGCCGTACCCCGACGCACCCTCAAAGCCCCAACCCTGCCGTCTGACCGTTCAACATATGGACACATAAGGTCTACACCACGTGAGTGGACTAGACCTCTCGCGGGTGGGAGGGTCACACTAGACGCGTGGTGAGACATGTCATCGCCCTGGACGTGGGCGGTACCGGGATGAAGGCGGCCCTCGTCGGCGCCGACGGCACGCTGCTGCACCGCGACCGCCGCTCCACCGGCCGCGACCGCGGCCCGGAGGCCGTCGTGGCGGGCATCCTCGACTTCGCCGCCGACCTGCGTGCGCACGGCGCCGAGCAGTACGGCGAGAGCGCCGGCGCGGCCGGCATCGCCGTCCCGGGGATCGTCGACGAGGCGGAGGGCACCGCCGTCTACTCCGCCAACCTCGGCTGGCGGGACGTACCCCTGCGCTCGCTGCTGGCCGACCGGCTCGGGATGCCCGTCGCCCTCGGCCACGACGTGCGCACCGGCGGGCTCGCCGAGGGCCGGGTCGGCGCGGGCCGGGGCACGGACCGGTTCCTGTTCCTGGCGCTGGGCACCGGGATCGCCGGGGCGATCGGCATCGGCGGGCGGGTGGAGTCCGGCGCGCACGGCTTCGCGGGCGAGATCGGCCACATCGTCGTACGGCCCGGCGGCGCCGACTGCCCCTGCGGGCAGCGCGGCTGCCTGGAGCGGTACGCCTCCGCCGCCGCCGTCAGCACGGCCTGGGCCGCGGCCTGCGGGGATGCGGAAGCGGACGCGGCGGACTGCGCCCGGGCCGTCGCGTCCGGTGACCCGAACGCCGTCCGGGTCTGGCAGCAGGCGGTGGACGCGCTCGCCGACGGCCTGCTCACCGCCGTCACCCTGCTGGACCCGCGCACGCTGATCATCGGTGGCGGGCTCGCCGAGGCGGGGGAAGTGTTGTTCCGACCGCTGCGGGACGCCGTCCGGCGACGGATCACCTTCCAGAAGGCGCCCGCCATCGTCCCCGCCGCCCTCGGCGACAGCGCCGGCTGCCTGGGCGCGGGACTGCTGGCCGGCGATCTGCTGACGACCACTCCTACGACTCCGGAGGTAAGCACCTGATGGCAACCGAGCGGGAAACTCCGGGCCCGGACGGCGCCCCGGGAGGGGCACGGGGAACTGCGCGCTCCGCCACGACGAGGCCGCGGGTGCTCACCGGCGCACGCGTGGTGCTGCCCACCGGGACCGTGGAGAACGGCCGGCTGGCCGTCGACGGCACCCGCATCGCCGCCACCGCGCCGGCCGGCGCCGAGGTCGTCGACGTCAGCGGCCATTGGCTGGTGCCCGGCTTCGTGGACCTGCACAACCACGGCGGCGGCGGTGCCTCCTTCGCCGGCACGGCCGAGGACGTCATGACGGCCGTGCACGCCCACCGGCTGCACGGCACCACCACGCTCGTCGCCTCCACCGTCACCGAGGAGATGGACCTGCTGGTCCGCCAGGCCGGGCTGCTCAGCGAGCTGGCCGAGCAGGGCGAGATCGCGGGCATCCACTTCGAGGGCCCGTTCATCTCGCCGTGCCGCAAGGGCGCGCACTCCGAGGCGCTGCTGCGCGACCCGGACCCGGCCGAGGTCCGCAAGCTGATCGACGCCGGGCGCGGCCACGCCAGGATGGTCACCCTCGCCACCGAACTGCCCGGGGGCATCGACTCCGTGCGGCTGCTCGCCGAGCACGGGGTGATCGCGGCGATCGGGCACACGGACGCCAGCTATGAGCAGACGGCCGAGGCCATCGAGGCGGGCGCCACGGTCGCCACCCACCTCTTCAACGCCATGCCCGCGCTGAACCACCGCGCGCCCGGGCCGATCGCCGCGCTGCTGGAGGACGAGCGGGTCACCGTCGAGCTGATCAACGACGGCGTTCATCTGCACCCGGCCGCGCTAGAGCTGGCGTTCCGGCACGCGGGCGCGGACCGGGTCGCGTTCATCACCGACGCGATGGACGCGGCCGGCACCGGTGACGGCCGCTACATGCTCGGCCCGCTGGAGGTCGAGGTCAGCGACGGCGTGGCCCGGCTGGTGGAGGGCGGCTCGATCGCGGGCTCCACGCTCACCCTGGACCGGGCGTTCCGGCGGGCGGTGACCGTCGACGGGCTGCCGGTCGAGGACGTGGTGACCGCGCTGTCGGCCAACCCGGCGCGCCTGCTGGGCCTGGACGACCGCGTCGGCTCCCTGGAGCCCGGCAAGGACGCCGACCTGGTGCTGCTCGACGCGGACTTCCGGCTGAAGGGCGTGATGCGGCGGGGCGAATGGGTGGTAGCGCCCCAACTGCCCTGATCCGTAACCCTGTCGAGGAGACGACGACCTGCCCGCGCACTGGGCCGGTGGCCGTCTCTTTGGCATGATCGAGGCCCCGGAAACCGCAGACACCGCAGGGACTTCGAGGGAGGTCGGCCCGGGTGATCCTCACGGTCACACTGAACACCGCTCTCGACATCACCTACCACGTGCGGTCGCTGCGGCCGCACGCCTCGCACCGCGTCTCGGAGGTCACCGAGCGCCCCGGCGGCAAGGGCGTGAACGTCGCCCGGGTCCTGGCCGCCCTCGGTCACCGGGTCACGGTCACCGGCTTCGCGGGCGGGCGCACCGGCGAGGCGCTGCGCTCGATGCTGGCCGAGGCGTCCGGCGGCCCGGCAGACGCCCTGGTGGCGGTCTCCGGGGCGACCCGGCGCACCGTCGCGGTGGTGGACGAGCTGACCGGCGACACCACCCAGCTGAACGAGCCGGGTCCGCAGATCACCCCGGCCGAGTGGGCGGCCTTCCTCGGCCGGTACCAGGAGCTGCTGCCGGGCGTCTCGGCGGTGGCGCTGTGCGGCAGCCTGCCGCCGGGGGTGCCGGTGGGGGCGTACGCGGGCCTGGTCCGCGCGGCCCGGTCCGCGGGCGTGCCGGTGCTGCTGGACACCAGCGGCGAGCCGCTGCGCCGCGGGGTCGCCGCCCGCCCGGACATCATCAAGCCGAACGCCGAGGAACTGGCCGAACTCACCGGCTCCCACGAGCCGTTGCGCGCCACCCAGGACGCCCGCCGCAGGGGGGCGCACGCGGTGGTCGCCTCCCTCGGCGCGGAGGGCCTGCTCGCCGTCACCCCCGAGGGCCACTGGCGCGCCGCCCCGCCGGACCGCGTCCCCGGCAACCCGACCGGCGCCGGCGACTCGGCGGTGGCCGGTCTCCTCTCCGGCCTGGCGGAACGCCTCCCCTGGCCGGACCGCCTGATCCGCGCGACCGCCCTGTCGGCGGCGACGGTACGGGCCCCGGCCGCGGGCGAGTTCGACCGGGCCGCGTACACGGAACTCCTCGGCCGGCTGCGGGTCACGGGGGTGGCCGGCGCGGCCTAGCGGGTGACCCGGCCCTTCTTGATCCACATCTGGTCGAGCAGGACGTTGCACTTGTCGCCGGGCTGGCAGGAGATCGAGACGGTGTTGCGGCCCTTGCTCAGGCTGGGCCACACGTAGGAACTCGTCCAGCCCTTGGCGAAGTCGCCGTCGGCCGCGCTCCGCCAGTTCTTGAACCGGATCTTGCTGCCGAACTCCTTGCCGTTGACGGACACCGTCATCGACTGGTCCTCACCGGTCACGCTGTACCGCGTGAAGAGGGTGTACGCGCCGTCCTCGGGGACGCCGTCGACCGTCCAGGTCACCGAGGCGCCCGCCGTGTTCAGGCCGCCCACGTAGACCCCGCCGGCGGCCTGGGCCCCCTGGACGTCCGACACCTTCGCCGCGCCGCCCGCGAGCTGGAGGGCGTTCGCGTCGGTCTTCGGCAGCTCTCCCGCCGTGGGCGAGCTGCTGCCCGACGGGCTCGGGGACTGGCTCTGGGACTGGGTCGGGGCCGGGGTGGCCTGGTTGCCGGACGTGTCGTCGTCGGTGTTGCCGTTGAACATCGCGACGCTGATGCCGATGACGACCGCGGCGACCACGGCTATCGCGCCGATCAGCAGACCCTTGGTGTTCGGGCCGCGGCGGCCGGGCGCGGGCGGAGCGGAACGGCGGCCGGCCGGGGGCGCGCCGCCGGGCAGCGTCTCCGGGGCCTGGTAGTGGGCGTTCGGCTGGCCGTGGGCACCCTGCTGCGGGACGCCCTGGCCGTACGTGCCCTGCGGCGGCTGGCCGTAGGGCCCCGGCTGCTGGCCGTACCGGCGCTCGCCGACCGCGCGCACCCTGCTGACCGAGTTCGGGTAGCCGTAACCACCGGACGGCGGCTGGGCTCCCCGGGCCTGGCCGTCTGCGTACAGGTAGCCGAACGGGTCGTCGTCCTCGGGCGTGCTCGCGCCGTTGTCGCCGGGCGTCATCCCTTGGTACTCCTCAACAGGTGCGGGCGGATGGGGTACGGGTTGGAATGGCGAGCCTACCCGCTCTCCGTCCCCCGGACGGGTGACCTGGATCGCGTCAGCCCGCTGACCTGCGGCTCAGCCCGCGCGGCGATGCTGTTTGGGACGAGATCGTTTCTCTACGTACATCCGCTCGTCAGCGGACTTCAGCACCTCGTCCGCCGTCATGCCGCAGTGGGCCCACCCGATGCCGAAGCTCGCGCCCACCCGGACGGACCGGCCCTCGGCCCGGATCGGCTGGATGATCTCGTTGCGCAGCCGGACGGCGAGGTCCTGGGCGTCGGCCCGGCCGAGGCCGTCGGCGAGGATCACGAACTCGTCGCCGCCGAGCCGGGCCACCGTGTCCCCGTCCCGGACGCCGTTGCTCAGCCGCCGGGCGACCTCGATGAGGACCGCGTCGCCCGCGTTGTGCCCGAACCGGTCGTTGATCGACTTGAAGCCGTCGAGGTCGCAGAAGAGGACGGCGAGGCCCTTGGTGCCGTCGTCGCGGCCGTCCGCGGGGGCGACCGTGTGCACATGGTGGTCGTAGGCGTCGTACGCCTCCGCGCCCGGCGCGAAGTCGAAGCCGTGGGCGGCCGGGATGTCGTGGGCCGGGTGGCCGTAGGCCGCGTCCAGGGAGTCCAGGGCACCGGCGTGGGAGGGGCGCCGGCACAGCCGGGCCGCGAGGCGCGAGCGCAGCTCGGCGGAGTTCGGCAGGCCGGTCAGCGAGTCGTGGGAGGCGCGGTGCGCGAGCTGGAGTTCGCGCCGCTTGCGCTCCTCTATGTCCTCCACGTGGGTGAGCAGGAAGCGCGGCCCGTCGGCGGCGTCCGCGACCACGCTGTTGCGCAGCGACACCCAGACGTAGCTGCCGTCGCGGCGGCCGAGCCGCAGTTCGGCGCGCCCGCCCTCCGCGGAGGTGCGCAGCAGGGTGCCGATGTCCTCGGGGTGGACCAGGTCGGCGAAGGAGTAGCGGCGCATCGCGGAGGCGGGGCGGCCCAGCAGCCGGCACAGGGCGTCGTTGGTGCGCAGGATGCGGCCGTGCTGGTCGCCTCCCATCTCGGCGATGGCCATCCCGGAGGGGGCGTACTCGAACGCCTGACGGAAGGACTCCTCGCTGGCGCGCAGGGCCTGCTGTTCCCGTTCCAGGCGGACCAGGGCGCGCTGCATGTTGGAGCGCAGGCGGGCGTTGCTGATCGCGATGGCGGCCTGGAAGGCGTACATCTGGAGGGCCTCGCGGCCCCAGGCGCCGGGGCGGCGGCCGTTGCGCGGCCGGTCGACGGATATGACGCCGAGCAGTTCCCCGGAGGAGCCGCCCTGCGCGCCGGGGGTGTACATGGGCGCGAAGAGCCGGTCGGCGGGGTGCCACTCGTCCTCGAAGCGCGGCTCGGGACCGTCGGTGAACCACTGGGGGACGTCGTCGTCGTCCAGGACCCAGCCCTCGGTGTGCGGTATGAAGATCAGGTCGCCCCAGCGTTCGCCCATGGCGAGCCGGCGCTCCCAGGACTCGCGGGAGCCGACCCGGCCGGTGATCAGGGCCTCGGCGGCGGAGTTGCCGGAGAAGGCGGCGACCACGAGATCGCCGTCGGGGCGGACGAGGTTGACGGCCGCCAGTTCGTAGTTGAGGGCGGCGACGGCGCCGTCGGCGACGGTCTGCAGTGTGTCCGCCAGGCTGCGGGCCGTGTTGATGTCGGCCATGACCTGGTGCAGCTGTCGCAGGGACGCAAGACGGACATACGGCTCCGACTCGGTCTCCATGCTCGCCCTCCCCCCGAGACCTCGCAGCGAATCAAGGGTTGCCTTCGGCGCTTCTCCCGCGTGTCAGCGGTGGCTCTTTGCGGTGCTGTTCACGTTGTGCGTGCGGCTTCCCCGCCACTGAATCACAGCGCGCTGCCCACTCGGTACACAGGGTCAACAATTCCTGCCCCTTGTGACTCAAGTCACAAGTAAACGTGAACAATTGAGTGGAGTTTCTGCGTTTGCCCCGTGTGATTCCCGAAGGCACATGGTGCGCCGCCTTGCGCGGGACCGGACTGGGCGGGCGCCTCGCTGGTCCTCGCGACCTAGGACCCGGCTCGGACCGGGGCCCGATGCCGGCCGCACCGCGCGAAGACTAGCGTTTCCGGCGTGCTGAAGACTCCCTCCCCCACCACCCCCCTGGCTTCCGGGCATGCTGAGGGGGTGAGCGACGACGAGTTCCGGGCCGCGATGTCCCGGCTGGCCGCGGGCGTGGTCCTGGTGACCGCGCAGGAACCGCCGCTGGACCCCGACGACCCCGGGGCGCCGGCGGTGGAGGACGTCGGCATGACCGCCACCGCCTTCCTGTCGGTCTCCCTCGACCCGCCGCTGGTGATGGTCAGCCTGCGCGAGGGCGCCCGCATGGACGACCTGCTCGCCGAACAGCCGCTGTGGGCGGTGTCGGTCCTCGCCGAGAGCCAGCGGCACATCGCGGGCCGGTTCGCCATGAAGGGCCGCATCAGCGACCGGCTGCTCTTCGAGGACATCCCCTACGCGCGCGGTGAGGTCACCGGCGCCCCGCTGGTCGGGGGCGCGCTGGCCACGCTGGAGTGCCGTACCGAGCAGCGGGTGAGCGCCGGGGACCACACGCTGGTCATCGGCCGGGTCCTCACCGCGCGCGTGCCCAGCGCGGAGGGGGGCCCGCTGCTGTACTTCCGGGGCCGCTACCGGCAGCTCGGCTGAGCCGGGAAGCCCCGCGGCCCGGCCGGGCCGGGAAATCCCGTGGCCGCGGCGGGACGGGCGTGCCTAGGGTGCGCCGATGACACCCCGACTGGAAGAAGTGACCCCGCGGAACTTCGAGACCGCCGTCGCCCTGCGCGTGCGCCCCGACCAGGAGCACGCCGTCGCGCCGGTGGTGCGGTCCCTCGCCGAGGCGTACGTCCATCCGGACGGCGTCGCCTGGCCCCGGCTGATCGTCGACGACGGCCGGGCGGTCGGCTTCCTGATGGCCTTCTTCGGCATCGACTGGCACGGCGACGGCGGCCTGTACCGCTCCGGGCTGTGGCGGCTGAACATCGCGGCCGGCGAACAGGGCCGGGGTTACGGCCGGTTCGCCGTGGACGCGGTGGCCGCCGAGATCCGCCGCCGCGGCGGCACCCGCCTGTACGTGAGCTGGCACCCCGGCCCGCACGGCCCCGGCGCCTTCTACACCCGCCTCGGCTTCCGCACGACCGGCGAGACCTCCGGCGACCAGGTGGTGGGGGTGCTGGACCTCTGAGCGGAGGTCCTAGACCTCCTCCACCGTCAGTTCCGCCAGGCGGGCGGGGTCGGTGACGATGTCGATCCCGGTGATGCGGCCGGCGGCGAAGGCGAAGGCCAGGACCCGTTCCGGGCGGCCGTCGGCGAACACGGCCAGGCCGGTCGCGCCGTCGATCAGCACCGGGCGCGCCACCCGCGCCAGGTGGGCGAAGCTCGCCGCGCCCGCGGCGACCCCGGCCGCGCCGCTGTTCACCCCGGACTCCGTGCGCGCCACCACGTCCGGGTCGAGCACCGCGAGCAGCCCCGCGAAGTCGCCGGCCCGGGCGGCGGCCAGGAAGGCGCCCACCACCCGCCGCTGCCGGGCGAGGTCGGTCTCCGGCGCCTCGACGCCCCGCACCCGGCGCCGGGCCCGGCTGGCGAGCTGCCGCGCCGAGGCCGGGGTGCGCCCGAGGATGCCGGCGATCTCCTCGAAGGGCACCCCGAACATGTCGTGCAGCACGAACGCCAGCCGCTCGGCGGGCGAGAGGGTGTCCAGGACGACCAGCAGGGCGAGCCCCACGGAGTCGGCGAGCAGGGCGCTGTCCGCGGGGTCCCGCTCGGCGGACGGCGCCGGCTGCCAGGTGTCCAGCGGCTCCTCGCCCCGGGTGCGGCGCGAGCGCAGCATGTCGAGGCAGACCCGGCCGACCACGGTCGTCAGCCAGCCCCCGAGGTTGGCCACCTCCCGCGTGTCGGACCGGCTCAGCCGGACCCACGCCTCTTGGACGGCGTCGTCGGCCTCGGCGGCGGAGCCGAGCATCCGGTGGGCGACGGCCCGCAGATGCCCGCGGTGTGCCTCGAACCGCTCGGCGAGGGAGTCGTTGTCGGTCATCGCGGGTCCGGCCTCTTCCGTCGTCGTCCTCGGTGCCTGCACCACCCTGACGACGGGGCGGCCACGGATGTGACGGCGGGCCCGCCGCTACCCCCAGTCGCGGCTCGAACGCCCGCGCTTCGTCTCCGAGCGCTGCTTCTTCTCCCGCAGCCGGCGCTCGTTGATCCCGCGCGGGATGCGCGTCGGCCGGCGGGGCTTCGGCGGGGGCGCGGTGGCCTCCGCGAGGAGTGCGGCCAGGCGTACGGCGGCGGCCTCCCGGTTGCGCCACTGCGAGCGGTGCTCGGAGGCCCGTACGGTCACCACCCCGTCCACGAGGCGGCCGGCCAGCCGGTCGAGCGCCCGCTCCTTCCACACGGGAGGCAGCGCCTCGGTGCCCGCGAGGTCGAAGCGCAGCTCCACCTGCGAGTCGCTGGTGTTGACGTGCTGCCCGCCGGGCCCGGACGACCTGGAGAAACGCCACGTCAGCTCGGCCTCGGGAAGCGAGACCGAGCCGCGGATGAGATAGGGCCCGGACATGCCCTCCATGTTCCCGGTCCGGCGGGGCACACGTCACCTGGATTTCCGGCTCGGTAAAAAAGGTAAAGCCATCCGGAACCGACGGGACACCCCGCGTCGTTGTCCCGGGTGACGGTAGCTTCGTCGCCATAGCTTCATCGGCACAGATGTGCACACAAATGCACGGGTATCCAAGGAAGGGACTCCCAACATGGCTGTAAGCCTGTCCAAGGGTGGCAACGTCTCGCTCACCAAGGAGGCTCCGGGCCTGACCGCCGTCACCGTGGGCCTCGGCTGGGACGTCCGCACCACCACCGGCACGGACTTCGACCTGGACGCCTCCGCCATCGCGGTGAACGCCCAGGGCAAGGTCTACTCCGACGCCCACTTCGTGTTCTTCAACAACAAGCAGACCCCGGACAACTCCATCGTCCACACGGGTGACAACCGCACGGGCGAGGGCTCGGGCGACGACGAGGCGATCAACGTCGACCTGGCCGCGCTCCCGGCCGACATCGACAAGATCGTCTTCCCGGTGTCCATCTACGACGCCGAGAACCGCGGCCAGAACTTCGGCCAGGTCCGCAACGCCTACATCCGCATCGTGAACCAGGCCGGCGGCGCCGAGATCGCGCGCTACGACCTGTCGGAGGACGCGGCCACCGAGACGGCCATGGTCTTCGGCGAGCTGTACCGCAACGGCGCGGAGTGGAAGTTCCGCGCGGTCGGCCAGGGCTACGCCTCGGGCCTGGTGGGCATCGCCCAGGACTTCGGCGTCAACGTCTGACAGTAGGCTTCGACCTGTGACAGCAGGCCCTTGACCTGCTGAAACACCCGAAGACCCCCCAACTTTCCCTTGGGGGGTCTTCTTTCATGGGCGGACGAGCCCGTCGTCGGGGAACTCGCCTGCCGATTGCGCCGGCGCTTCGAGGTCCGCCTGATCCCACTCGCACGTTCCGGGATGGCCCTTGTAGATCGTGCAGGACGTTCCCATGGGCGTGTCGGTCTTCAGGCAGACCTCGGCATCGATGACCCACTGCATTTCCGGGTCGTCGAGCCAGCACAGGTACACATCCCTCTCGAGCTCCGAACCGCTGCGCAGCCACGTGGCATGGAACTCGTGCGCCTCTTCACCCAGCACACACCGGAGGTCGTCCAGGAACGCCCAGTCGACTTCGCCGTGGTCGGCGCAGGGCAGTCGCTGAGCCCATCGGAAGGTGTGATCCCTGATGTCGCACGTGCTGGTGCAGCGGTAGGTCATCCCCGGATCACCCTTGCCTGCACGCCGGCCTCGATGGCGAGCGCCAGCTCTTCGGCCGCCTCGATCCCGATGCACTGGACGGCCAGGAAGCCGCCCGCGGGGTCGATCAGCACGTCCACGATGGCGCCGGCCCGCATGATGGCCGCCTCGAGGTGGGCCCGTGCCCTAACCGTCCTTGCCGGATGTTCCATTGATCGCCTCCTCCGGGTGCCGCTCGCGGAGGGTCAGCCCGTCCTTGAGGAGGTCGAGGAGGCCGCCGGCCTGAACCACGTTGCAGTCGCCGAGCCGGACCACCCAGCGGCGGTTCTCGGCGGGGGCCAGGCGGGTGTGGAACTGCGGAAGCCTGATGCCGGCCTCCGCCAGCACCGCGTCCAGGGCGAAGGTGATCTCGCCGACCTCGAGTGTCTGCCGGATTCCCAGCGTGGGGATGTGTTCGTCGCCGGGCTTCTCCGGGCGCTTCTTGCCGTCAACCACAACCGGTTCGTTCAGTCTTTCGGGCACGTTAGTTCCTCTCCGTAGCGCTCCGACTACCCGGACAGGTTCAGCATGGGACCACGCCAGGGAACCGTTCAACGTGTTGGAAGAGAACGAAAGGTCGGTGAAGGGCCGTTGAACCGCAAGGAGTTGAACCCCGACGCGTCGCCACAAGCGGCGTACGGAGCACGTCTGCGCAGCTTGCGGGAAGCCCGCGGCTGGACCCAGGACGACTTGGCCGCGCTGATGGAATATTCCAGCGTGCATATCTCGGCCGTCGAAACTGGTCGGAAGCCTCCGACCCTTCGCTTTTCGCGTAGCGCGGACAGAGCATTCGGCCTCACGGGCAGCGCGGACTCGTTCGAGCGCGAGTACCGGGAGATCCGGCACGGCAACCTGCTGGAAGGCTTCCCCGAGTACGTCAAGTGCGAGGGCAGGGCGGCAGAAATCCGGCTGTACGAGATCGGGATCATTCCCGGCCTGCTCCAGACACCGGAGTACGCGCGCGTCCTGGCGGACAGTGCCGTACGCCGAGGCGTCATCACGCCCGAACAGGCGGAGGAACGAGTCGCGTTCCTGGCGGAACGGCAGACGGCCCTGGAACATCCCCGCCTCCCCATGATGCTGGTGGTGATGGATGAGAGCTGCATCCGCAGGCAGGTCGGCGGACCGAAGGTCATGAGGGCCCAGCTCGACCGGTTGATGCAGTTCGCCGAGCTGCCGAACACCGTGCTCCAAGTGGCTCCATTCGACATGGGAGAGCGTCGACCGTTCAACCTGCCCCTGAACTTACTGACGATGCCGGACCTGTCCGTTATCGCGTACGCCGAATCCCAGATGCGGGGTCACCTGGAGCGCGAAACGGCAGCCGTGTTGCCCCTGTTGGCGGGCTACCATCAGTTGCAGGCCGATGCCCTGCCGCAGGCTGCATCGGTGGCCGTGATCAAAGAGGCATGAAAGGGCACCCCGTGACGACCGAGTCCCCCCGCTGGTTCAAGTCCTCCTACAGCGACAACGGCGGCAACTGCATCGAGGTCGCCACCAACCTCGCCGCCACCCACGACATGGTCCCCGTCCGCGACTCCAAGAACACCGACGGCGCCGTACTGAACTTCACCGCCGGCACCTGGTCCTCGTTCATCGAGTTCACCACCCGCCAGAGCGTCTGAGACCTCGCTCGCGACCGCCTCCTCCTTTCGGAAAGGGCACCCCGTGACGACCGAGTCCCCCCGCTGGTTCAAGTCCTCCTACAGCAACAACGGCGGCAACTGCATCGAGGTCGCCACCAACCTCGCCGCCACCCACAACGTGATCCCCGTCCGCGACTCCAAGAACACCGACGGCGCCGTACTCAACTTCACCACCGGCACCTGGTCCTCGTTCGTCCAGTACGCCGCCGACCAGCGCGTCTGAGAGCCTGAGCCCCCTCCGTCCGCCGTGAGCCGGAGGGGGTGTTCTACGGCAGCCGGGGGAAGCGGGCCTGGAGGGTCCAGATCGCCGGGTTCTCCGCCAGGTCCTCGTGCAGGTCGGTGAGGTCCGCCAGCAGATCGTGCAGGAAGTCCCGGGCCTCCCGACGCAGTGCGGCGTGCGGGAAGGAGAGCGGGGACTCCTCGGCCGGGGACCAGTCCGAGGTGATGTCGACCCAGCCGAAGCGGCGCTCGAACAGCATCCGGTCGGTGGACTCGGTGAAGTCCAGCTCCGCCCGCTGCGGCCGGGCGGCCCGGGAGCCCAGCGGGTCGCGGTCCAGTTGCTCGACGATGTCGCACAGCGCCCACGCGAAGTCCAGCACCGGCACCCATCCCCAGGCTGTGGACAGTTCCCGGTCGGTCTCGGTGTCCGCGAGATAGACGTCCCCGCAGAACAGGTCGTGCCGCAGCGCGTGCGCGTCCGCGCGCCGGTAGTCGGTCTGCGGGGGATCCGGGAACCGGTTGGAGAGGGCATAGCCGATGTCGAGCACGGGGAGATGGTGTCACGCCGGCCCGCCCGGCACCCGCGGCGGACCGCCCGGAGCCACCCGCGGTGCGTGCCGCCCGCCTAAGATCACTGACATGTCCAGATCGGTACGCCTTGTCCCGGCCGTCGCCGTCCTGCTCGCCCTCGCCGTCACCGGTACCGCGTGCGACACCGGCGCCCGGGGCACCCCGGGCGGCTCGGGCGCGGGCGACCCGTACTTCCCGAAGGCCGGCAACGGCGGCTACGACATCGGGCACTACAGCCTCGCCCTGGACTACACCCCGGCCGGCCACCGGCTCACCGGCACCGCGGTCATCACCGCCCGGGCCACCCGCGACCTGTCCGCGTTCCACCTCGACCTGTCCGGACTGCGCGTCGACTCCGTCCGCGTGGAGGGCGAGAAGGCCGGCTGGAGCCGCTCCGGGCAGGAACTCACCGTCCGCCCGCGCACCGGCCTCGGCAAGGGCGAGACCTTCCTCGTGACGGTCCGCTACTCGGGCACCCCGCGCACCCTCACCGATCCCGACGGCTCACGGGAGGGCTGGCTGCCCACCGCCGACGGCGCCCTCGCCCTCGGCGAACCCGTCGGCTCCATGACCTGGTACCCCGGCAACCACCATCCCTCCGACAAGGCGACCTACGACATATCGGTCACCGTCCCCGAGGGCCTCCAGGCCGTCTCGACCGGCGAGCAGACGGACCAGAGCACGAAGGACGGCCGGACCACCTACCGCTGGCAGACGGCCCAGCCCATGGCGAGCTATCTCGCCACCGTCGCCATCGGCCACTTCGACATCACCCGCACCACCGGCCCGCACGGCCTGCCCGTCGTCACCGCCGTCGACCCCGGCCAGGCCGAGGCGAGCGCCGAGGTCCTCGCGAAGATCCCGGAGATCCTCGACTGGGCGGAGTACAACTTCGGGCCGTACCCCTTCTCCTCCGCCGGCGCCCTGGTGGACCGCCCGGGCGACGCCGGCTACGCCCTGGAGACCCAGACCCGCCCCTTCTTCCCCGGCCCGCCCGACGTCTCCACCCTGGTGCACGAGCTCGCCCACCAGTGGTACGGCGACTCGGTCGGCCCCGCGTCCTGGCGGGACATGTGGCTCAACGAGGGCTTCGCGACCTACGCGGAGTGGCTCTACGACGAGGACAACGGCGGGCCCACCGCCCAGGAGACCTTCACCGACTACTACGAGAACGGCCCCGACGACATCTGGGCCTTCCCGCCGGCCCGGCCGACGAGCGCCGCGCACATCTCCGACTCCCCCGTCTACCAGCGCGGCGCGATGGTCCTGCACAAGATCCGCCGGACGGTCGGCGACGACACCTTCTACGACATCGTCCAGGGCTGGGCCGCCGCCCACCGGCACGGCACCGCCGACACCACCGGCTTCGTCCGCTACGTGGAGCGGAAGGCCCCGGACAAGGACTTCCGCACGATCTGGAAGGACTGGCTGTACGGCGACGGCAAGCCCGCCCACGCCTGAGGCCCGGCCCCGGCCGCCGTCCCTCAGTCCAGCACCCGGATGCCGAGCTCCGCCGCCAGCACCGGGGCCAGGTCCAGCAGTTGCCCGGTGCCGATCACCGCGCCGGACAGGCGGTCCAGGCCCCGGGCGATCTCCAGCGGCGCGGCCCCGCGCAGATCGACGTCCGCCAGCGTCGCGCCGCCGAAGTCGGCCCCTCTCAGCGCGCAGTCGACGAACTCCACCCGCTCCAGCCGCGCCCCCGCGAAGTCCGGCTCGACCAGCACACAGGACTCGAAGACGACGTCCTTCAGGCGGGCCTCGCGCAGGTTCAGATAGTCGATCTTGCCGCCCCGGACCACGACCCGCTCCAGCACCGCCCCGTGCATCTGGGTGCCCCCGAGGCGCGCGTCGACCAGTTCGACATCGCGGAACGTGGCCTCCGCGAGCCCGGTGCCGACCCCGCGCGGGCCGGTCAGGACCGAGTCCAGCACCCGGGCCCTGCCCAGCGCCGTACCGTCCAGCGCACAGCCCGTCAGCGCGCAGTCCATGAACCGGGCGCCCCGCGCGTCCTGGCCGGTCAGGTCCAGCTCCCGGAACTCCAGCCCGTCGTAGTCACCGTCCGGCTCCAGTGTGCCGCCGTCCCAGGCGTCCAGTGCCGGCAGCCGCAGCTCCGGCCGCCGCGCGCCCCGCACCGCCGCCCCGGTCCCGGCCCTGCTCCCCGTCGTTCGCCTCACCATGCCCCCCATGCTGCACCCCGCCACCGACAATCGCCCTGAGCTGCGCGAACGCCGCGATGTCACATCCGGCGGGCCCCCGGCCGTCGTACCGGTCAAGGAGACGGACCGATTCCAGGAGACTTGATGCGCCACATCACCGTCGTCGGCGGCGGCTTCGCCGGGCTCACCGCCGCGATCACCGCCGCCGAGGCCGGGGCCAAGGTCACCGTGTACGAGGCCCACCGCACCCTCGGCGGGCGGGCCCGGACGGCACCGGGGCCGTACCACGCCAACGAGGGGCCGCACGCCCTCTACTCCGGCGGCCCGCACTGGACCTGGCTGCGGCAGCGGGACCTGCTCGGCCCGCTCGCCGCCCTGCCGCCGCTGGAGGCCGCCCGGCTGCGGCTGCGCCACCACGGCGCGCTGCGCCGCACCCCGCCCTTCGGCATGCTCAAACTGCTGCGGCCACGCCTCGGCCCGGCCCCCGTCGACACCGACTTCCTGAGCTGGGCGACCGGGATCGCCGGCGAGGAGGGCGCCCGCGCGGCGGCCCACTACGCGGCCGTCGCCCTCTTCCACCACGACCCGGGCGGCCTGTCCGCCGCCTTCGTGCAGGAGCGGCTGCGCCGGGCCGCCAAGCTGCCGCCGGAGGCGCACTATCCGCGCGGCGGCTGGGGCGCGGTCGTCGAGCGGTTGGCCGCGCGGGCGTGGAACCTGGGCGTGCGGATCGAGACGAGCGCCCGGGTGGACGCCCTGCCCGAGGGCACTCCGGTCGTCGTCGCCACCGCCCTGCCCGCCGCCCGGCGGCTGCTCGGCGACGACTCGCTGGCCTGGCCGGGCGGCCGTACCGTCCTCGTCGACCTCGCCGTACGCACCCGGCGCGGGGACGCCTTCGCGGTCTCCGACCTCGACGCGCCGGGCTGGATCGAGCGGTTCACCGCGCAGGACCCGTCCCTCGCCCCGGCCGGGGAGCAGCTGATCCAGGGGCAGTTCCCGATCGGGCCCGGTCGGCATCGCGCCGACGGGGCGGCCCGTGCCGAGTGCCTGCTCGACCTGGGGTTCCGGGGCTGGCGGGAGCGGGTGACCTGGCGGCGGGAGTCCGTGGCGGACGGCCGCACCGGGGCCGTGGACCTGCCGGGCCGCACCTGGCGGGACCGCCCGGCCGTGGACCGCGGCGACGGCGTGTACCTCGTGGGCGACCAGGTGGCGGCCCCGGGCGTGCTCGCGGAGGTGTCCTTCAACAGCGCCGTCACCGCCGTGTCGTTGATCCTGGGCCGGCCCGCCCTCGGCCTGAGGCACGCCTGAGGAGCCGGGCCGGTCCCGGTCGGTGGCGGCCCGCCACCCGGTCCGCCAGCCGGGCCGGCCGCGAGGACCGCAGGTCCGGATAGCGGCGTTCGCGCCGGTCGGCGGCGCGGTAGGTGGCGTACATGCCCCGCACGCCCAGCCGGCGCAGGGGTTCCGGCTCCCCCTTGCGGGCCCGGTGGCCCACCCGGGGCAGCTCCGTCGGCTCGGTCCGCCCGCCCAGCCGAGCCCGGCGGAGCGGTCCAGCGTGACGGTGGCGCGCCAGTCGCGCGGCACGCCGAGGACCCCGACCAGGCGTGCTCGATCGACGGCGCTGCTTGCCGAGCTGTTCATGGCCGGGCCGTCAACCCCTGGCCCGGACCGGTGTCTCCTTCGGATTCCGTGCTTCTCCCCGCCCCCTGACCAGCGGACGGCAGGCGAGCCCGAGCAGCGCGGCCAGGAGGTGCCCGGCGTCCGTGAAGGTGGGCCCGGCGGCCAGCGGCAGCGCGAACACGGCGAGCACCGCCGCCAGATACCCGTACCGCCAGGGCGCCGGGAGCCGGTAGCAGAGCACCGCGATCACCCCCGCCAGCGCGTAACTGACCCCGATGTCCAGGGTGTCGACGGACGCGGGCGGGGCCCGGCCCGTGCGGATCGCCGCCAGCAGCACGGCCTCGCTCGCCAGCGACGCCGCCACGTGGGCGAGCGCGCACACCGCGAGCCAGCGGGCCGTGCCCAGCCAGCGTTCGGCCGGCGCGTGGAACACCGTGTACAGGAAGGCGTACGGCAGCCAGTGCCCGCTCTCGATCCACATCGCGCTCGCCACCAGCACCCGCACCGGGCTGCGCGACAGCTCGTGCAGGTTGGTCGACCGGTGCCGCAGGAAGTTCTCCTCGAACTCGGGCGGCATGGAGTGCAGCACCACGGTCGTGACGAACAGCACCCCCAGCCACACATGGGTGCCGGGAGCGGCGCGGACGTATGCCCACGCCCGGCCCAGGCCCCGGTTAAATCGCATGAGCCGATTGACGCACGCCGGTATCGTCCGACCGGTGATCGACATTCCCGCGAAGCTCGCCGAGGCACAGGAGATGTACAACGGCGCGACGGGCAAGGCGTTCATCACCGCGCTGCCGGACCTCGCGGCCGGTTTCCTGGACCGTTGGGAGCTGCGGCTCGACGGGCCGTCCATGCACGGCGTCAGCGCCCTGGTGCTGCCGGTGGTCCGCGCCGACGGCCTCCGCGCCGTCCTCAAGCTCCAGCTGCTCGACGAGGAGAGCGAGGGCGAGCCGGTCGCGCTGCGTGCCTGGGACGGCGACGGGGCCGTACGGCTCCTCGACCACGACCCCGCCACCGGCACCATGCTCCTGGAGCGCCTGGACGAGGGCCGGATGCTGGCCCACCTCGCCGACACCCGCCAGGCGGTCCTGGTCATCGCCCGGCTGCTGGCCCATCTCACGTCCTTCCCGGCCCCGCCCGGACTGCGCCGGCTCGGCGACATCACCGCGTCCATGCTGGAGCGGACCCCCCGGGCGCTGGAACGCATCCCCGACCCCGGGGCCCGCCGGATCGTCGCCGACTGCGCCGCCGCCGTCCGCGAGGTCGCCGCCGAACCCGGCGACCGGCTGCTGCACTGGGACCTGCACGACGAGAACGTGCTGGCCGCCGGGCGCGCCGACTGGCTCGCCATCGACCCCAAGCCGCTGGCCGGCGACCCCGGCTTCGAGCTGTGGCCCGCCCTGGACAACCGGTTCGAGGCGGCCGAGGTCCGCTGGCGTTTCGACGCGATGACCGACGTCCTCGGCCTGGACCGGGCCAGGGCCCGCGCCTGGACCTTCGGCCGGCTGCTGCAGAACGCCCTGTGGGACATCGAGGACGGCCGCCCCGTCGAGGCCCGCCAGCTGGAGATCGCCCGCCTGCTGGCATGAGAAAAGCCCAGGTGGGAGCGGGTCCCACCCGGGCTTGCCGGAGCCCCCTGTCGGATTCGAACCGACGACCTTCGCTTTACAAGAGCGGCGCTCTGACCAGCTGAGCTAAGGAGGCGCGCACCGGGGTGCTCGTGCAGTGTACCCAGGTCCGGGAGGCGTCCTGTCGAAAATTTCCGCGAAGTTCACCAGGGCCGAAGTACTGACACGGCAGGTGATCGCCAGGTAGCGTCTCGGTCCAGTTCACCCCGGTGGACTACTCCAACCACCTTCCTACAACGGATCGTCCGGCACGTTCCTGCCGGTAGAAGGGGGCCCTTCACCATGGCCACAGTCACGTTCGACAAGGCGACCCGGATCTACCCGGGTTCCGACAAGCCCGCCGTCGACGCGCTCGACATCGCGATCGAGGACGGCGAGTTCCTCGTCCTGGTCGGCCCGTCCGGTTGCGGCAAGTCCACCTCGCTGCGCATGCTCGCGGGCCTGGAGGACGTCAACGGCGGCGCCATCCGCATCGGTGACCGCGACGTCACGCACCTGCCGCCCAAGGACCGGGACATCGCCATGGTGTTCCAGAACTACGCCCTGTACCCGCACATGACGGTCGCCGACAACATGGGCTTCGCGCTCAAGATCGCCGGCGTGCCGAAGGCGGAGATCCGGCAGAAGGTCGAGGAGGCCGCGAAGATCCTCGACCTCAGCGAGTACCTGGACCGCAAGCCGAAGGCGCTCTCCGGCGGTCAGCGCCAGCGTGTCGCCATGGGCCGCGCCATCGTGCGCGAGCCGCAGGTCTTCCTCATGGACGAGCCGCTGTCCAACCTGGACGCCAAGCTGCGTGTCTCCACCCGTACGCAGATCGCCTCGCTCCAGCGCCGGCTGGGCATCACCACCGTCTACGTCACCCACGACCAGGTCGAGGCCATGACGATGGGCGACCGCGTGGCGGTCCTCAAGGACGGTCTGCTCCAGCAGGTCGACTCGCCGCGGAACATGTACGACAAGCCCGCGAACCTCTTCGTCGCCGGCTTCATCGGCTCCCCCGCCATGAACCTGGTCGAGGTCCCGATCACCGACGGCGGCGTGAAGTTCGGCAACAGCGTCGTCCCGGTCAACCGGGAGGCCCTGAAGGCCGCCGCCGACAGGGGCGACCGCACGGTCACCGTCGGTGTCCGTCCCGAGCACTTCGACGTGGTCGAGCTGAACGGCGGCGCCGCCGCGTCCCTGACGAAGGACACCGCCGACGCCCCGGCCGGCCTCGCCGTGTCGGTGAACGTCGTGGAGGAGACCGGCGCCGACGGCTACGTCTACGGCACCGTCGAGGTCGGCGGCGAGCGCAGGGACCTCGTGGTCCGCGTCAACAGCCGCGCCGTGCCGGAGAAGGGCGCCACGCTGCACGTCGTGCCGCGGCCGGGCGAGACCCACGTGTTCTCCACCTCCACCGGCGAGCGGCTGACCGACTGACGGTCCCAACGCACCGGAAGGGCCCCGCGCGCTCGGCGTGCGGGGCCCTTTCCGTGGGCCGCCCGGCCCTTTCCGTGGGCCGCTTCGTCAACCCCGTTACCCGGAAATCCGTGCTCCCTCATCCCCCGAAGGGGTGACGCATTGTCTCCAGGTCATTACCGGGCGCTACCCTCACACGCGTGAAGCACTCCACCACCCCACAGACGCGACGCGGCCACCGGGGCGGCCCTGCCCGCCGGATCGGCCGCACTCTCGCCCTCGTCCTGCCCGTCGTCATGGTGCTCTCCGGAACCCTCGCGGTCACCCGGGTCAACTGGACGGGGAGCCCCGCCGGCTCGGTGCTGGCCGCCTCCGACGTGACGTCGGCGGCGATCCCCGCCCGGACGGCCGCCCGCGCACCGCAGGACGTGCTCCGCGAGCAACTGATGAGCGAGCTCCAGCACAAGGACCCCGGCGTGGTGCTCACCCACCTCCAGCGGGCCGTCAACGGACGCCCCGCGCTCGCCCGGCACTGCTCCTCCATCGCCCGCGCCCTCGGCACGGCAGCGGTGCGCATCTACGGCGCCCCGCGCGCCCAGTCCTACGCCCGGCCGGTGTGCGACACGGCCTTCGCCTCGGGCGTCCTGGCGGCGCGCAGCTGACCCGGAGGCCCGGCGGCGGCCCCGCCGTGACGGCGCGCCGCCCGCACCGCGGCAGCCGTCAGGCCGCGTTGCCGTGCCCCGCCACGGCGGGGCACGGACCTCTCTCCGTCGCCACCCCTCGGCGCCTCGCGCGGACCCACGCCACGGCGGACGCGAACCCTTCGCCGCCACCCGCCGTGCCAGCCGACCTCGTCACGGCGGGGCACGGGCCTCTCTCCGCCGCCCCATCACGCCGGGCACACGGACCAGCCACCACCCCTCGGCGCCCCGCGCGGACCCACGCCACGGCGGACGCGAACCCTTCACCGCCACCCGCCGTGCCAGCCGACCCCGCCACGGCGGGGCACGGACCTCTCACCGTCGCCCCACCACGCCGGGCACACGGACCAGCCACCACCCCTCGGTGCCCCGTGCGGACCCGTGCCACCACGCCACGGCGGACGCGAACCCTTCGCCGCCACCCGCCGTGTGAGCCGTCAGGACCCGTGCCCGCACCCCGTCACGGCGGGGCAGGGGCCTCTCTCCGCCGCCCACCACGGCGTACGGGCCCTTCGCCACCGCCCCGCCGCGGCAGGCGCGCGGCCCGTCCCCACCACTCCGCCGTGGCAGGCGCGCGGCCCCTCCCCGCCGCCCCACCGTGACGGGGCCGCGCCTGTCGTTGCCGCCGCACGCCGCCGCGGCGCCCGCGCGGGCCGTTGCCGCCGACCGGGCGCGGTGGGGTGCCACGTACAGTGCGGTCATGACCCATCCGAGCGCCGCGTCGCGCCCCACTCAAGCCGTGGTCCTGGCCGGTGGCCAGGGCTCGCGGCTGCGTCCCTACACCGACGACCGGCCCAAGCCGATGGTCGAGATCCCCGGCACGGGCACGCCGATCATCGGCCACCAGCTCACCTGGCTCGCCGAGGAGGGCGTGACGGACGTGGTGGTCTCCTGCGGCCACCTCGCCGACGTCCTGCAGAACTGGCTGGACTCGGCCGACCTGCCCGTCTCCGTCACGACCGTCGTCGAGAACGAGCCCCTCGGCCGCGGTGGCGGCCTGCGCTACGCGGCCACGCGGCTGCCCCACCCCGACCGGCCCTGGTACGCCACCAACGGTGACATCTGGACGCGGTTCTCCCTGCGGGACATGGCCGACTTCCACACCGAGCGCGACGCCGTGGCGACCCTCGCGCTGGCCCGGCCGCGCCTTCCCTGGGGCGCGGTGCAGACCGACGGGTTCGGCCACATCACCGACTTCATCGAGGCCCCGCCGTCCACGTTCGAGATCAACGCCGGCGTGTACGTGTTCTCCCCCGAGTTCGCCACCCTGCTGCCCGAGCGGGGGGACCACGAGCGGACGACGTTCCCCCGGCTGGCCCGGGAGAACAAGCTGGCCGGCTTCCCCATCCCGCAGGGGGCGTACTGGCGGGCCATCGACACGGCGAAGGACCTGACCGAGGCGGCCAAGGAACTGGCGGCCCTGAGCCGCTAGCCCGCACGGCGAAAGGGGCCCCGTACCGGAGAGGTGCGGGGCCCCTTTCGCCGTCTTCGGTCCCGTCAGCCCAGCAGGCCGCCCACCAGGCCCGGCTGGCCCGTGGCCGTGGAGCCGCCCGAGGTGGTGCCGGTGGTGGCGCCGCCGGTCGACGTGGTGCCGCCGGTGGTGGTCGTGCCGCCCGTGCTGGACGGGCCCGCCGTGGTGCTGGGGACGCCGCCCGTCGGCGCGGACCGGCTCGGCGGGACCTGGCCCGTGGTGCCCTGGGTCTGGGTCGGGGCCGCGGTGGTGGCCCCGGTGGTGGCGCGGCCGGTGCCGGGCGGGGTCATCGCCTGGGAGGGGCTCGCGCCGGCCGTGGCACCGTCCGTGGGCGTGGCGGAGGCCGCCGGGGTCTTCTTGTGCCGCTTGCCGGGCTCCTGCGGGAGCGGGGAGCCGGGCAACTGGTTGCGGGGGGCCTCGCCGGGGCCGGGGACGACCACGCGGCCGGAGTCGCGGACCGCGCCGCCCAGCAGGGAGCCGATGAGCAGGGTCAGGCCGACGGTGACGGCCGTGATCAGCGCGCCGCGGCGCAGTACGTAGCGGCGCAGCTCCCAGATGTCGGAGCGGGGGCCGAGCCGCCGCCAGGCGCCGCCCGCGAGGCGGCCGTCCACCGAGTACACGGGGGCGCCGGCGATGATCAGCGGGGACCAGGCGGCCAGGTAGATGATGTCCGGCGTGTCGTAGGCCGGGACCGTCTTCCAGCTGACGGTGACGATCAGGGCGGCCGAGAGCAGGGCACCGAGGACCGCGGCCACGCGCTGCCAGCAGCCCAGGATGGTCAGGACGCCGACGACGACCTGGAGGAAGGCGATGACCAGGCCGGAGCCGACCGGGTGCTGGAGCGCGAACTGGCGCAGCGGCTCGGCCACGTCCCACGGGTGCAGGGTGTTGAGCCACTTCACCATGGAGCCGCGCTCGCCGCCGTCGAAGTAGACGGGGTCGCACAGCTTGCCCATGCCGGCGTAGATGGAGATGAAGCCCAGGAAGATCCTGAGCGGGAGCAGGACCACGCCCAGGTTCATCCGGCGGCCCGGGAAGTAGGCGTGCCGGGCCGGGTCGTCGCTCTGGCGCCGGGTGCGGCGCGGGTCGTCTTCCTCCGGGTCCGGACCGGGTCCGGCCGGGTACGCGTCGTACGGGTCGTGGTCGGCGTCGGGGTGGGACGGGGGGTCGTAGGCGCCGGTGACCGTGCGCATGTGCGGCAGGAGACGGGTGGCGTCGGGGGCGGTGCGCTGGTGGCCGACGACCGGGGTCTCCACGGTCCGGTCCAGTTCGGTGTGGGTGTCGGCGTAGCCGGTCTGCACGCGCGGGGTGACCTGGGTGGCGCCGGCCTCGGGCTCGCCGGCGTGGCGGACGCTGCTGCCCCGCACGGCCTGGAGGAGCCGGTGGGCGCCGGTGTCGTCGGGGGCGGACCGCCCGCTCCAGACGACGGGACGGCGGCGGCCGGTGGCGTCGGCCGCCCGGCCCGCCGTGCCCAGGACCGGCCTGCGGGCGGTCTCCTGGCGGGCGGCGTTCAGATGCCGGGTGATCCGGGGGGACCGGGTGCCCTTCGACGCCGGGCCCAGCTGCACGCGGAAGCTGGCGTGATTGACGATGACCTGCGCCGGATCGCTCGGCACCTTCACCATGCTCAACGCGGGAGCGTCGTCGATACCCGACGAGCGGTCCCCCGTGGGTGTGCGGGGTGTTCTGGTGTCCACACTCATCTAACCGAGTGACGTGGTGTTAGGACACTGCTTTGACCGGCCGGATGTGTCCGGACCCCGTCAAGGCCGTGCCCACCCCGTCATGACCACCCGAATCAGCCCGCAAGAGGGAGGCACCGGACGGGTGTTCAGCCCGTCCGGGCCGTCGGTCAGCTCCGCCTGCGCGCCGTCTCGTACAGCACGATCCCGGCCGCCACGCCCGCGTTGAGCGACTCCGCGCCGCCCGGCATCGGGATGCGCACCCGGACGTCGCAGGTCTCGCCGACCAGGCGGGACAGGCCCTTGCCCTCGCTGCCGACGACGATGACCACCGGGCCCTCCAGGGCCTGGAGCTCGCCGAGTTCGGCCTCGCCGTCGGCCGCCAGGCCGACCACCGTGAGACCGGCCTTCTTGTAGGCCTCCAGGGTCCGGGTGAGGTTGGTGGCGCGGGCGACCGGCGTGCGGGCGGCCGTACCGGCGGAGGTCTTCCAGGCGCCCGCGGTCATGCCGGCCGAACGGCGCTCGGGGACGACCACTCCGTGGCCGCCGAAGGCGGAGACCGAGCGGACGACGGCGCCGAGGTTGCGCGGGTCGGTGACCCCGTCCAGGGCGACGACCAGCGGGTCCTCGCCCTCCTCGGCGGCGGCGTCGAGCAGGTCCTCGGGGTGCGCGTACTCGTACGGCGGGACCTGGAGGACCAGGCCCTGGTGGTTGAGGCCGTTGGTCATGCGGTCCAGCTCGGGGCGCGGGGCCTCCATGAGGTTGATGCCGCCGCGCTCGGCGGCGAGCTGGAGGGCCTCGCGGACCCGCTCGTCGTTGTCGATGAACTGCTGGACATAGAGCGTGGAGGCGGGGACGCCCTCGCGCAGCGCCTCCACCACCGGGTTGCGGCCCACCACCATCTCGGAGGCGGACCTGCCGCCGCCCCGGCGCTGCTGGGTGCGGCCCTGGGCGCGGCGCGCCTTGGACGCGGCGGCGCGCTGCTTGGCGTGCCCCTTGCGCATTTCGGCGGGCGGGGTCGGGCCCTTTCCTTCCAGGCCCCGGCGCCGCTTGCCGCCGCTGCCGACCTGCGCGCCCTTCTTGCCGGACATGCGGCGGTTGTTCGCGGCCATGAGTTACCCGTCTCCGTTGAGGCTTCGTACGTACGTCTTATGCAGTGTGCCGCCCGGAGGGCCGGGCGGCACAGTCGATCAGTCGCCGGTCAGCGTGCGCCGAGGCTCCAGCGCGGGCCCTGGGGGCTGTCCTCGATGACGAGCCCGGAGTCCTTGAGCTGGTCCCGGATGGCGTCGGCGGTGGCCCAGTCCTTGCGGGCGCGGGCGGACTCGCGCTGGTCGAGGACCAGGCGGACGAGGCCGTCGACCACGCCCCGGAGATCCTCGCCCCGGTCGCCGCCCTCGCCGGCCCAGTGCGCGTCGAGCGGGTCGAGCCCGAGGACGCCGAGCATGGCCCGCACCTCGGCGAGCCGGGCGACGGCGGCGTCCTTGTCGTCGGCGGCGAGGGCGCTGTTGCCCTGCCGGACGGTGGTGTGCACGACGGCGAGGGCCTGCGGGACGCCCAGGTCGTCGTCCATCGCCTCGGCGAAGGCGGGCGGGACCTCGTCGGCCGGCTCGACGGTCTTGCCGGCCAGCTCGGTGACCCGCTGGACGAAGCCCTCGATCCGCGCGAACGCGGACTCGGCCTCGCGCAGGGACTCCTCGCTGTACTCGATCATCGAGCGGTAGTGCGGGGTGCCCAGGTAGTAGCGCAGCACGACCGGGCGCCACTGCTTGACCATCTCGCTGACCAGGACGCTGTTGCCGAGCGACTTGGACATCTTGTCGCCGGCCATGGTGACCCAGGCGTTGTGCACCCAGTACCGGGCGAACTCGTCGCCGTAGGCCTTGGCCTGGGCGATCTCGTTCTCGTGGTGCGGGAAGATCAGGTCGAGGCCGCCGCCGTGGATGTCGAAGGCGCTGCCCAGGTACTTGTGGGCCATGGCCGAGCACTCCAGGTGCCAGCCGGGGCGGCCCGGGCCCCAGGGGGTCGGCCAGCTCGGCTCGCCGGGCTTGACCGCCTTCCACAGGGCGAAGTCGCGCGGGTCCCGCTTGCCGGTCTCGCCCTCGCCGGACGGCTGGAGCAGGTTGTCCAGCTCCTGCCGGGACAGCTCCAGGTAGCGCGGGAAGGACCGGACGTCGAAGTAGACGTTGCCGTCGGCCGCGTAGGCGTGCCCGCGCTCGATGAGGCCCCGCATCATCTCGACCATCTCGGGGATGTGGCCGGTGGCGCGGGGCTCGTAGGTCGGCGGCAGGCAGCCAAGGGCGGTGTAGCCCTCGTTGAACGCGCGCTCGTTCTCGTACCCGATCGACCACCAGGGCCGGTGCTGCTCGTGGCTCTTGGTGATGATCTTGTCGTCGATGTCGGTGACGTTGCGGATGAACGTCACCTCATAGCCGCGGTAGGCGAACCAGCGGCGCATGATGTCGAAGTTGAGACCCGAGCGGATGTGGCCGATGTGAGGGGCCGCCTGCACGGTGGCGCCACACAGGTAGATCGAGACGCAGCCCGGCTTGAGCGGGGTGAAGTCACGGATCTGCCGGGCGCTGGTGTCGTACAGGCGAATCGTCACCACTCCAGAGTAGTGGGCGCATGGCGGTGCCATGCGCCTTCCCCGGGGGAACTCCTCCTCACAGCCTTCCGACGACCTTCTGCGGCCGGATCCGTACGACCACCCGCTGGGCGTCGTCGACCGAGGCGGGATTGAAGTCCTTGTAGTCCTTGCCGGTGTACTTGCGGCTGATCTCATCGAGGAGTTCGTGGCCGTCGTCCGTCGTCATCTCGGCGGTGCCGCGGATCTCGGCGTACTCGTACGGGGACTCGGGGTTCAGGACGACGGCCGTCACCCGGGGGTCGCGCTGGAGGTTCAGGTACTTGCGGCGGTCGACGGTGGTGGAGAAGAGCAGGTCGTCGCCGTCGCGCTTCACCCAGACCGGGGACAGCTGCGGGCTGCCGTCGGGCTGGAGGGTGCCGACGACGATGAACACCTTGCCGTCGAGCACGGACTTCAGGCGGTCGGACAGTACGGCGGACATGGGTACCCTCCGGAGTCCAGGGATCACTGGTGATCGTGAGGGTACCCTCGCACGCCGTCAGTTCACCCGCGCCACCAGGGCCGTCGCGACCGCCATCAGCCCCTCCTCGCGGCCGGGGAAGCCGAGGCCGTCGGTGGTGGCGCCGGAGACCGACACGGGCGCGCCGGCCGCCTCGGAGAGGATCTTCTCGGCCTCGTCGCGGCGCTTGCCGATCTTCGGGCGGGGGCCGATCACCTGGACGGCGACGTTGCCGATGGCGAAGCCCGCCGCCCGTACGATCCGCGCGGCCTCGGCGAGCAGCGTGGTGCCGGAGGCACCGGACCACTCGGGGCGGCCGGTGCCGAAGTGCTGTCCCAGGTCACCGAGCCCGGCGGCGGAGAACAGCGCGTTGCAGGCCGCGTGGGCGACCACGTCGGCGTCGGAGTGGCCGGCCAGCCCGGGCCCCTCGCCCTCCCACTTCAGGCCGGCGCACCACAGTTCGCGGCCCTCCTCGAAGGCGTGGATGTCGGTGCCGATGCCGACCCGGGGAAGCGCCGGTGCCTCAGAAGCCATCGGTGAGCCTCCTGCGGGCCAGGACCGCCTCGGCGAGGACCAGGTCCAGCGGGCGGGTGACCTTGAAGCCCTCCTCGTGACCGGGGACGGCCACGACCGTGAGCCCGAGCCGCTCGACCATGCCCGCGTCGTCGGTGACGTTCCCGGTGACGCTCTCGTGGGCGCGGACCAGGGTGGCCCGGTCGAAGCCCTGCGGGGTCTGCACGGCGCGCAGCCGGGCCCGCTCGGGGGTGGCGACGACCGGCTCCGGGTCGCCGGGCGCGGTGGCGGGCTCGACCTCCTTGACCGTGTCGGCCAGCGGCAGCGCGGGCACCACGGCGGGGGCGCCGTCGCGTACGGCCTCCACGACCGCGTCGACCGTCTCGACCGGGACCAGCGGGCGGGCCGCGTCGTGGACCAGCACGACGCCGTACTGCGGCGGCAGGGCGTCCAGGCCGAGGCGCACCGACTCCTGGCGGGACTCCCCGCCGGGGACGACCAGGAAGTCGGTCCTCTCCGGCAGCGCGTGCGCGTCGAGCAGCGACTTCACCTCGGCGGCGCCGTCCGGCGGAGCCACGACGATCACCAGGGAGACGTGGCGGGACGCGGCGAGGGCGCGCACCGCGTGGATGAGCATGGGCGTGCCGTTCAGCGCGCGGAGTGCCTTGGGGGCGCCCGGGCCGAGGCGCACGCCCCGGCCGGCGGCGGGAATCACGGCGGCGACGGGGCTCTGCGCGGGCGTGGGACGCGATTCGTCAGACATCGGTTCCTGTCAGGTTTGTGTGCTCGACCTACGTGGGTATGGCCTGGAGGAGTGCCGGGCGCGACGCCTTGACCGGACCCTTTCCGTGACCCTGGTCGAGCCATCCGCCCGGGCCCGGCACGCCGAGTATCGGGGGGTTGTTCCACAGGCTTCCCGAGGCACGCCCTGCGGGGACGAAGATGCCGCAGCGCCCGGCGACAGGGTCAGTGTCATCGGGCACCGCGGCATTTCACTGCTGTGCTGGGCGTGCCGGAAGCGAGGGTTCGCTGCCGCTGCGTGTCAGGAGGCGAGCACCTCGTCGAGCAGGGCCTCGGCCTTGTCCTCGTTCGTGTTCTCCGCGAGCGCCAGCTCGCTCACCAGGATCTGGCGGGCCTTGGCGAGCATGCGCTTCTCACCGGCGGAGAGTCCGCGCTCGCGCTCGCGACGCCACAGGTCACGCACGACTTCCGCGACCTTGATGACATCGCCGGAGGCGAGCTTCTCCAGGTTTGCCTTGTAGCGACGGGACCAGTTCGTGGGCTCCTCGGCGTACGGCGCGCGCAGCACCTCGAAGACTCGGTCCAGTCCGTCCTGACCGACCACATCACGCACGCCGACGAACTCCGCATTGTCCGCTGGCACACGTACCGTCAGGTCACCCTGGGCGACCTTCAGCACCAAGTAGGTCTTGTCCACGCCTTTGATCTGGCGAGTTTCGATAGCCTCGATCAGCGCGGCCCCGTGATGGGGATAGACCACGGTGTCGCCAACCTTGAACGTCATGTGACAGGTACCCCTTCCGTGGCTATCCAGGGTAACACGGATACGGCGTCTTCTGAATGGCGTTTTCGCAGGTCAGGGCATATCTCGGGGCTTGACAACAGCAACCGGGACGTGCTGCGAGGGCCCCACGGAAGCGGGTATTCGCAGGTCGGAGGGGCTCTTCGGGCAAAGGGAAACGCGTACGCTACACGCCTCGGGGCGATGTTCCAAGTGGATGAATGTCCCGGTTTGTCCAGTGTCAGCCGTGCGACTTCCGCTACTCCGTTCGGTGCCCACCGGTGGATGTGAGCCGATTCCAAAATTGATCTACGGCGGGCGGGCGGGTGTGCCGTGATCAATTTCGGGGAGCGCCGCGCATTCCTTCACGGAAATTTCGCGCGGGGTGCCGCAAGGCGCGCACCTCGCGTTATGCGAATGCCGGGCGAACGCCTCCCCGGCGTGACCGGGGAGTCACTTCCTCCCGGCGAGGTACCCCCACCTGGAGGGATGGACGGGCCTCGGGGGAGGGTCGGGTGCGGCGGCATGGGAACGGCTCGGTAACCTAAGCGCGCTGACAGACACTTAGGGCGGCTTTATCAGAGGAGCCGCCCGCGCGTTCAAGGAGTTGCCGCCGCCGTGAGCAGCAGCCTTCGACGCGGCGCCCTCGCCGCCTCCGCCATCGTCTTCTCGATCGCCTCGCTCGCCGCCTGCGGCGCCGGCAACGACTCGCAGACCCTGGAGATCCAGCCGGACAACGCGGCGACCAGCGTCGGCGCCATCAAGATCCAGAACGCCCTGGTCATCACCCAGCCCGATCTGAAGTCGACGGGGCCCGCGGTCGTCTCCGCGACCCTGTTCAACTCCGGCGACACCGCCGAGACCCTGGAGTCCGTCACCCTGGGCAGCGGCACGTCCGCCGAGCTGAAGCCCGCCAAGGGCAAGAGCGTGACCGTCCCCGCGGGCGGCTCGCTGGTCCTCGGCGGCAAGGGCAACGCCTCCGCGACACTGCCCAGCGGCCGCGAGGCCGTCAAGGACGGTGACGCCCAGAAGATCACCTTCACCTTCAGCAGGACCGGCAAGGTGGGCCTGAGCGCCTTCGTGGTCCCGGCCACCAGCTACTTCGACAAGTGGGGCCCGTCGCGGATCCCGTCCGCGCCGGCGTCCGCCTCGCCGTCGAAGTCCGGCGCGCCGGGCGCGAACCCCTCCGCGAGCGGCAAGCCGGAGAAGAGCGGCGAGGCGACCCCGTCGGGCAGCGCCTCCGGTGAGGCCGCCACCCCGGGCGACTCGGCGTCGCAGTCGGCCGCCGGCCACTGACGGGACAGGGCCGCCGGTTCGCCGTGGCCGAGCGGCCCGCCGTACCCCGCGGGCGTACCGGCCGCGCAGGCACGTGTGACGGAGGGCGGCACCCCGCGCGTCTCCACCAGGGCGTCCTGGACGGCCTGGCCGAGCGCGTCGAGGCGGGCGGGGTCGGTGCCGAGCG
>NZ_JBVHXT010000011.1:91710-189385 GCF_055569255.1 Streptomyces sp. NPDC029296
GGCACCCCGCGCGGGGTGCCGCCCTCCGTCACACGTGCGGACCGGCCGCGGCCTACGGCTCGAACTTGTAGCCCAGCCCGCGCACCGTCACCAGGTAGCGCGGCGCGCCCGGGTCCGGCTCGATCTTGGCGCGCAGGCGCTTGACGTGGACGTCCAGGGTCTTGGTGTCGCCCACGTAGTCGGCGCCCCAGACACGGTCGATGAGCTGCATGCGGGTGAGCACCCGGCCCGCGTTGCGCAGCAGCATCTCCAGCAGGTCGAACTCCTTCAGCGGGAGGTCGACCTTGGAGCCGGCGACGGTGACCACGTGGCGGTCGACGTCCATGCGGACCGGGCCCGCCTCCAGCGCGGCCGGGGCGACCTCCTCCGGCTCGCCGCGCCGGCGCAGCACCGCGCGGATGCGGGCGACCAGCTCCCGGGAGGAGAACGGCTTGGTGACGTAGTCGTCGGCTCCTATTTCAAGACCGACGACCTTGTCGATCTCGCTGTCCTTCGCGGTCACCATGATCACGGGGACGTTGGAGCGGCCGCGCAGCTGGCGGCAGACCTCGGTGCCGGGCAGGCCCGGCAGCATCAGGTCGAGGAGGACCAGATCGGCGCCGTTGCGCTCGAACTCGTCCAGTCCGTCGGGACCGGTCGCCGCGACGGCGACCTCGAAGCCCTCCTTGCGGAGCATGTACGACAGGGCGTCGGAGAAGGACTCCTCGTCCTCGACGACGAGCACACGGGTCACGGAAGGACCTCCGGGGCGGGAAGCGAAGCGTACGGGGATGAGTCGGTGGTTCCGGCCTCGTCGTCGAGGCCGGGGTGCTGCTGTGCGCGGTCGCGGGCCGCGCCCGCCTCCGGCAGCCTGAGGGTGAAGGTGGAGCCCTGGCCCTCGGCGCTCCAGACCGTGACCTCCCCGCCGTGCGAGGCGACCACGTGCTTGACGATCGCGAGACCGAGACCGGTGCCGCCGGTGGCGCGGGAGCGGGCCGGGTCCACGCGGTAGAAGCGCTCGAAGATGCGCTCCTTGTCCTTGTCGGAGATGCCGATGCCCTGGTCGGTGACGGCCAGTTCGATCATGTCACCGCCGGGCGCGGAGATCCGGCGGGCCGCGATGCCGACGCGGGTGCGGGCCGGGGAGTAGTTGACGGCGTTCTCGACCAGGTTGCCGAGGGCGGCGGCCAGCTGTCCGCGGTTGCCCCACACGTGCAGGTCGGCGGTACCGCCCTCCCGTCGCCCGCCACCACCCTGATCGGGCCCTTCGGGCGCCCATATATTCGTGGCCATGGTGATCTGCTTGGTGCCCGCCTGGTGGCGGCAGCGGTCGATGGCCTCGGCGACCAGCTCGTCCACCCGGACGGGCTCGGCGTCCTCCAGCGGGTCGTCGTTCTGCACCCGGGAGAGGTCGATCAGCTCCTGGACCAGGTTGGTCAGGCGGGTCGCCTCGATCTGCATCCGGCCGGCGAAGCGCTGTACGGCCTCGGGGTCGTCGGAGGCGTCCATGACAGCCTCCGAGAGGAGGGAGAGCGCGCCGACGGGCGTCTTCAGCTCATGGCTGACGTTCGCCACGAAGTCGCGTCGTACCGCCTCGATTCTGCGGGCTTCCGTCAGGTCCTCGACCAGCAGCAGGACCAGGCGGGAGCCGAGCGGGGCCACCCGCGCCGAGACCGCGAGGGCCTCGCCGCGTCCGGTGCCGCGCCGGGGGAGATCCAGTTCGACCTGGCGTATCTCCCCGTCCCTGCGGGTGTCCCGGGCCATCTGGAGCATGGGCTCCACGGAGAGCTTGCCGCCGCGCACCAGCCCGAGGGCGTAGGCGGCGGAGCTGGCCTTGACGACGGCGTCGGCCTCGTCGAGGACCACGGCGGAGGAGCGCAGCACCGACAAGACGGTGTCCACGCCGGGCGGGAGTACGGGATCGGTGTGCAAGGAAGTCCTGGTCGGTCGCTTCTGGTCGCGTTCGCTCCAGCGGAACGCCAGCATGGCGATGACACCGGTGAGCACCCCGGCGATCGCTGCCGCTGCGGCGACCGCCGCGTTCACGTCCATGTCTCAAGGTTAGGCATGGGGTACGACATGCCCACAGCCGTCCAGGTGCGACCTCGAACACTCGTCGCCCAGAGTTCACCTTGGAGCCAGCACCGGTTCATTTGGGGTGGCGGAAACAGACGCGTACGGGGCACAGCGTGGAACGTGGGGCACGTACCGCCGGTTTCGCCAGGGGGCGCACGTGTGATGTGACGGCCCCCGACACTCCCGGACGACGACGCACGAGAGGGAACCCACCATGCGGGACGCGTACCACGAGGAACTGGACTCGATCGGCGACGGACTGGTGGAGATGGCCCGGCTGGTCGGGTCGGCCATCGGGCGCGCCACGACCGCCATGCTCGACGCCGACCTGAAGCTGGCCGAGAGCGTGATCGAGGCCGACAAGAAGGTGGACGAGCTCCAGCACGACCTGGAGGCCCGGGCGATAGCCCTGCTCGCCCGGCAGCAGCCGGTGGCCACGGATCTGCGGATAGTCGTCACGTCGCTGCGGATGTCCGCCGACCTGGAGCGCTCCGGCGACCTCGCCCAGCACGTGGCGAAGCTGGCCCGCCTGCGCTTCCCGGAGCGCGCGGTCCCGCAGGACCTGCACGCCACCATCCTGGAGATGGGCCAGCTCGCCCAGCGCCTGATGGCGAAGGCGGCGGAGGTCATCGTCACGAAGGACGTCGATCTCGCCCTCCAGCTGGAGCAGGACGACGACGAGATGGACCTGCTGCACCGCACCCTCTTCCAGCACCTCATCGACGACCGCTGGAAGCACGGCATCGAGACGGCGGTCGACGTCACGCTGCTGGGCCGCTACTACGAGCGGTACGCGGATCACGCGGTGGCCGTCGCCAAGCGGGTGGTGTACCTGGTGACCGGCGAGCACGCGGACGAGCTGCAGCCGGACATCCAGGGGGTGGCGGGGGTGGAGGGGGCGTAGCCCTCCGGGGGCTCGCGGGTCGTTCGCCGTAGCGTTGAGTCACCGTGGTCGTTGTCTGGCCGGCCCTGACAGCCGGAGCTGGAGCGGCCGGAGGGCTGGAGCGGCCGGAGGGCTGGAGCGGCCGGAGGGCTGGAGCGGCCGGACGTCTCAGGCGGCCCATGCCCGGTGGCCGAACGCCTCCGTGCGCCGTTGATGCGCCCGGCCGAATGGGCATGAAATGGGCGAGGGCATCCCTGCCCCGAGGTATTAGGAGGGGACCCATGGCCGAATCCCTTGGCAGCACCACGCCCGACCCCACGCAGGAGCGCGAGACCGAGCAGCCCGCCGAGATCAGGAGCCTTCCCCTGTTCGGCGCGTGCGGCTGCGGCTCGGGCTGCGGCTGTGGGTGCCAGTCGGGCAACCCCTGCCAGTGCGGCTGAACGACGACCGGGGCCGGTGCGAACACGCTTCGCGCCGGCCCTCCGCCGCTCCGGGCGCCCTCCCCGCCGGCGGGGCGCAGCATGGACGTAGGGGAAGCGCCCAGCCGGAAGGAGGCGCGGGACCATGGCCAGGTTCATGGACATCCACCGCGGCATGCAGGGCATCACGGCCGACCAGCTGATGGCGGCGCACCAGGCCGACCTCGCGATCGAGCAGGACGAGTCGGTCCACTTCGAACACGCCTGGGCGGACCCGGACTCCGGCACGGTCTACTGCTTCTCCGAGGCCCCGTCGGCGGAGGCGGTCCAACGCGTCCACGAACGCGCGGGGCACCGGGCGGACGAGGTACATCCGATCCCGCTACAGATCTGACCCCGACGTTTTCGCTGCTCAGGGGGCGCATGCCTCGGCGATGGACAAGCTGTTCTCGTAGAGGTGATGCCGGACGATCCGCCCGTCCTCCACGGTGAGCCGCAGCGCGAAGGGCCCCTCGAAGGACTTGCCCGTGGCGCGGACGGTCCCCGCCACGTGCCCCGTCAGCACCGCGTCGGCACCATCGACAAGGAAGGCATCGACCGAGGCACGCGCATCCTCGGGCACGGTGTGCTCCATCAACTCCGCGAACTGAGCGGCACACTCGGCGCCGGTGCGCCTCGGCCGGATCCAGGGGACGCCCGGGTTCTCGGCGAGCATCCAGTCGACCTCATCGGCGAAGATCTCCACGAGCCGCCTGGTGTCCCCGGCCAGGCGGGCCGCGAGGAACTCGTTCACGACGGCGCGGGTGGTCTCGCCGACGGCATCTGAACTCGCCGCGATGACACTGGACCTGTCGGACATAAAGCTCTCCTCACGACTGCGGGGCCGGCTCTCGGCGGGGTTTCCGTCGATGGGCTTGACCCTGCCAGGGGAGGAAGGGGCGGGTCGATTACCCACCAGGTAATGGGCAGCCGACTGCGGCAGGACGATCACGTACGTCTTCTCGGAGGCTGGCGGTGTATATGCCGTGCGGCCCGGGGAGGCGGAGCGAGCCACCTTCATTCCGTGCAGGAGGCCGTTGCTCAAGCGGTAGTCGCGACGCGCCAAAGAGGCGCGTCGTACTGCTCCGGGTGACTGCTGACGAGCAACTGGCGCAGGGCGAGGCTCTGAGAGCCGCCGAGGTTCAGCACCTCGGTGATGCGGCGGAATGTCGTGTGGGTGGCTCCGCGGCGGCGGGCCTCGGCCTGGAACACGGTGAGGCGATGAAGCACGGATTTGGCGTCGAGCTCTGTCGGTTGCTGGTCGTTCAGTCGCGTCGTCTTGTCGCGCTCGTAGTCGATCTCCGAAAAGCCGCAGATCTCGCGGCTGCGCGCCTCGGCCTGGTCCAGCGTGGTGGTTGCCATGAGGGCACGCGCCAGCCTGTTGCGGCTCAGGGCTTCTTCCAAGTCGACCTCGTGAACCCTCGGTGCCTCGTCGGTGAGAGGCACGGGGAGGCCGGCGTCTCGGATCTCACAGATGCCTCGCACTCCTCGGGCAGTCGCGGCGAGCATGGCCGTGGCCTCGGAGGGGTGCCACTCCAGGACCGCGCTGATCGGTTCCACGTCCTTCGCCGTGAGCGTGTGTGCGACGGGACTGAGCAGTGGGTGTACGTCGTCCAGGGGCAGTTCGCCGTCCAGGCCGGGACCCGCGATCAGGAGGCGGACGGGTGCGTTGACCTGGGAGGTGGCGGCCAGGGTGAGGGCGTCGGCCAGTGGGCTCTTCAGCGTCGGCTCGTCACCTTGCGCGAGGATGTCGCCGCCCACGTCCAGAAGGTCGATCGACTCCGGTTCCAGGTGACTGACCAACTCCTCCAACTGGCGCGTGATGCCTTCGGCACCCTTGTGCGGGTCGAGCAGGGCGAAGGTGTGCGGGAGCGCGGCAGCGAGGTGCGGGAGAGTGGAACCCGCCGGTGCGACCGGGCAGGCCTCGGCCGGCACCGCTGTGACGGTCGGAGTGATCGAGCGGAGGCCGGTGAAGTCGCCGGCACCTCGTGGACCCGGCACTGGATCGATGAGCAGGCGGTCCCAGGCATACGTGAGGATCAGAGCGGGGACCTCGTCGCCGTACAGGGCGGCATGCAGCATGGCGGCTGCGACCGCGTCGCCCCCTCCCCCGGCCGCGATGATCAACCGCTTCATGCTATCCAGCGTACGAGTTCGACGTTCGCCTTCTAACGGAGCGATGCCTCGCACACCGTCCCGGAATGTGCACCGCGCCCGGCGCTGGTTCCAGATATTCACCGCTCCGTACGAACCGACCTGCTCGACCGACGCATGCGCACTGATGGCCTCCGGGCTGATGACCAATGCCGATCCTGTACGGCCGCTCGGACGACCCATGGCTGGTCCGGGTGGGGTGGTTCCGCGAGGGAGTGATGTTTCGAGTCGACGTTCACAACCCCATTTCCCGTGCACGTATGCCTCCGCCACCCTGATGCGGACGAGGCGCATGGTGGGGCCTGCACCTGGTCGAGGCCATCACCCACTCATGGCGCTCAGGAACGAGCCACTACGGCGGTACCGTCGTGCCGTTCGTAATGGCCGATGCTTGGCCCGACTGACGCCCTGACAACGACAGTTGTCGATCCCGAAGAGGGGAGCCACGACCGTGACGACCATCGCGGTGACCGGGCACATGGATCTCGCCGAGGACACCGTCCCCGTGGTCCGTGCCGCACTGGACGACCTGCTCAAGCCGTACACCGCCAGCGGTGATCTCGTCGGGGTCTCCTGCATCGCCAAGGGCGCCGACTCCCTGTTCGCCGAGGCAGTCCTCGCCGCCGGCGGACGACTCGCCGTCGTCATCCCCTCACAGGACTACCGCCTCAAGAAGGTCAAGGCCGACCACGCAGCCCTCTTCGACCGGCTCACCGAAGCGGCCGACGAGGTGCTGGTCCTCCCCCATGACACCGCCGACCGACGGGCGCACGAGGCCGCCAACGCCGTACTCCTCCAGCGCGCCGACCGGCTGGTGGCCGTCTGGGACGGGGCGCCGCCCGGCGGCAAGGGGGGCGGCACCGCCGACACGGTGAGGGAAGCGCGGGCCGCGGGCATCCCCGTGGATGTCATCTGGCCGGACGGGGCAGCCCGTCGGAGTAGGGAGTGACGACTCCGGTCATGCAGTGAACTCCGGGATCAGATTTTACCTATGGGCCAGCACGTGACGTCGACCCATGCGCCGCGTTCGGCGGTGTTCGTCGTGCCCTTGCAGAGCGTGATTTCAGGGATTATCACAGAGAAACGCGGTGAGGTCTCGAAACAATGCCGCGTCGGCCAGCTCTGATATTTCAGCACTTGCAAGAAGAGCCAGTTCTAGAGTGGGTGCGTATGCTAGGTTGCGCCGTTCTTCCCTGAAAATTTGGGGATGGTTGCTATGTAGATATCTGACAAGGACGGCACAGTAATCATGGCCATGTATGTAGTGACGCACGTCGACATCAGGGAGAAGATGAAGGGACTCGTACTCCTCCAGCAGGTGATCTATTTTACCTTGGACAGATTTTTGCAAAGCATCTTTTGGGTCAAAAGTACTGATACCGCCGACCTTGACCTTTAGCTTGTCAATTATGCTGGCAGCAAGCTTCGGCGTCGGCTCTGGCAAACCGCGAAGAACGGCACGAATGCGAAAAAGTGCCGTGAGTATAGGGGTTATGTCTGCCAGAATTTCCGAGGCAATTACGGATTGCGGCGCACGCAACGCAACGGCGAGTATTTTACGCAGAGACTTATCGTTGAAGAAATAGAGTTCCATTGAGGTGAAGTCCGTGAAGAACAATGCGTTCACTGCAGGACAAGAATCCAACCCGATCGCGCTGTAGTCTCGGTCGGCAACAAAAGCGCCGGACTGCTGCTCTGGGAACATGGAAGCGACCACCTGAGCGGTTGCCACTACCCTGCCTCGATTACCGGAATTATGCCCCATGGACTGCACACGGTCATTCTCAATGAGGACTCTATCTTGAACAGCGTAGAACTTCACGTCTACATCAGGATTCGTCATGGCGAAGTACCAGCGCAGTAGGCCTGCGTCGGCACGCCCCTCTACAATTACCTCCTTAATTTCGGGCTCGAGGTCAAAAAGGACAGCCAACTCTTCCGGAGTGCGGCGATTTTCATCAATTTCCTGGCTCATGGTTCCCCCCAGTTTTCTCAGTTCGACGACAAACGGGCCAACGCTTCGCGGTTCTCAGTGATGACCTCGACGGAGTGAGTGGCCACCACAAACTGCATGCCGCTTCCCTCGGTGCACGCGAGCAGCGCGGACATTAGCTTCCGTTGCCATTTCACATTGAGACTGAGCTCAGGTTCGTCGATCAAGAACAGCTTTGTGTTTTGCCTGGCCAAGGTCGTATTTGTCAACAAAAGGAGAATCTGGCGCTCGCCGGATGACAGCTGGAAAGGAGATAGCTTCGCTCCGTCCGACCCCATGGCTGTCACTCGGATTCCTGTAGACATGTCGAAGAATAGCCTTTTAGTTTTCAGGAAACCGTTAGCTTGCTCGACAAATGTGCGAATCATTCTCTCTGTGTCTTCCAGGGCGTCGAGCCTAGCCTCTTGGGCTTCGAGGTAAGGAAAGATAACCTCTTCTGCCACAGCCGCTCTCTGTGGTGATATACCTTTGAGAATGCTAACGAATGGCTGTGACCGCAGCGCTGGCATCAACTCGAACTCGCTGTACCGCTGCGTCCTTATCGCGACCCTGTTTAGCCGTTCCAACAGCTGCCCGGTATCGGGAGCCTCGTCATTCTCATCTAGATCCCTATTTGCAACTCTTTTCAAGATGTCAAGGTAAATCTTATTTGTGTCACGAGACCCCGTTTGACTTCCGGCATATGCCCATTGTTGCATCTGGGCGTGAAATCTTTTCATGGCAGAATCGAGCTCTTTACCCAACGCGGATTTAGTATCGTTCGGTCCCTCGTCTTGTGGCTCGGGTCGACGCTTTCTTACTCCATGAACGTTTCCGATGTCATCACCATAGATTTGGCGATCATCTGCAAGGAAGTAAGGATTTGCGTTGAGATGTGTCAGGTACTCGACGTAAGTGTCCACCCCTTCATCGCCGAAAAGAAGCATTTGGTCTGATCCCATCGTGTAGCGCGCGGCGGTACGCGAACGGGACAGAAATTCTCGCTGGTAGTGAATTTCCAGCTCGTGACGCAGTGACTTACTGCGGTTTTCTCCTTCTTGGACGGCAACGGCGGTCCCGTCAGAGAGTCGAACGTACGTCTGTCGAACTTCGACGCCTTCTCCCTCTACTGTGACTTCATAATCTCCAGTAAGCTCCTGCTTTTTTGTGACAGTGATCAAATGCCCATTGTTGAGCTGAATCGACAATGTTCCGAATGGGCAATTCGCGAGATAGGAGCGGTGCTGCCTTTCTCGCGATGCACTAAGAGTATTCCAGAGGAGATTTAGGATTGTGGTTTTTCCGGTTCCGTTGTCACCGTATAGAAGTGTGAGGCGTCGATTGGGTGACGCCTCGGGCTTACTGCCCATCTCAATCACGTGGTTGAACTGACCAAATAGCTCCGTGATCACGACCGACTTGATCAATTGAGTGGCAATCGGGCTGCCCACGAGGTCCCCCCTAGGGTTCAGGTGCTCGCAGAGTACCTAGAGTTGCCGGCCAGTCGCTGGCTTTCGCAGTGTTGAAGGTAGCCGAACAGGGTTCGAGGGCCGTGGAGTCGACCACCCCAGCCACGGCGTACCCTCTCTCTGACGGCAAGCGGCTGATTGCTGTGCGCGGCACGGGCGCCGGCCGGGCTGGAGCGGAGCGGATGCAGGAGCGCAGGCCCGGCCGGGGCCCGGGCCGCGCGCGGTGAGCGGAGCGAGCCGCCTTGAACCAGTAGAGAAACTTGTAACTCACCCTCCCGAGCGGGGCGTGAAATCGTGCGCGCATGCCGGGAGTTCAGCGCCCTCGCGGTGTGCGAGAGGCAGGAAGAGTACGGGGCGGATCGTCCAGGTGATGCGGGTGCCGGCGTGGGTCAATGACACCGTGCACGGCTCGGCCCGCAGTAGGGCTCGTCTCGTGTCGATGCGGCCGTTGTACATCCACTCCCATGCTTCCGTGGACGCGTCCGAGTCCAGTGCTGGGGAGATCGTCTGGAGAGCGACCGCTACCCAACGGTCCGCCTGAGGGGCGGAGTGGGCGTCGAACGACGCCACCAGCGTCGGCGGGGTCTCCTCGGTCAGGTTCTCCGTCCAGCACTCGCACCAGAAGCCATACCGTTTCCCGTTCATCGGCGTCGGGATGCCGTTCTGTACGGCGCGAGTCACCGGACGACCGTCCCTCCGCACCGGCACCTCGGGCACTCGCAGGGCGGAAAGGCGTTGGTGAACGGGGGTGGTTCGTCGAGCGGTGGGACGGTCACCGTGCCGCATTCCTGGGTCACGGCGCCGTAGCGGTTCACTCGGTAGACCGTGATGGTCATCTTGGCGGTCGGCGGATCGTCCTGGGGCAGGGATGTAGCGTTCGTCATGTCGACGCTCCTTCGCAGCGTTGGCCGGCCCCGGGGTCGTTGGCGCGGCCGCCGGGGCGCATCTCGCCCTCTCGTCATCGGCTGCCGTGACGAGCGGTGAGTAAAGGGTGACAAGCCGCCGGGAGAGGAACGCTCACAGTTTTGTGAGCGGGGCTACAGGCCGACCCAGGCCGCCATGTGGTTGAGCGTCTCCGGTGTGCGGCGGGAGTGGTGCACCAGACCGGTGATCGCTTCCCGGGCGGCCGGGTGGTAGCGGGTCTGTTCGGGGGCCAGGCGGCGAGCCTCTACGAGGGACTTCAACGCCGCTTCCGTGCGCCCGGTCTCCATCTCCGCACGGGCCCGTTCGATCAGGAAGTGGGCTCGGCGGGAAGCGGGGAGTCCGGAAGGCAGTTGGATGTCCCGCGCCTGCTTCAGGGCATCGTCGTACTGGCACATCTCCACGGCGGCGGACATCCTGTGCAGGGCGACGTTGGCCGGACCGAAGCTGAGCCAGTGCACGTCGGAGGCGTCGCCGAGGTGCCGCGCGATCCGGTGGGCCTCGCCGACGTGCCGCTCGACGGACGACCGCTGCTCGGCGCGGGCGGCGATGACGGCACCGCCGAGGTGCAACTGCCCGGCGACGGCGAGCGCTTCCCGTGAAGCGCCGGTCTGTGCGATCACGTCGTGCCCGGCGGTGATGAGGCGTTGTCCGATCCGGTACTCGCCCTCGCGGAAGTAGACCAGGGCCCGCATGTACTGCCGTACGGCGGCCAGACACGGGTCGGACGCGCGCTGTGCCGCCCAGTCCATGCGGTCCAGGGCGACTGTGGACAGGTCGTAGTAGCCGAGCTTCACGCTGATGTCGTGCGCCGTGCGGTAAGCGGAGGACAGCGCCTGCCACAGCTCGGTGGACGGGGTCGACCACGCCGTGTGGGTCAGCTCCGTGATGAGGCCCGGGAGATCGCGGGCCGCGCCGCGCAGGCGGGTCGCCCGCACCTCGGCGCAGAGGCGGTCGGCCTCGGCGATGAGCTGTCGCGCCGGCCGGGGCGTCAGGTCGGGGTCGGGGCCGAGGTCGTACAGGTCCAGGGATTCACGGATCGGCCGGACCAGTTCCGCGAGGCGGTCGCGCTGGAGTTCGGTGACGTAGGGCTGCCCGGTCAGGACGGTCACGTCGATGCCGAGGGTCCTGGCGCAGGCGGCGACGAAGGCGGCGGTGGCCGGGCGGGCCCCGCACTCGACCTGGTTGAGGTAGCTGTAGGAGTAGGGGAGCCGTTCCGCCAGTTGCCGTTGCGTGAGCCTGGCCAGTCTGCGCTGTTCCCTGATGCGTGCGCCCGTGTGGTCGTCGTCCCGAGTCGGCATGCCGCCTCCGTTCTGAGCACCCACGGCAACCGTACTGGGGGAGGCGTACGGGTACGGGGTTTCTGTTCCTCGTCACCCATGAGGGCAGTGGTGGCCGTGATGGCGGCGGCCGCGTGTGATCGGATGAACGTATGACGACAACTCGCCCTGTCCTCTACCTGTTCGGCTCCGCCGCCCCACCGGTGTTCGACGTGGGCGAAGTCGTCGCGGATGCACGGGGTCGGGGGTTCGACGTGTGTCTCGGGCTGACTCCGACCGCGGCACGCTGGCTGGAGCCGCAGAGGGCCGAACTGGAGCGGGTCACCGGGCACCCCGTGCGCAGCGCGTACAAGCTGCCGGGCGAGCCGGACGTGTGGCCGAAGGCGGACGTGATCGCGGTCGCGCCGGCGACGTTCAACACCGTCAACGCATGGGCGCTCGGCATCACGCGGGACTTCGTGGTCGGCGTCGCCGCCGAAGGGATCGGCAAGGGCATCCCCATGGTCGCGATGCCCTGCGTGAACGCGGCCTACGCGCGGCACCGGCAGTTCGGACGGAGCATCGCGGAACTGCGTGGGATGGGTGTCCGGGTCCTGTACGGCGACGACGGAGACGACGGATTCGTCCCCAACCAACCGGGCGAGGGCAAGCCGGAGGAGTACCCGTGGCACCTGTTGCTCGGCGCGGTCGAGGAGATCATCGTGGCTCGGTAGGCAGCGGAAAGCCCCCTCCCCGCGGAGAAACCGCAGGCAGAGGGCCCTCTGAAGTTCTGCTTACTTCTTCTTGCCCTGGTTCTTGACCGCCTCGATGGCCGCCGCGGCCGCCTCGGGGTCCAGGTACGTGCCGCCCGGGGTGACCGGGTTGAAGTCGGCGTCCAGGTCGTAGGCCAGCGGGATGCCCGTCGGGATGTTCAGGCCCGCGATGTCGGCGTCGGAGATGCCGTCCAGGTGCTTGACCAGGGCGCGCAGGCTGTTGCCGTGGGCGGCGACCAGGACCGTGCGGCCGGTCAGGAGGTCGGGGACGATGGCGTCGTACCAGTAGGGGAGCATCCGGACGACGACGTCCTTCAGGCACTCCGTGCGCGGGCGCAGCTCCGGCGGGATCGTCGCGTAGCGCGCGTCGTGGGCCTGGGAGAACTCGGAGTCGTCGGACAGCGGCGGGGGCGGGGTGTCGTAGGAGCGGCGCCAGAGCATGAACTGCTCCTCGCCGAACTCGGCGAGCGTCGCCGCCTTGTCCTTGCCCTGGAGGGCGCCGTAGTGGCGCTCGTTCAGGCGCCAGGAGCGGTGGACCGGGATCCAGTGGCGGTCCGCGGCCTCCAGCGCCAGCTGGGCCGTGCGGATCGCGCGCTTCTGGAGGGACGTGTGGACCACGTCGGGCAGGAGACCGGCGTCCTTGAGGAGCTCGCCGCCGCGGACTGCCTCCTTCTCGCCCTTCTCGTTCAGGTTGACGTCCACCCAGCCGGTGAACAGGTTCTTCGCGTTCCACTCGCTCTCGCCGTGGCGGAGGAGGATCAGCTTGTACGGTGCGTCGGCCATGGTCCTGAGCCTACCTAAGGAAAATCCCGGATGGGACGCGGACGGGAGCCGGACGTGCGGCGGCGACCCGCGTCGATTGACATGTTCCGCTAATTGATTGGCGGCGCCCGGCATCCCCTTCGTAAGGTATGACCACAGCTTGAGCCGCTTACCGCCGTGGGGGATCCTCGATGTCGTCAGCCCGTGTCAGACGTGCCGTCCGGGAGTCCGTCTCCGGGCTGCCGCGCGAGTTCTGGTGGCTGTGGACCAGCACGCTCGTCAACCGGCTGGGCGGCTTCGTGGCCACCTTCATGGCGCTCTACCTCACGCTCGACCGCGGCTACTCCGCCTCGTACGCCGGTCTCGTCGCCTCTCTCCACGGGCTCGGCGGGGTGGTGTCCTCGCTGGGCGGCGGGGTGATGGCCGACCGGCTGGGGCGGCGGCCCACGCTGCTGATCGCGCAGAGCGCCACCGCCGGCTCCGTGGCGCTGCTCGGGTTCATGACCGACCCGGTGGCCATCGCCGCCGTCGCCTTCCTCGTCGGCATGGCCTCCAACGCCTCCCGGCCGGCCGTCCAGGCGATGATGGCCGACATCGTGCGCCCCGAGGACCGGGTGCGCGCCTTCTCCCTCAACTACTGGGCGATCAACCTCGGGTTCGCCGTCTCCTCCACGGCCGCCGGGTTCATCGCCGAGGTCAGCTATCGCGCCGGGTTCCTGATCGAGGCCGGGATGACCCTGGCCTGCGCGGTCGTCGTGTTCGCGAAGGTGCCCGAGTCGAGGCCCGCGCCCGCCGCCCGGCAGTCGGGGACGGAGATCGGCCTCGGCTCGGTGCTGCGCGACGGGCGGTACATGGCCGTGGTCGGGCTGTCCTTCCTCGTCGCGCTGGTCTTCCAGCAGGGCTCGGTCGGGCTGCCCGTGGCCATGGGGCGGGCCGGGTTCTCCCCCGTCGACTACGGCCTGGCCATCGCCGTCAACGGCGTCCTGATCGTCGCCCTGCAGATCCCCGTCACCCGGTTCATCGAGCACCGGGACCCGCGCTCCCTGCTGGTGGTCTCCTCGCTGCTCGCCGGGTACGGCTTCGGGCTGACCGCCTTCGCCGGGTCGGTCGGCGTCTTCATGCTGACCGTGTGCGTGTGGACGCTGGCCGAGATCGTCAACGCCCCGACCCAGACCAGCCTGGTGGTCCGGCTCTCGCCGGTGCACGGCCGGGGGCGTTACCAGGGCGTGTACACCCTGTCCTGGTCCGTCGCCGCGCTGGTCGCCCCGCTGATGTCGGGCGCGGTCATCGACCGTCTCGGCGCGGGCTGGCTGTGGGGCATGTGCGCGGTGGTGGGGACGGCGGCCGGTGCCGGGTACGGCGTGCTGATGCGCCGCCTGCCTCCCGAGCGGCCGGTCCCGGCGCCGGCCCCGGCGCCCGCCGACGCGGGGGCGGAGGTCCGTACCGCCTGAGCCGGTCCGCCGGTGAGACCCGGGTCACAGCCGTCCGTGTCACATCCCCGCGGCCCCGGCCGTCAGTGAGGTGTCAGCGGCCCCGACCCCTCAGGAGCACACCATGGACGCTCGCCTCGACCTCCTCGCCAACCCGGTCATCGGCAAGGTCGCCCGGCACTTCAACGCCGCCGGCCAGGCGCTCGCCCAGTCCTCGCTGCCGGCCGCCACACAGGAGCTGGTGAAGCTCCGCGCCAGCCAGATCAACGGCTGCGGGTTCTGCACCGACATGCACACCAAGGACGCGGCGGCGGCCGGGGAGAGCGCCACCCGGCTGCACCTGGTCGCGGCCTGGCGGGAGGCCACCGTCTTCACCGATGCCGAGCGGGCCGCGCTGGAGCTGGCGGAGCAGGGCACCCGGATCGCCGACGGCGCCGGCGGGGTGCCGGACGAGGTCTGGGCGAACGCCGCCCGGTACTACGACGAGGAGCAGCTCGGCGCCCTGGTGGCGCTCATCGCGCTGATCAACGCCTACAACCGGGCGAACGTCATCGTGCGGCAGCCGGCCGGCGACTACGTGCCCGGCATGTTCGGCTGACCGTGCTCCGGCATGCCCGCGCCGGGCTCACGGGTGCATCCGCGCCCCCTTGAGGACCTTGTCCACGGCGTTCTTCGGGCCGTACACCGCCAGCCCCACCAGGTCCAGGCCGTCCGTGGGGACGGCCCGGACCGCCGCGCGGTTGTCGCGGTCGTTGCCCGTGGCGAACAGGTCCGAGGTGAACACCGCGCGCGGCAGGGCGCGGCCCAGTGCCCTGCCGTGGGCCGCCTTCAGGGTCTCCTTGGTGCCCTCGAAGACCAGCACGGGCTGGCGGAACATCGGCAGGTACGGCACGGCGTCCGCGTCCTCGTACGGCTCCCCGATCACCTCGGGGACCTCGGTGCCCAGGCCGCTGACCAGGAATGCGGTGACGTTCAGACGCTGCCAGGACTCCAGGTCCTCGCGCAGCAGTACGGCGATCTTCGTATCGAAGCGGACGGGTTCGGTGTTCATGGACCGAGACTCCCCTCCGGCGCACGGCCCGGTCTTGTACGTTTTTTGCATGGCCGCCGGGCAGGAACTCGTCACCGCGTGGCGCCCCGTGGTGCCGGGCGTCACCGAGGTCTTCCACGCCCGCTTCACCGAGTACGCCTATCCGATGCACGTCCACGACGCGTGGACGCTGCTGATCGTGGACGACGGGGCCGTACGGTACGACCTCGACCGGCACGAGCACGGCACCCCGCACGACACCGTGTCGCTGCTGCCGCCGCACGTGCCGCACAACGGCTCCCCCGCCACGCCGGGGGGCTTCCGCAAGCGGGTCGTGTACCTCGACGCCGGCCGGCTCGGCAAGGAGCTGATCGGCCCGGCCGTGGACTCCCCCGACCTGCGGGACCCCGTGCTCCGGGCGCGCGTCGCCCGGCTGCACTCCGCCCTCGCCCGGCCCGGTGACGAGCTGGAGGCGGAGAGCAGGCTGACGCTGGTCGCGGAGCGGCTGCGCCTCCACCTGCGGCCCCGCGAGGGTGCGCCGCGCCGGTTCCGGGACCCGGTGCTCGCCCGCGAGCTGCGGGAGTTGCTGGACGCCCGGGTGGTCGCCGGTCTCTCCCTGGAGGAGGCCGCGCGGTCGCTGCACGCCCATCCGGCGCACCTGGTGCGGGCGTTCAGCGGCGCGTACGGCATCGCACCGCACCAGTACCTGATGTCCCGGCGGGTCGGGATGGCCCGGCGGCTGCTGCTCGACGGGGTGCCGCCGGGCGAGGTCGCGTCGGCCACCGGGTTCTACGACCAGGCCCATCTCACCCGGCACTTCCGGAAGTTGGTCGGCGTGACCCCGGGCCGGTACCGCGACGGCGCCCGCTGGGGTTCCGGGGACGCGCGGCGGTGGGCGGGGGGATCGGCGGAAGCCGCCCGTCCGCCGATCACCGCTGGTTAGCCTCCCCGCATGACTGACACACCTGAAGCACAGGACACAGAGACCTCCGGCGACTCCCCCGTCCCCGCCCGCGCGTTGCCGCTCAGGCGCCTCTCCCTCGCGGTCGCGGGTGCCGCGGCCCTGGTCGCCGTCGGCGTCGGCGTGGCGCTCGCGGCCCCTTCGGACGAGGCCCCCCGTCAGGGGCGCGGGGTCGCGGCCAGCGTCCCGCCGGACCCGGACACCGGGGGCACGGCCGGCGGGGGCGTCTCGTCCGGCGGCTCGTCCGACGGTACGGCCACCGGCGGCACGGCGTCCGACGGTGGCCTGTTCTACGGCGGCACGTCGGACGGCGGGAACGCGTCCGAGGGCATCCCGGAGGACGGCACCGTGTCCGGTTCCGGCAGCACCGTTGGTCTCGTGGACGGCGGCAGCAGTGACGGAAGCGGCGACGCGGGCGTCGACGGCGGCACCGAGCCGACGCCGGACGACCCGGGCCCCACGGACGAGCCCACCGGGACGGCGGGCCTGGAGGAGCTGAACCGGCGCATCACGGAGCTGGACAGGAAGGTCGACCGGCTGCCGACCAAGAAGGAACTGGCCGATGCCCTGCGGGCGTTCGCCGACGAACTCGACCACGCCACCCCGACCCCGACGCCCCGGCCCGAGCCGTCCTCCTGAGCCCTCGACCGACCCGCCGGCCCGCGTCAGTCCGCCGGGCGCTCGATCAGGTGGGTGAACGCCTCCAGATTCCTGGTGGACTCGCCGCGCGCCACCCGCCAGGCGTACTCCTTGCGGATCGAGGAGGCGAAGCCCAGCTCCAGCAGGGTGTTGAAGGCGCCGTCGGCCGCCTCCAGGATCTGGCCGAGGAGGCGGTCGACCTCGTCCGGGGTGATCGAGGCGAGCGGGAGGCGGGCGGTGACGTAGACGTCTCCGAGGCGGTCCACGGCGTAACCGACGCCGTACAGCTTGAGGTTGCGCTCCAGCAGCCAGCGGTGGACGCCCGGCTCGTTCTCGTCGGGGTGGCGGATGACGAAGGCGTTCAGCGACAGGGAGTGGCGGCCGACGAGGAAGGAGACCGTCGTGGAGAGCTTGCGGGTGCCGGGGAGCTTGACCACGTAGTTCCCGGGGGCGGGGTGCTCCCACTCCAGCTCCGCGTCCTTGAAGACGGCCTCCAGGACCTGCCCGGCCTTCTCGACATCACCCATGGTGGGAGCGTACGCGACGGCGGTGGGACTGGGTCGCGGCCGTGTAGACGTCGGCGGTGGCGGCGGCGGCCGTGTCCCAGCCGAAGGACTGGGCGTGCCGGGCGGCGGCCCGGCCCATGCGGGCCGCGAGGTCCGGGTGGTCGGCGAAGCGGCCCAGCACGCGGGCGTAGTCGGCCGGGTCGTGGCCCTGGACGAGGAAGCCGGTCTCGCCGTCGCGCACGGCCACCGGCAGACCGCCGACCGAGGCCGCGAGCACCGGGGTGCCGGTCGCCTGCGCCTCGATGGCGACCAGGCCGAACGACTCGCTGTGCGACGGCATGACGAGCACGGACGCGGCCCGGAACCAGTCGGCAAGCTGCTCCTGCCCGACCGGCGGCCTGAACCGCACCACGTCCGCGATGCCCAGCCGGGCCGCGAGCTTCTGCAGACCCTCCGGCTTGGCGAGCCCGCTGCCGCTCGGGCCGCCGACGACCGGGACGACCAGGCGGGAGCGCAGCTCGGGGCGCCGCTCCAGCAGCACGGCCACGGCGCGCAGCAGGACGTCCGGCGCCTTCAGCGGCTGTATGCGGCCGGCGAAGAGCGGGATCAGGGCGTCCCGGGGCAGTCCGAGGCGGGCGCGGGCGGCGGCGCGGCCGTCGGCGGCGCGGAAGCGGTCGAGGTTGACGCCGGGGTGGACCACGGCGACCTTCGCGGGGTCGGCCGCGTAGTGCCGGACCAGTTCGCCGGCCTCCTCGGCGGTGTTGGCGATGAGTCGGTCGGCGGCGGACACGATCTGGGTCTCGCCGATGACGCGGGCGGCGGGCTCGGGGGTGTCGCCCTCGGCCAGGTTGGCGTTCTTGACCTTGGCCATGGTGTGCATGGCGTGCACCAGGGGGACGCCCCAGCGCTGGGCGGCGAGCCAGCCGACGTGCCCGGAGAGCCAGTAGTGGGAGTGCACGAGGTCGTAGTGGCCGGGGCGGTGGCCGGCCCACGCCTGCATCACGCCGTGGGTGAAGGCGCACAGCTGGGCGGGGAGGTCTTCCTTGGCCAGGCCCTCGTAGGGGCCCGCGTCGACGTGCCGGACGAGGACGCCGGGGGCCAGTTCGACGGCGGAGGGCAGGCCGCCGGTCGTGGCCCGGGTGAAGATCTCGACCTCGATGTCGATCTCGGCGAGCCGCTGGGCCAGCTCCACGATGTAGACGTTCATGCCGCCCGCGTCGCCGGTGCCGGGCTGGTGGAGCGGGGAGGTGTGCACGGAGAGCATGGCGACCCGCCGGGGCCTGCGGGACAGCCGGAGCCGGGAGGCCGACGGGGAGCGTCGCCCGAGCCTGCTGACGTACTGGCTCACGTGGCGGACCTCCTTGATGCGGGCATGCCGGGGAAGGGCCCAGCGTGCCCTTCCTGGGGATCCAACAGCGGGCGAGTGCCCTGCCATTTCCCGATCAAGCGGCTTTGCCGAATCATTACCTTGAGTCGGGCAACTGTTCGACATGCCTCGGCTGGGGCGTGGCGCCCCCTTACCCTCGTAGCCATGAGAACCCCCGCGGCGCCCCTCCCCCACGCTCGGCCGCGCCCGAGCGGAGGGGCCGCCGTCGTGGGCACGGTGACGCGCGGGACGACCAATCCCAACCGGCTGCGCCGCATGGACCGCTGGATCGCCGCCACGCACGGCGCCGCGCTGCGCCGCGCGAGCGACCCCCTGGCCGTCGACCTGGGGTACGGCGCCGCGCCCTGGACCGCCGTCGAGCTGCTGACCCGGCTGCGCGCGGCGGCCCCCCGCACCCACGTGGCCGGCATCGAGATCGAGCCGGCCCGGGTCGCGGCGGCCCGGCCGTACGAGCGGGAGGGCCTGGTCTTCCGGCACGGTGGCTTCGAGGTGCCGGTCCCCGGGCGCCCGGTGCTGATCCGCGCGGCGAACGTGCTGCGGCAGTACGACGAGGCCGAGGTCGCCCCGGTGTGGCGGCGGCTGTGCGCGCGGCTCGCGCCGGGCGGGCTGCTGGTGGAGGGCACCTGCGACGAGATCGGCCGCCGGCACGTATGGGTGGCGCTCGGCCCGGAGGGCCCCCGCACGGTCACCTTCGCCACCCGGCTGGGCTCGCTGGAGCGCCCCTCCGACCTCGCCGAGCGCCTGCCGAAGGCGCTGATCCACCGCAACGTCCCGGGCGAACCGGTGCACGCCTTCCTGCGCGACTTCGACCGCGCCTGGGCCGCCGCCGCGCCCTACGCCGCCTACGGCGCCCGGCAGCGCTGGGTGCGCGCGGTGCGGGACCTGACCGCCGACTGGCCGGTGACGGACTCCCCGGCGCGCTGGCGGCAGGGCGAAGTCACCGTGACCTGGGGGGCGTTGGCGCCGGTGGGCTGACCGCCCGCCGGTTCGGGCACCCGGGCGGGGGGAACGCTTCCCGCGTCCCGTTCGTCACACCGGCGAGGTGATCGCCGCACGCGGCGGCCGACCGGGGGGCATCCCGCCCCCGACGGCCTCTGTCGCTTTGCGCGCGACCGTGGCACGATCCCTCAGACGACCGTAAGTTACTGACGGTAAATCAGTTTGGGGGAAACAGGTATGGGTTCGGGCAAGCGCGGCCTGCTCACGGCCGCTCTGACCGTGGTCTGCGCGGTGACCGTTCTCGCGGCGCCGGGCACGGCGTTCGCGGCCCCGGCGCCCATACCCGCACCCACGCCGACACCCACGCCCACGCCGGCGGTGACTCCCGCGCCGGACAAGGACCTCGAGGAGGTCCGCACCAGGCTGGACGCGCTCTACCACGACGCGGCCGTGGCCACCGACGCCTACAACGCGGCCGAGGAGAAGGCGAAGAAGCAGTCCGCCGAGATCGAGGAGCTGTCCCGGAAGATCGACCAGGGGCAGCGGCGGCTGGACGGGCTGAAGGAGCGGGCGGGCGCGGCGGCCCGGGACCAGTACCGCACGGGCGGCCTGTCCTCCACCGCCCAGTTCCTGCTCACCGACGACCCGGGCCGGTTCCTGGACGGCGCCGGCCGGGTGCTCCAGGGCCAGCGGGCGGCGACCGGGCTGATGGCCGACATGTCCCGCGCCCAGGAGGAGTTGCGGGCCTACGCCGACGAAGCCTCCGCGCAGGGGAAGCGGCTGGAGAGCAACCGCAAGGCCAAGGCCGCCGCCAAGAAGAAGATCGAGGAGCAGATCGACGCGGCCGAGAAGCTCGAGTCGCGGCTGGAGAAGAAGGAGAAGGAGCGGCTCGCCCAGCTGGAGCGGGAGGCCGCGAAGAAGGCGCAGACGGCCTGGCTGGACACCGGTGTCCTCGAGGACGCCCACGACAAGGCGTCCGCGCCGGGCGCGAAGGCCGTGGAGTACGCCGCCGCGCAGCTCGGCAAGCCGTACGTGTGGGGCGCCGAGGGCCCGGACTCCTTCGACTGCTCGGGCCTGACCTCGCGGGCCTGGGCGGCGGCCGGGCACCCCGTCCCGCGCACCTCGCAGGAGCAGTGGCGGCAGCTGCCGCACGTGGACGTCGAGGACATGCGCCCCGGCGACCTCGTCATCTACTTCGACGACGCCAGCCACGTGGCGCTGTACATCGGCGACGGCACGGTCATCCACGCCCCGCGCCCCGGGCGCACGGTGACGGAGGCGGGCGCCGGCTCGATGCCGATCCTGGGCGTCGTACGACCGGACGCCTGACGGAACCCGGACGCGGCCCCGCACCCCGGACGCGGCCCCGCACCCGGGGTGGCGGCCCGCTTCCGCGCCCGGGGCGACGGGCTCGCCCGGGAACGCTCCCATGCCCGGTGACCTCCGTCACGTGACCCACCGCACGGCCAACTCCCGCCGGACGTGAGCTTCGTCATCCCGGCTGGGCCGTCGGCGTGTCCAACTGCGGTAGGGAACGCGGCATATGACGGCGGCGGGCGGCGGAGCGACGCGGCTCACACCATTCCGTCGAGGCGGTCCCAGCCGCTATGGTCACCCGTCGGTGGGTCGAGACCCTCGATGCCGCCGAGCCCTCGGGGGGAGGGAAGGAACCCAAGACGATGCCCGTACCCGTACCGCGGCAGAGAGCGATCCCGGCCGTGGAGAGTGGTCAGGCGCAGGCCCCGCACACCGCCGGCGGCCCCCTCAAGGAAGAGGCGCACCGCGACACCACGCCCGCGCACGGCACCGGCGCCACGCTCACCCTGCTGCTGATCGAGGACGACCCGGCCGGCTCGCCGATCGTGCCCGACCTGCTGGACCCGGCCGGCAAGCCGATCCGCGTGCGCACCGCCCGCAACCTCACCGAGGCCGAGCGGCTGCTCACCGACGACGTCCACTGCATCCTGCTGGACCTGGCGCTCCCGGCGCCGGGCGGCGACGACGCCGACGACGAGCTGGCCGTGCTCCGCCACGTGCTGCGGCTCGCGCCCCGGCACGCCGTGCTCGCGCTGACCGCCTCCGGCGACGCCGAGCGCGGTGCCGAGGCCGTGCGCGTGGGCGCCCAGGACTATCTGTTCCGGGACGAGCTGGACGGCCGGCTGCTCAGCCGCGCCATCCGCTACGCCGTGGAGCGCAAGCGGTCCGAGACGGCCGAGCGGCGGCTCGCCGAGGGCCGCTTGCGGGCGCAGGAGAACCGCCGCCTGGAGCGCGGCCTGCTGCCCACGCCGCTGCTGGAGGGCTCCGCGCTGCGGTTCGCCGCCCGCTACCGGCCGGGCCGCTCCCGGGCCCTGCTCGGCGGCGACTTCTACGACGCCGTCCGCACCCCGGACGGCACCGTGCACGCCATGATCGGCGACGTCTGCGGCCACGGCCCGGACGAGGCCGCGCTCGGCGTGGAGCTGCGCATCGCCTGGCGGGCGCTGACCCTGGCCGGGCTGTGCGGGGACGAGCTGCTGAACACCCTCCAGCAGGTGCTGGAGCACGAGCGCGCCGACGAGGAGATCTTCGCGACGCTGTGCACGGTGGACATCGCCCCCGACGGCCGCCGCGCGGGCCTGTGCCTGGCGGGCCACCCGGCCCCGCTGATCGCCCGCCCCGGCCGGCCGCCGCGGCTGCTGCCCTACGACAACAACGGTCCCGCCCTGGGTCTGCTGCCCGGCGCCCGCTGGCCCCGCACGCAGGTGGAGCTGGGCGCCCGGTGGAGCCTGATGCTGTACACCGACGGCCTGATCGAGGGCCGGGTCGGCGTGGACGGGGAGCGGCTCGGGGAGGACGGCATGGTGGAGATGATCCGCCGCCAGCTCGCCGAGGGCCTGCGCGGGGAGGAGCTGCTGCGGGCCGCGGTGCACGAGGTGCGGGAGCTGAACGGGGGCGAGCTGACGGACGACGTGGCCGTGGTGCTGCTGGACCGGGCGGCGTAGGGGGTTGTGCCGCGGAACCGGCGCGGCGTCGCCGGGTGCGGGGCCCGCGCGCCCCTGGGAGCGGGCCCCGGCTCACCCCTCCGAGGGGCGCGGGGAGCCGCGCGCCCCTCTCCGGGAGGCCGCTACCGGCCGCCGTTCCACGGCCCGTACGGACCGTCGCTGCTGCTGCCCCGGCGCCCGCCCCAGCCCCGGCCGCCGCCCACCTGCCGCAGGGCGGGGCGGACGTCGACGAGGTAGACGATGCTGGCGACCGCGCCGGCGATCGGCAGGATGGACAGGATCGAGAACAGATAGCTGACCACGAGCGCGATGGCGAGGATGATCAGCCAGAAGACCTTGTTCTGCTTGTCGGCCGCGCGGAAGGCGTCCTCGCGGCGGAACGCGGCGTCGAACAGCCCGAACGCGGCCAGGGCCATCAGGATGATCTTCAAGATGCCCATGAACCCCGCGAAGCCCAGCATCAGCATGTCGTCCACCGTCCGTTGATTCCCGGTCCCTGCTACGCCGCCACCGTACCCATAGAACGGGCCGGACACCCCCAGGGTGCCCGGCCCGTGCCCGTCCCGCCGGCCGTTCTCAGTCGGCCGACGGAGCGGTCTTCTTCGCGGTGGTGGACTTGCGGGCGGCCGGCGTCTTCTTCGTGACGGGCTCCCCCTCGGCGGCCGTGGCCGGCTTCGGCTCGTCGTCCTTCACCTCGACGGGCTCGGGCCTGGCCACGGCCGGCTCGGGCTTGCCCTCGACGGCGATCGCCAGGTCCTCGATCTCCTCGGCGGCCTCGCCGCGCCAGGTCTTCACGGCCTGCTCGCCGTGTTCGGCGACCTTCTCGTAGGTCTCGCGGGCCTTGACGGCGTACTCGGCGGCGACGCCGACGCCGCGCAGGGCGAGGTCCTGGGCGGTCTCGCCGAGCTTCTTCACGTCGAGGGCGCCGATCAGCTCGCCGACCTTGGTCTGCAGGGTCTCCTGCGCCTCCTTGGCCCGGGCGGCGGCCTTCTCCTGCACGGCCTTGGGGTCGGTGTTGCGTACGGCGTCGATGCGGGCCGGGGCCTCGGCACGCAGCTGCTCGACCAGGGCCGGCACCTTCTTGGCCTGCTGGAGCGCCAGATCGGCGGTGCCGGCGGCGAAGTAGAGCGGGGTCGGGTCGCTGAGGGTCTTGCGCAGGTCGTCGGTGATGGCCATGGTGGGGATCCTCCCGGATCGAATTCGCGTTCGGCTGGGTTGACGAGGTCCGCGGCGGGCGTCCGAGCCCTGGTCCGGCGTTATCCGGCCGTCCGTCGCCGACCCGCGTCGTCGGTGTCGCTTCCGGCGGCATCGCCTCCGCCGGCCGTACCGCTGCCGCCACCGGGCCCCTGGTCCACGGAGCCGTCCCCGTCCGCCCCGGGCCGCTCGGGCTCGCCGGTCCCGAATCCGTTCTCCTTGCGGAAGGACTCGTAGATCTGGAGCAGCACCTGTTTCTGGCGCTCGTTGAGCGAGGGGTCGGCGAGGAGGACGGCGCGCGTCCCGACCTCGTCGCGGTCCCGCTCGGCGTCGAGGATGCCGGCGCGGACGTACAGCGTCTCGGCGGAGATGCGCAGGGCCTTGGCGACCTGCTGGAGCACCTCCGCGCTGGGCTTGCGCAGCCCGCGCTCGATCTGGCTCAGGTACGGGTTGGACACCCCGGCGGCGTCGGCGAGCTGCCGTAGCGAGAGCTGGGCGGTGCGCCGTTGCTCGCGCAGGTACTCACCGAGATTGCCGACGTTCAGCGATGCCATACCCCCACCTTGCCCCACCTCCGCTAACTTTTGCAAGCATCCGCTTGCAAGAGTGTGTCGCGACCGGCCCGGACCGGTGGCCGAGCCGGCCCCGGGGGTAAATCGGTTGCCCGCCGTCGAAGAGCGTGGATGCAATGGCCCGCGTGACCGGCCGGACGGGGCCGCCGGGACGGGACGGACGGAGGTGGCGGCGGATGAGTGCGTCGCCGGGGGCGGAACCACGTGACGGGGCGGCCGTTCGGGTCGGGGTTCTCGTGCCGTTGACCCGGCCCGGCTGGGTCGGGGCGGGGCGGCAGCTGCTCGCCGGGCTGGAGCTGGGCGCGCGGGACGTCAACGAGGCCGGCGGGATCGGCGGTCGGCCGCTGGAGCTGGTGGTGCGGGACACCGCGGCCGATCCCCTGCGGGCCGCGGCGGCCGTGGACGAACTGGCCCGGCTGGGCGTGTCCGCCGTGGCGGGCGAGTACCACAGCGTCGTCGCCCGGGCCGCCGCCGCCCGGGCCGACACCCTCGGCGTGCCCTTCCTGTGCTCGTCCGCGGTCCTCGACGCGCTCACCGAACAGCCCACGGAATGGGTCGCGCGGATCGCTCCGGCGCAGTCCCGCGGCTGGCGGATCTACGCCGACTTCCTGCTCGGCGCGGGTCACCGCCGTATCGCCGTGGCGACCCAGCCGAGCGTCTACTGGGCGTCCGGCACCCGCATCCTGCGCGACCACCTCGCCCCGCACGGCGGCGACGTCGTGGAACACGACATGAGCGCACTCGGCCCCGCCGCCCTGTGCGACACCCTCGCCGCCCACGGCGCGACGGCCCTTCTCCTCCTCGTCGGCCACCCGGAGCCGGCCGTGCCGGTCGTCCGGTCCGTGCGCCGCGACCCGCGCCTCGCCGGGGTCCTGATCGGCGCCCCCGCCGGGCAGCCGGAGTTCGCCGAGTGGGCGGCGCTGCTGGGCGACGACGGCGCCGGGGTCCCGTTCCTGCGCTACCTGCCCGAACGCCTCACCCCGCTCGGCACCCGCGTGGCGGCGGCCCTGCGCGGGCGGACGGCCGAAGCGCCCTCCTTCGTCGCCTTCGAGGGCTACGACACGATCGCCGTCCTCGCCCACGTGCTGCGCTCCCACGGCACGGACCGGGCGCGCGTCGCCGCGTCCTGGCCGCACGTCGCGGTCGACGGCACCCGCGGCCCGATCCGCTTCTCCCGCGTACCGGGCACCGGCGTCCGGCAGTGGGCCCACCCGCCCGTCCAGGTCGCCGACCGCGACCCGGCGGACCCCGCCCGCTTCCGGGTCCTGCGCACCGGCTGAGCGCCCCTCCTCCGCACCGGCCCGGCGAGCGGCCTGCGCACCGGCCCGGGGCAGCGGCGCGACACCACCCCGGAGCATCGGCGTACGGCCGCCCTCACGAGAAGTCGTACACCGTGAACTCGGCGACGGGGACGTACCCGATGCGCCGGTAGAGCGCCGTGCTCGTGGGGTTGGCCGGGTCGGCGAACAGGACGACGGCCCGCGCGCCCGCGGTCAGCGCGGCCCGGCTCACCGCCGCCGTCACCGCGCCCGCGTAGCCGCGTCCGCGCAGGCCGGACGGGGTGTAGACGGGGTCCACCCGGACGTGGCCGGCGGTCATCGGCGTCGCTCCCGCCAGGGAGACGGGGGTGCCGTCCGGGGTCTCCCAGAACGTGAAGCGCTTGGCGGCGAAGCGGGTGCCGGGCCAGGCGGCGTCGTCCGCGGGGAAGTCCTCCCCGACGTCCGCCGTGAACGCGCGGCACCAGTGCACGACCCGGCCGTGGTCGCGGGCGCCGGCCGCCCGCGCCCGGCCCCCGGGAGGCGGCTCGGGCGGGGTCGGGGTGCCGAGCCGGTAGAGGCGGACCCGCTGCGCACGCAGGGCCGGCGTGGCGCCCGTGGCCCGCTGCCACGCCTCGGCGAAGGCGGCGGCGGTGTGCCGCTCGGCGCTGACCCCGGCGAGGACGTGGCCGAGGCCGGCCAGCCGCGCGGCGAGGGCGCCGGCCTGCCCCGGGGTGAGCGGGGTGGGGCTCAGCAGGCCGGGCGTCCTGCGGTGGAAGGCGGCGCGGACCTCCCCCGACTCCACCAGGTAGCCCAGCAGCGGGGCCCGGCCGCCGTACGCCTCCGCGCCCCGGGTGCGCAGTGTCTCGGTCACCGTCAGGGCCATGGTGTGCAGATCCGGCCGCGTGCGCAGGAAGCGCCCGGCCATGCCGAGGAAGTCGTGGATGTCTTCGGTGAGCCGCCAGCCGTCCGGATGCATGCCGGAACCTTCCGCCGCGAGCCGCGCCGCAAACCCCGGCCGGGCAAGGGGCCGGCCCTTCCGTCAGGAATGGAGAAGCGGGCGGGCGGGTCGCGCCGCTAGCGTGGCGGGGGCTTCACGGACGGGAGAGACGATGAGCATGACCACGAGGACGGACGACGCGGTGACGGCACCGCACGCCGCCGACGGCCACGAGCTGATCCGGGTGCAGGGCGCGCGGGAGAACAACCTCAGGAACGTCAGCGTCGGGATCCCCAAGCGCCGGCTGACGGTGTTCACGGGCGTCTCCGGGTCGGGCAAGAGCTCCCTGGTGTTCGACACCATCGCCGCGGAGTCACAGCGGCTGATCAACGAGACGTACAGCGCGTTCGTGCAGGGCTTCATGCCCACGCTGGCGCGGCCCGACGTGGACGTGCTCGACGGGCTGACCACCGCGATCATCGTGGACCAGCAGCGGATGGGCGCCGACCCGCGCTCCACGGTCGGCACCGCCACCGACGCCAACGCGATGCTGCGCATCCTCTTCAGCCGGCTCGGCACCCCGCACATCGGCTCGCCCAAGGCGTTCTCCTTCAACGTCGCCTCCATCAGCGGGGCTGGCGCGGTCACCCTGGAGCGCGGCGGGAAGACGGTGAAGGAGCGCCGCGAGTTCAGCATCACCGGCGGCATGTGCCCGCGCTGCGAGGGCCGCGGCACGGTCACCGACATCGACCTGACGCAGCTCTACGACGCCGGCAAGTCCCTCAACGAGGGCGCGCTCACCATCCCCGGCTACAAGCCCGGCGGCTGGAACCACCGCCTCTACACCGAGTCCGGCCTCTACGACCCGGACAAGCCGATCCGCGACTTCGGCAAGCGGGAGCTGGACGACTTCCTGTACCGCGAGCCGACCCGCATGAAGATCGCGGGCATCAACATGACGTACGAGGGGCTCGTCCCGCGCATCCAGAAGTCCATGCTCGCCAAGGACCGCGAGGCGATGCAGCCGCACATCCGGGAGTTCGTGGACCGCGCGGTCACCTTCACCACCTGTCCCGGCTGCGACGGCACCCGGCTCGGCGAGGCCGCCCGCTCCTCGAAGATCAAGGGGATCAGCATCGCCGACGCCTGCGCGATGCAGATCAGCGACCTGGCCGCGTGGCTGCGGGAGCTGGACGAGCCGTCCGTGGCACCGCTGCTCGCCTCGCTGCGCGACACCCTGGACTCGTTCGTGGAGATCGGGCTCGGCTACCTCTCCCTGGACCGGCCCGCGGGCACCCTCTCGGGCGGCGAGGCACAGCGTACGAAGATGATCCGCCACCTCGGCTCCTCGCTCACCGACGTCACCTACGTCTTCGACGAGCCGACCGCCGGTCTGCACCCGCACGACATCCGGCGGATGAACGACCTGCTGCTGCGCCTGCGGGACAAGGGCAACACGGTGCTCGTCGTGGAGCACAAGCCGGAGGTCATCGCGATCGCCGACCACGTGGTGGACCTCGGGCCGGGCGCCGGCACGGCCGGCGGCACCGTCTGCTTCGAGGGCACCGTCGCCGGGCTGCGCGCCGCCCGCACGCTCACCGGCCGCCATCTGGACGACCGGGCCGCGCCGAAGAAGACGGTGCGCGAGCCGTCCGGCGCGCTGGAGATCCGCGGTGCCACCGCCCACAACCTGAAGGACGTCGACGTCGACGTGCCGCTCGGGGTGCTGACCGTCGTCACCGGGGTGGCCGGGTCGGGCAAGAGTTCGCTGGTGCGCGGGTCGATACCGGCCGGTGCGGGCGTGGTCTTCGTCGACCAGGCCCCGATCCGCGGTTCGCGGCGCAGCAACCCGGCCACGTACACCGGGCTGCTGGAGCCGGTCCGCAAGGCGTTCGCCAAGGCCAACGGGGTCAAGCCGGCACTGTTCAGCGCGAACTCCGAGGGCGCCTGCCCGGCCTGCAACGGTGCCGGGGTCGTCTACACCGACCTGGCGATCATGGCCGGGGTCGCCACCACCTGCGAGGAGTGCGAGGGCCGGCGGTTCGACGCCTCGGTGCTGGAGTACCGGCTCGGCGGCCGGGACATCAGCGAGGTGCTGGCGATGACGGTGGAGCAGGCCGGGGAGTTCTTCGGCACCGGTGAGGCCCGTACCCCGGCCGCGCACCGGATCCTGCGGAACCTGGCCGACGTGGGCCTCGGCTACCTCGCCCTCGGCCAGCCGCTGACCACGCTGTCCGGCGGCGAGCGGCAGCGGCTGAAGCTGGCCACGCACATGTCCGAGAAGGGCGGGATCTACGTCCTGGACGAGCCGACCACCGGGCTGCACCCGGCCGATGTGGAGCAACTGCTCGGCCTGCTGGACCGGCTGGTCGACGCGGGCAAGTCGGTGATCGTCATCGAGCACCACCAGGCGGTCATGGCGCACGCGGACTGGATCATCGACCTCGGCCCGGGCGCCGGCCACGACGGCGGCCGGATCGTCTTCGAGGGCACCCCCGCCGACCTGGTCGCGGCCCGCTCGACCGTCACGGGCGAGCACCTGGCGGAGTACGTCGGCGGCTGAGCCCTGCCTGTTCAGAACGGCAGCGGGCGGGCGTGCACCACGTCCAGGCGGGAGACCGCCCGGGTCAGCACCACGTACAGCCGGTGCGCGCCCCGCTCCTCCGCCTCCACCACGGCGGCCGGTTCCACGGCGACGACGTGGTCGTACTCCAGGCCCTTGACCAGGCTCGCGGGGACGACGGCCAGCCGGGCGCCGAGCGCGTCCGGTCCGGCGGGGCCGAGGCCGGCCCCGGCCAGGGCCGCCCGCACCCGGCCGGCGTCGGCGTCCGCCGTGATCACCCCGACCGACCCCTCCCGGGCGAGGGCGTCGCGGACGGCGGTCACGGTGGTGGCGAGCACGTCCTCCGCCGGGCGCAGGGTCAGCTCGCCGTCCGTGCGCAGCGAGGTGGCCGGGGGCACGGCGACGCCGAGCCGGGCGAGCAGCCGGTTGGCCGGTTCCAGCACGGCGGCCGGCACCCGGAAGCCGTGGGTCAGCGGCAGCACGGCCGCGTCCGGCCGGCCGAGGTGGCGCAGCTGGACGGACCAGTCCCGGGCGGCCCAGGGGGTGGTGCCCTGGGCGAGGTCGCCGAGGACGGTGAGCGAGCCGAAGACGGCGCGGCGGGCGATGGCCCGGCACTCCATCGGGGAGAGGTCCTGCGCCTCGTCCACGACGATGTGGCCGTAGCCCCCGGGGTGTTCGATCAGCCCGGCCAGCTCGTCCAGCAGGACCAGGTCGGCGGCCGACCAGCGGGCGGACTTGTACGAGCGGGGCGGGCGCGGCCACCGCAGCGCCGCCTGCTCCCCGGCGTCCAGCAGTCCGTCGGCGGCCCGGGCCAGCGCCCGCGCGTCGGTGAGGAGGTGGGCGAGGACCTCCTCGGGGCGGACCTTCGGCCACACCGCGTCGAGCTGCGCGGTCAGCGGCCGGCACCGCTCGATGCGGCGGACCCAGGCGGCGGGCAGCACCCCGGAGCGCCGTTCGGCCTGCTCGCGCAGCCGTCGTACCACCCGGGTGCGCACCCGCTCCCGGCCGGTGGCGTAGGGGGGTTCCTCGGCGCGGACCTCGGCCACCAGGGCGGCCAGGTCGGCGGCGGGCACCCGCCAGCGGTAGGAGCCGTCCGGGACGGCGAGGTCGCGCACGCCGTCGGTGCTCACGCGCGCGTACAGCGCCCGGCGCAGCACCTCGGCCATGCGCGGGTCGTGTTTGACGACGGCCGTGGGCAGCGGGTCGGTGCCGGTGGCCGGGTGCCGGGCGATCTCGTCCAGCAGGGTGCTCTGGCGGTAGCCTCGGTCGGTCGTGCCGTGCCGGGCGGTCTCGCCGAGCGAGGGCAGCACCTCGGCGATGTACCGCAGAAAGGTCGGGTTGGGGCCGAGGATCAGCAGGCCGGAGCGCTGGAGCCGCTTGGGGTGGGTGTAGAGCAGGTACGCGGCCCGGTGCAGGCCGACGGCGGTCTTGCCGGTGCCGGGCGCGCCCTGGACGCACACCGATGCGGCGAGGTCGGCGCGGACCAGGTCGTCCTGCTCGGGCTGGATGGTGGCGGCGATGTCCCGCATGGGTCCGACGCGGGGCCGCTCGATCTCGCGGGCCACGATGTCGCTGGCCCGCGACTCGCCCCGGCCCAGGTGCTCGTCCTCCAGCGCGGTGAGGTCGGCGGCGTCGCCCCGGCTGCCCGGGGCCCAGCCGAACCGGCGGCGCACCTCCACGCCCCGCGGGTCGGTGGCGCTCGCCTGGTAGAAGGCGCGGGAGACGGGGGCCCGCCAGTCGACGACGAGGGGCGGGGTGGCCGGGTCCTCGGTGATGCGCAGCCGGCCCACGTGGTAGCTCTGCCCGCCGTGCCCGGGGTGGCCGGCGGCGAAGTCGAGCCGGCCGAAGAACAGCGGTCCGGGGGGCAGTTCGCGCAGCGCCTTGGCCTGGCTGCGCAACCGGTGGCCGAGGACTTCGGCGTCGGCTCCGGAGGCGGAGACGTCCTCGCCGACGACGACCTGTTCGGCGGCTCCGTCGACCATCGCGGCGAGGGCCGCGCGGCAGGCGTCGTGGTAGGCGCGTTCGGTGTGCAGGGCTTCCGTGAGGGCGGGGTCGGTCGACGTCATGGCGCCAGCCTACGCCAGAACGTTACCGAGTTACATTTTTAACCGAGTCTCAGCGCCCGGTCCTCAGCTCCGGCAGTCCCTCCGCCAGCCGCCCGAACGCCCGCTCCGCCGCCCGTACGGCGTCCGGCGCGACCCGCTCGGCCGGCTCCCCCGCCGCGATCCGCCGCCAGTTCTCCAGGGCCAGGACCCGCTGGACGGCGACGATCTGACCGGCGGCCAGCCGCGCGTCCAGATCGCCGCCGAGCGCCTCGGCGAGCGCCGCCTCCGCGCGTTCCTGATGGGCGTACGCCCGCGCCACCAGGGACGGGGTGCCGTAGAGCAGCCGGTGGAAGGCCAGCACCTCGGGGTGGTCGTTCAGGCCGGTCACCGGGTCGCGCCGGTCCAGCCCGGCCAGGAAGTGCCGGCGCAGCGCGGCCACCGGGTCCGCCGCCCCGGCGACCACCCGCGCGGCCTCCGTCTCGTGGTCGGCGATCCGGTGCAGGACCAGGTCCTCCTTGGCCGGGAAGTACCGGAAGAGGGTCGGCTTGGAGATCCCGGCCGCGGCGGCGACCTCCGCCACGGACACCGCGTCGAAGCCGCGCTCCAGGAACAGCCGTACGGCGATGTCCGACACGTCCTCGTACATCCGCCGCTTCTTGCGCTCGCGCAGGCCCATCTCACCCATGGGGGGAGCCTACGCAGCCGGTCCGCGCCCCGCTCACGTCAGCAGGTCGTCCACCTGCGCCTCGCCCTCCCGGTACCGGCGGGTGATCTCCCCGCTGCAGTCGTCGGCGGTGCGCTGGAGCCGCTGACGGCAGCGCGAGACCTCCTGCTCGTAACGGACCAGGCGGCCCATGGCGGCGGTCAGCTCCGGGTCGGTCCGCGCCGTCAGGTCCGACAGTTCCACCTCGGCGAGCATCTCGGCGGCCAGCCGCCCGTACTCCTCGTTGTGCGGGGTGCCGAGCGTGAGATGGCGGGCCGAGGAGCGCTGCCGGGCCGGGGCGTCGCGCAGGATCTCCGGGAGCCGGTCGACCACGGAGCCGTCGGCGGGCGCCGGCACGGACGCCCGGCCGCGCCGGCCCAGCTCGGCGCGCAGGATGTCGATGCGGCCCTGGAGCAGCCGCCGCACATAGCTGAGGTCCGCCTCGTCCCGCTGGGCGTCGCGGCGCAGGGTGCGCAGCTCGGGCAGGCTCAGCCGGGCCAGGCCGGGTGCGTCGGGCGCGGGGTCCGGGGCGCCGTCGGTGCGCTGCGCGGGCGGCCGGTGCGTCCCCGGTGTCCCCAGCCGCCCGCTCGTGCTCGGTGTGCTCATCTGCGTGTGACCGTCCCCTCGACCGGCGTGTGGGAAGCATCGTGCCACCCCAACCGGCCGCTATGTGACCGAGAGCCCCCGAACGGCCCCAGATGGGCGGTAACGGATCCATACCGGCTCCCGCCCGGGCCCCGTGCGGGCGGGTACGGGACACCGGGCATCATGGCCTGCATGCGTGCGGTGGTGCAGAGGGTGGACGGCGCGAGCGTCGTCGTGGACGGCGAGACGGTCGGCGCGATCGAGGGCGAGGGGCTGTGCGTCCTGGTCGGGGTGACCCACGAGGACACCAAGGAGAAGGCGGCCCGGCTGGCGCGCAAGCTGTGGACGATCCGGATGCTCCAGGGCGAGCGGTCGTGCGGTGACACCGGGGCGCCGCTGCTGGTGATCAGCCAGTTCACCCTCTACGGCGACGCCCGCAAGGGCCGCCGCCCGACCTGGAACGCGGCCGCCCCCGGCGACGTCGCCGAGCCCCTGGTCGACGAGGTCGTGGCGCAGCTCCGCGCCTTGGGCGCCACGGTGGCGACGGGCCGCTTCGGCGCCCGGATGCGCGTGAACCTGACGAACGACGGTCCGTTCACGGTGGTGCTGGAGATGTGAGCGCCGCCGGGGGCGACGCCCGCAGGGGACGCGAGGCCGCGGCCGACGGCCCCGCGCCCGTCGGCCGCGGCTACGGCTCGACCACGACCTCCTGGGCCGCCGCCGTCTCCCCGGCCAGCAGCCGCGCGTCGGCCGGTACGTTCCGCTTCACCAGCGCCAGCGCCACCGGACCCAGCTCGTGGTGGCGTACGGACGTCGTCACGAAGCCGACCTTGCGGCCCTCCGGCCCCTCGTCCGCGACCCGGATCCCGGTCCCCGGCACCGGCAGGTGCACGTCGCTGCCGTCCAGGTGCAGGAAGACCAGCCGGCGCGGCGGCTTGCCCAGGTTCTGCACCCGGGCGACCGTCTCCTGCCCGCGGTAGCAGCCCTTCTGCAGGTGCACGGCCGTACCGATCCAGCCCAGCTCGTGCGGGATGGTCCGGTGGTCGGTCTCGAACCCGAGCCGCGGCCGGTGCTGTTCGACCCGCAGCGCCTCGTAGGCGAGCAGCCCCGCGGCGGGGCCGTGCGAGGCGGCGAACGACTCCAGCTCCGCGCGCGGCAGGAACAGATCGCGGCCGTACGCCGTCTCGCGCACGACGACCCCGTCCGGCACGCCGGCGATGGACCCGGCGGGCAGGTGGACCACGGCGATGTCGGCGGTGCGGTCGGCGACCTCCACCCGGTAGAAGAACTTCATCGACTCCAGGTACGCGATCAGCGCGTCCTGGGTACCGGGCTCGACGTGCGCCCAGACGGTCGTCCCGTCGTCCACCAGATACAGCGCGTGTTCGATGTGCCCGTGCGCGGAGAGGATCAGGGCCTCGGTGGCCTCGCCCGCGGGCAGGTCGCTGACGTGCTGGGTGAGCAGCAGATGCAGCCAGCTCAGCCGGTCGTCACCGCTGACGGTGACGACGCCGCGATGGGACAGGTCGACGAAACCGGTGCCGTCGGCGAGGGCGCGCTGCTCGCGGAACAGGTCGCCGTAGTGGGCGGCGACACCTTCGTCCACACCCTCGGCGGGGACGGCGCCGGGCAGGGACAGCAGGGGGCTCTTCATGACGCAAGCCTACGACGTGGTACTCGAACCCTTCAGGGAGCAGTCCTGACACCGGCCGAAGATCGCGAAGTGCTTCATGTCGGTGTCGAACCCGAACTGCTGCCGCAGCTTGGCCGTGAACTCGGCGGCCACCCCCACGTCCGCCTCGATGACGTCCTCGCAGTCCCGGCACACCAGGTGCAGATGGTGGTGCCGGTCGGCGAGGTGGTAGGTGGGCGCGCCGTGCCCGAGGTGGGCGTGGCTGACGAGGCCCAGCTCCTCCAGCAGCTCCAGCGTCCGGTAGACGGTGGAAATGTTGACCCCCGACGCCGTCTTCCTCACTTCCACGAGGATGTCGTCGGGGGTCGCGTGCTCGAGGGTGTCGACGGCTTCGAGGACAAGCTGCCGCTGCGGCGTCAGCCGGTAACCGCGCTGCCTGAGGTCGCTCTTCCAGTCGGTGCTCACCACACCGACGAGTCTAGGACTACTTGAAGAAAGCGATGCCGTCGTCCGGCATGTCGTCGGGGAGGGCCTTGGCCCAGCGCTCGACGTCCTCGGGGGTGACGACCTTCTTGAGCTGGGCCGACATGTAGGGGCGCAGCGCGACCTCGGGGGTCTGCTTCTCGCCCACCCACATCAGGTCGCTCTTCACGTAGCCGTACAGCCGCTTGCCGCCGCTGTACGCGGGCGAGCCCGGGGTGCGGGCGACGGCGTCCGTCACCAGGTCGATCTGCGGCTTCTTGTCGGCCATCTCGCCGTACCAGATCTCGATGACGCCGTCGTCGCGGGTCATCGTGACCTCGACCTTGCGGTCGGCGTCGATCCGCCAGAAGCCGTACTCCGACTCCAGCGGGCGGACCTTGTTGCCGTCCTTGTCCAGCACCCAGGTGTGGGAGCGGTACTCCAGGAAGTCCCGGCCGTCGTGGGTGAAGCTGACCTCCTGCCCGAAGTTGCACTTCTCAGAGCCGGGGAAGTCGTGCACGCCCGCGCCCGCCCAGTTGCCGAGCAGGAAGGCGAGCGGGACAAGGTCCTTGTGCAGGTCGGACGGGATCTCGATCATGACGGAGGCTTTCCTAGAGGGGGGTCAGCGCTGGCCCTGGTACAGCTTCTTCACGGTCAGACCGGCGAAGGCGAGCACGCCGACGCAGACCAGGACCAGCAGGGTTTCGAAGAAGATCTCCACGGGTGCTCCTTGAGCGAGGGTGGGCATACGACAGAGCCGGAGCCCAGCTTACGCGGCCGGGCCCCGGCCCTCTGTGCGAGGTGTGCGGTAGCAGGTCACCTCGGCGTCGGTCAGGGGCGCCTCACGCGCGGGCGGCGATGCGCTCGCCGAGCTCGGCGGCGGCCGGGCTGTCGGGGATCGAGGGCAGGCGGGCGGCGATGTTGGTCAGGCCGTCGTTGATCCGGACGGACTGCACGCCGTCGGCGCAGTCGAGGAACTCGGTCCAAGTGGCCAGGGCGGTCTCGATGTTGCCGCGCTTGAGCTGGACGTGACCGAGATCGGCGAGCACGATCGCCCGGGTGCGCCTGCGGTCGAGGCCGTGGATGTCGAGGGCGAGGTGGAGGTGTTCCCCAGCGGCGGCGAGGTCGCCGAGCTTGGCGTGGATCATGCCGGACTCGTGGGCCCACCTGCCGTGGCTGTAGTGGCTCGCCCAGGACTGCCCCGGCAGGGCGGGCGCGTGCTCGATCGCGGCCTGGGCGGAGGCGAGGAGCTTGGCGGCGGCGGTGCGGTCACCGTCGGCGGCTGCCGCGCGGGCGTGGGTGTTGCGGTAGTACGCGAGTGCCTTGGGGTTGGTCAGTTTGCGTCCGCGCTGCTCGCAGGCCTCGGCGAGCCGTACGGCGGTGGGGATGTGGCCGAGGTCGATGGCCTGGTCCGCGAGCCCGCGCAGGGCGGTGGCGGCGAGTTCGTTCTCGCCGGCCTCGGCGGCGAGCCGGTAGCTGTGCAGGTGGTACTTCTGGCTCAGGCCCTGGTTGCCCTCGTCACGGGCCATCCAGCCGATCAGGTGCACCAGCTCGCTGGTGGCGGCCAACAGTTCCCGCCCGGTCTTCTCGGTGTAGCGGCCGTCCAGCCACCGCTTGACGTCCACGGTCAGGTAGCGCACCGCGAGGTGGCGGGCGTGACCGCCGCCGAGCTCGGAGGCGGCATCGCCGAGGGTGGTGGTCATCGTGCGGACCGCGGCCACCTCGCCCATGCCGACCGCGACCGGGCCGGGCCGGTTCGCGCGGCGGGTGACCGCCTCGGCGTCGGGCAGGTCGAGCGCGGCCAGGCCGACAGCGGCGGACGCCGCGAGGAAGTGTCGTCGGTCCACGTCGCTGCCTCCCAGGAGCATGACCGAGGTCACGGTATCGGCGAACTGGCGGTCTCCATTGTCCTCGGACAGATCGACCTTGAGGACCTGTTCGATGAACGGCAGCCACACCCGGGGAACCCGTAAGCCCTTCTCCCACCGGTAGACCTGCTGCCGGTCGCAAAAGCCCGCCTTCCCCCAGCGCGCCACCGACAGCTCGTCCGCGAGCCTCTCCTGGCTGCACCTGGGCCGCCGCGCCTCGCGTGCGGCACGGATGCGTTCCCCGATGGTCATGTCCGGCCCGATCGTCGGTCCTGGTTCACAACTGGCCTACAGCTGGCAGACATTCTGGCAGCTCCTCGCGGCCCGCGTCCGGATGTTGACTGACGGTCACCAGCCCGGCGGCACAGGCGGCCGGGCACCGAGCGGAAGGAAGTCCGCCATGGACGAGAACACCACCCCGGACTACCAGGCCCCCGTCGTCCTCGACGCCGGCGCCGTCGTCGTGGTGACGCTGGGCACCAACAACTTCGACACCGCCGACGACACCCAGTACAAGAACGCCTGACCCGCGAACGGCCGGGGCCCGGTGAGGAGTCGAGTGCCACGCCCTGACCCCGGCAAGGAGGCGCCGGGCCTGCTTCGCTCCCGTGCCGGGGCACAGGGGCGGGCGGGCTCGGCGCCTTCGCCTTCCGACACGTATGGAGAAGGGAGAAGGCACCGATGAGGTGGAGCGCGGGGTGGTACGGGGCCGCCGGTAGCGACCGGCGGCCCGCCGGGGGCCGGGCGGTGCCGGGGCTGGACAGCACGTGGACGTGCGGGTGGCCGGCCGACCGGATCAGCGCGGTGGGCGACGGGCGGGCGGCGCTGGCGGTGATCGGCGAGTGCGGTGCCGACGAGTCCCGGCTCCGGGACGCGCTGCCGGTCGTACGGGCGAAAGGCTGGCGGGCGCTGACCCGGTGGCCCGGCTCATACCTCGTCGTCGCCCGCAGCGGCGACAACCTGGCGGTGATCGGGGACCTGGCCGGGCAGCAGCCGGTGTACTACCGGACCGATGCGGCCGGCTCGTGGTGGTCGACGGCCGCGTCCGCGCTCGCCGCGCTGGACGGCGCCCCCATCGATGTGACCGCGCTCGCCGCCCATCTCGCCTTCGGGCAGCCCGACGTGCTCGCCGGCCGGGGCCTGTTCCGCGATGTGCAGCGGGTGCCCGGCGGGCATCTGCTGCTGCTCGGCCCGGGCGGGGCGGCGGTGGAGCGGTACGAGCCGGTCTCCTACCCGCGGGTGGACCTGCGCGAACAGGCGCCGCTGGTGCGGGCCGCGCTCGCCGAAGCGGTCACCGCCCGCATCGACGGCCGGCCAGTCAGCGCGGACCTGGCGGGGCTGGACTCCACGACGCTCGCGTGCCTGGCCGCTCAACGGGGGCCGGTGGCCGCCGTGACGTTCGCCGACGAACGCCTGCGTGACGACGACCTGGCGTTCGCGGTCCGCACCGCGGCCACCGTGCCGGGGCTCACCCACCATACGGTCCCTGGCGCCCCGGACAGGGTGTACTACGGGGGCCTTGACGACCCGTCCGCTCTGCCGGTCACCGACGCCCCGAACGCGTACACGGCGACCGCGTCCATCAAGCGGGCCGTCCTGGACACGGTCGCCGCGAACACCCCGGGCCCGGGGGTGCACTTCACCGGCGCAGCCGGCGACGCCGTCCTGTCCGCCCCCTCCTCCTACCTCGCGGACCTGCTGCGCGAGCGCCTGCACCGCCGGGCCTTGCGGCACGCCCTCGCCCACGCCCGGCTGCGGCACACCTCCGTCTTCCACGTCCTCGCCCGCGTCCGCCCGGCCTCCAAGGCCGACCTGGCCGGGGCCTGGCGGCAGACGGCCGCCCATCTCCGCGGGCCCACCCGGGACTGGATTCCCCAGGCCCAGCGCCCCCTCGCCTGGACGCCGCTGCTGGCCTCGGCGGACTGGATGACCCAGGGTGCCCGGCGGCTGCTCGCGGCCGCCGTGGACGAGGCTGCGGGCACCCTCACCGACGCGCCGGCCCGGCTCGCGGACTGGTCCGACCGGCAGGACCTCGCGCGGGTCGGCGCGGACACTGCCGGGTGGCGGGCGCTCGCGCTCACCGGGCACGGCATCGAGCTGGCCGCCCCGTTCCTGGACAACGAGGTGATCCGGGCCTGCCTCGCCGTGCCCGCCGATCAACGCGGCGCCCCCGGCGCCTACAAGCCGCTGCTGGACGCGGCGTTCGCCGGCCGCCGGGTGCTGCCTGGCTTCGTGCTGGCCCGTACGACGAAGGGCGGGTTCAACGCCCTCGCGTACGCGGGCCTGCGCGACAACGCGCCCGTCCTGCGAGACCTGCTGGGGCCGTCGTCGCAGCTGGCCGCACTCGGCCTGGTCACCGAACAGCCGGTCGCCGACGCGCTCGCCCGGGCCGCTGCCGGGCAACCCACCGCCCAGGGCGCCCTGCACCTGGTGGTGGCCACCGAGGTGTGGCTGCGGCAGCACACCGCCGGCCCGGCGACGTGGTGGGAGGAGGTGGGCGGACGTGTGGCGGCTGTGTGAGGGCACCCACCCCGTGCTCACCGACGAGGGCGGCGCGATCCTCAGTGAACGGACCGGCCGCTGGTCCTACCTGACGCCGACCGCGTCGGCCGCCGTGCTGCTCCTGCTCTCCTCCAGCCAGGAGGAAGCCGCCGGCCAGTACGCCGAGCGGTACGGCATCGGCGCCGGGCAGGCCGCCACCGACGTCCGTACGGTCGCCGAGGCCCTGGCCGCCCAGGGCCTCGCCCACGACGGGGAAGCGGCAGCCCGGCCGCGCCGCTGGTGGAAGGGGTGGCGATCGTGACCAGCATGGAGGCGTACTCCACCGTCCGCAACGGCACCTTGGGCGAGCGCCTGGCCGCCGCGGCCGGGTTCGCGATCGCCCTGGCCCTGCTCCGGCTGCCGTTCCGGCACACCGTCCGGGCCGTCCGTTTCGCCCGCCGCCTGGCCCGGCGCGAGCTGGACGCGGCCCGGGCCGAGGCCGTCGTCGGCGCGGTACGGCACACCGCCCGCTGGTGGCCGGGCCGGGCCGCCTGCATGGAGACCTCCCTCGGCGCCGTGCTCGCCGCCGCTCTGCTCGGCCGCCGTCTCGACTGGTGCCTGGGGGCCCGGTTCGCCCCACCGCCGGTCGAGTACCACGCCTGGGTCGGGCTGCCCGGCCACGGCCCCGTCGGCGAGTACACGGACGCCGGATGGCACCACCACACCGCCCTGACGATCTGACCCGCCGACGAGCCGCCGGGCGCGTGTCCTTCACCCGCCCGGAGCAGTTGTCGCATACGAGTGCCCGTAGCCCCTCGAAGGAGTGAGCAGTGACCGCCGTCGCCGACGCCGCCGAGTCCGTCCCCGAACGCCACTACACCCACCACGACGGTCGCGGCGCCACCCCGCACCGCTCCAACCCGGTCGTGATCCACCGCGAGCTCACCACCCTCGACGTCCACGGCGGCATGAACGTCGCCGAGGTCGGCACCGGATCCGGCTACTCCGGAGCCCTGCTCGCCGAACTCGTCGGCCCCACCGGCGCCGTGACCAGCCTCGACATCGACGCCTACCTCGTGAAGTGGGCGAACCTCATCCACCACGAGCGCGGACTCGACCACATCCGCTGCCACGTCGCCGACGGCACCGCCGGCTTCCCCGAGCGGGCGCCGTACGACCGGATGGTGGCCTGGTGCACCCCGCCGCTGCTGCCCGAGGCGTGGGTGGACCAGGTCATCGACGGCGGCCTGATCGTCGCCCCGCTCCCGATCGCGACCGTCCCCAACATGACCGTGGTCGCCAGAATCCGCGTGAGCGGCGGCGAGCCGGCCGTGGAGGCGGTGTTCACCGGCGGCTACATCGAGGCGACCGGTTCCCCGAAGGACAACCTCGACCTGCCGGGCCGGTGGGTGGACTGGGAGAACCGCACCCCGGCCCCCGCGTGGATCTCCATCGCCTGGCGCGAGCGCGACGACCACCTCCACACCGGCGCCCGCACCGCGCTGGCCCGCCTGCTCAAGCACGCCCACACCGAGCCGTACGACGGAGGCGGGCTCGACTGGCCGTCCTGGCGGACCTTCACCGCCGCCCGGGCCGACCCGCAGCTGACCATGGCCGGCCTCAGCCCGGACCTGTGGGCCATCGGGCACTCCACCGGGACAACGGCCGCCGTCCTGCAGCAGAACGGCACGATCCTCGCCGACCGGCCCGATTCCCCGTCCCTCGCCGTCCTGCGCAACTGGCTGACCGCCTGGGAGGCCGCCGGCCGTCCCGCGCCCGAGACCTACGTCCCCGCCCTCATCCGAGGCGCGGAGGGCTGGCACCTGCGCCTCAACCGGTAGCAGGCGCCTTCGTGCCGGTCACCGCTCCGGCTTGATCCCGTCCCCGAAGGCGGCCCAGGCGTCCGCCCAGAAGACGAGGGCGCCACGAGCGGGGGCCTTGCTGTCGCGGACGGGGACGACGGAGGGGACGTTGTCGGCGACCTCTACGCAGTTACCGCCGTCCGAGTTGCTGTAGCTGCTCTTGCGCCAAGCGGCAGCGCTCAGGAAGTCGTCGGAGACCTCTACGCACGCGCCGCCGTCCGTGTTGCTGTAGCCCGGTCACCGCCAAACGCTGTGGCATCGCACTCCTGTTGAATTTGCTGAATTTGCCCGGCCCCCCATGGAAGTTGAGCCGCTCAACAGCCCGAACGCCGTTTTCACGCGCCATGCTCATAGGCCTCCGAACACGCAGCGTAGCCCTACAAGTGCGCTGCGCACGGGCGTTCTGGAAAGGAGCAGGTCGTGATGACGACGAACCGGAGTGGGAGGGTCGGCCCGCACCAACCCTGCCGACCCTGCCCCCGTCGCTCAGGGATCTCAGCCGGCCGCCCGTGCCGGTGCCCGGCTGCCCTGTCTGCCTGGGGCTGGCCGAGCGGCGGGGCGTGGCGCGGGCGGAGTGCGACCGGAGCGCGGAGACCGACGCGAACGTGCTGCTCCGCCGGCACCTGCGGAAGGAGCACGGCGCATGAACCGCGACGCGCTGCCTTACGTACCCCGGCACCGGGCGCCTCTCGACCCCGCCTACGCCGTCACGCCGTTCCACCCGGGCACCGTGCCCGGCACCGGCGCGGGCGGCACCGGGTCGCCGGGGCCCGGGTGAGCGGCGCGCTCTGCCTGCTGTGTCTCGCCACGCCGGTCGTGGCGATCGTCCCCGCGACTACGCTTCCGGCATGACCAAGAAGCTCGTTATCAAGGTGACGGCCGGGGCGGACGCTCCCGAGCGGTGCTCGCAGGCGTTCACGGTCGCCGCCGTGGCCGTGGCCAGCGGGGTCGACGTGTCGCTGTGGCTGACCGGGGAGTCCTCGTGGTTCGCGCTGCCGGGGCGGGCGGCCGAGTTCGAGCTGCCGCACGCCGCGCCGCTGCCCGACCTGATCGACTCAATCCTCGCGGCCGGGCGGATCACGCTGTGCACGCAGTGCGCCGCCCGCAGGGAGATCACCGAGAAGGACGTCATCGAGGGCGTGCGGATCGCGGGCGCGCAGGTGTTCGTGCAGGAGGCCCTCGGCGACGACACCCAGGCGCTCGTCTACTGACGCGCCGGGCCGCCCTCAGGGGCGGGGGCGCTTCCTGCCGTCCAGCTCGTCCCACCACTCGTCCGACTCCGGGTCGCCCGAGGGATCGTCCCACCAGCGGTCCTCCGGTCCGCGCCGGTTGGCGACCATCGCGGCGACCGGCGGGATGACCATGGCCACCACGCACAGGCCCACGGCCGCGGGCACCGACCAGATGCGTACGACCCCCCAGGCCAGGACGAAGAGGCCGATACACGTCCCCATCATGGCGAAGTAGAGATGCCGTCGCCGGGCGTACATAGCTCCAGAGTAGGGCCGGCCGGCCCTGTCACAACTGATCCACAATTCCCCGACGGCCGGCCCGGCGGGGTTACCGTGGCGTATCCGTACCGGACGCCCGTCACCACCGCCGCCACCACCGATCCGAGGGAACCCATGCGAGGCCTGCGCATACTGCTGATCGTCATCGTGATCCTGGGCGCGCTGTTCGTGGTCGCGGACCGGGTCGCCGTGCACTTCGCCGAGGGCGAGGCCGCGGACAAGCTGAAGGCGAACGAACAGCTGACCGCCACCCCGGACGTGGACATCAAGGGCTTTCCGTTCCTCACCCAGCTCGCGGGCGGTTCCCTGGACGACGTCGAGGTCGGGATCGACGAGTACGACGCGGCCACCGGCAAGGCCGGCCAGACGATCCGGGTCGAGGACCTGAAGGCCCACATGAAGGGCGTGGAGTTCTCCGGGGACTACAGCTCCGCCACCGCGGCCACCGCGACCGGCACGGGGACGGTCTCGTACGCCGAGCTGCTGAAGACCGCCAAGTCGGAGCCGACCCAGGTGACGCCGGGGGCCAGCGCCCGGGTCACCGGGCTCTCCGACGGAGGCAACGGCAAGATCAAGGTGGCCGTGGAGCTGTCCGCGCCGGCCCTCGGGATCAAGCAGACGGTGTCCGTGCTCAGCTCGGTGGGCGTGGTGGACGGCAAGGTCGAGGTGCACGCGGACTCGCTGCCCAGCCTGGCCGGCGCCGCGATCGCCGAGGACCGCATCCGCACGATCACCGACTTCCAGCAGGCCATCGACCAGCTGCCCGGCGGGATCAAGCTGGACAAGGTACAGGCGGCGCCGGAGGGCGTCGAGATCAGCGTGAAGGGTTCGGACGTCCGGCTGGCGGGGTAGGCGCCCGGGACCCGGGACGAACAGCGGACGTCCCGTGATGGACAGCGGGCGTCCGACTGGCGAGACGGCCGCGTCCGCCCCGTAGCCGCACCCGCGTGCGCGAGCGTCCGGCGGGCCCCCCGGGGTCGGCCGGGCGCTCTTCTCGTACCGCCATGCGGACGATCGCGTCTCGCCATGTGACACGGCGGTGACACGCCCGCCCCGTCGTCCCTACGATCGGCCCCATGCGGTACTCGACGAGCGTCCTCCGGCCGCGGGGACAAGCGGATCTCACTAAGCGGCGGGCAGTGGACCTGTGCCGCGTGGCCGCCATGCTCTGTCGCCCCTTCTGAGCGGAAGCCCCGGCTCCCGCGTCCCTCATCCGCCCTGCCGTCAGGGCATCCGTGTGCCGCTCGGGCACCGAGCGCACCCCTCTCTATACGCACGCCCCGCCGCGACTGCCCCGGAGGAGAAGAGCATGAGCCGCAGCGACGTCCTGGTCGACGCCGACTGGCTCCAGGAGCACCTGGACGACCCGACCATCGCCATCGTGGAAGTGGACGAGGACACGTCCGCCTACGAGAAGAACCACATCAAGAACGCGATCCGCATCGACTGGACCAAGGACCTCCAGGACCCGGTCCGCCGTGACTTCGTCGACCAGGAGGGCTTCGAGAAGCTCCTGTCGGAGAAGGGCATCGCCAACGACCACACGGTGGTCCTCTACGGCGGCAACAACAACTGGTTCGCGTCCTACGCCTACTGGTACTTCAAGCTCTACGGCCACGAGAACGTCAAGCTCCTCGACGGCGGCCGCAAGAAGTGGGAGCTGGACGCCCGCGAGCTGGTGGCCGGCGACGAGGTGCCGGAGCGCCCGAAGACCCGGTACCAGGCCAAGCCGCAGGACACCTCGATCCGTGCCTTCCGCGACGACGTCGTGGCGGCCATCGGCGCGCAGAACCTGGTCGACGTGCGCTCGCCCGACGAGTTCTCCGGCAAGCTGCTCGCCCCGGCCCACCTGCCGCAGGAGCAGTCGCAGCGTCCGGGCCACGTGCCGAGCGCGCGGAACATCCCGTGGTCGAAGAACGCCAACGATGACGGCACCTTCAAGTCGGACGAGGAGCTGAAGGCCCTCTACACCGAGGAGAACGTCGACCTCGCCAAGGACACGATCGCCTACTGCCGCATCGGTGAGCGCTCGGCCCTGACCTGGTTCGTGCTGCACGAGCTGCTGGGCGTGGAGAACGTCAAGAACTACGACGGCTCCTGGACCGAGTACGGCTCCCTGGTCGGCGTGCCGATCGAGCTCGGCGCCAACAAGTAAGTCCGCCCCCCTCAAACCCCTCAGGAGTACGACATGTGCGGAGCGAAGGCCGGCGGCCCGGACGCCTCGGCGATCAAGCCCGGTGAGACCACGATCCAGGGTCAGGTGACCCGCGACGGCGAGCCGGTGACCGGTTACGTCCGGCTGCTGGACTCGACCGGCGAGTTCACCGCGGAGGTCCCCACCTCCGCGACCGGCCAGTTCCGTTTCTACGCGGCCGAGGGCACGTGGACGGTGCGCGCCCTGGTGCCGGGCGCGACCGCGGACCGTACGGTCGTCGCCCAGAAGGGCGGGCTCGCGGAGGTCGCCATCGCGGTCTGAGCGCGCTGGACCGGGCCCGTACCGACAGGGCTCACCGTGACGGCTGAAGGGCCGCATCCCCGGGGTTGGACGCCGGCGGGGATGCGGCCCTTCGGCATATGCCACACGAAAGCGTGAATGTGGAATACGGGCATGACGGAGTGAATTCCGAGCGCCACCGGAACGGGCGATTCCACTACCATTCCCCGGACGCCACCCCTAATCTCCCCGTATGGCAGATTCCGGTGACACGCAGATCCTGATCTACGCGCTCAACTACGCCGATCGCATGCTGGAAGAGGTGCCGTATCTGCGTTACTCCGCCGAGCGGAGCCTGGGTTATCTGTGGAGCCTGAAGGACCCGGAGCAAAGAGCCGTCGTCGTCACCTCGGAACCCGTCGACCCCTACACCCTCGAATACCATTTCCGTGATGTTTTCGGTTTTGACGACCGGATGATCGTAAGCGCCCGCGAGCGGCTGACCCTGCTCACCCCCGACGCCCGCCGGCCGCGCCCGCTGGACGACCTGGTCCTCGGCGACGACGGCCTCGTGGCCGCTTTGCGGGACGCGGCCGGCAAGACCGCGCGGGCCGGGATCGTGCACTTCATGGCGTCCGAGGCGCTGGACGAACTGGCCCGCAGGACCGGGGCCGAGCCGGACGAGGGCCACGCCTCCCTGGTCACCCGCTGGGGCGGCAAAGCGGGCAGCAAGGAGATCCTGCTGCGGGCCGGTGTGCCGGTGCCCGGCGGCGGGGCCGAGGCGCTGCGCAGCGAGGCGGAGGTGGACGCCGCGATCCGGCGACTGGCCGGCGGACCGGACCGGCCCCGGCACGTGCTGGTCAAGGTCAGCGCGAGCACCTGGGCGGCCTCGGTCGGCAATGTGCTGATCGACTGCCGGAAGTACGCCGGCACCGGGGACCTGCTCGGCTCGGCCGAGGTGATCCGGATGTCCGCCGAGGAGTTCCACCGGGAGCTGGCCGGCGAGGGCGTGATCGTGGAGGAGTTCCTGGAGGACGTCGCCTCCTCCCCCAGCGGCCAGGGCCGCATCCGCGCCGACGGCACGGTGAAGGTGCTCGCCTGCCACGACCAGGTGCTCTCCGGGGGCCAGTACTGGGGCTGCCGGTACCCGGCCGAGGAGCGGTGGCAGGCCGCCATCACGGACGCGGTGGCCCGGACCGGCGAGGTGCTCGCCTCGCTCGGCCACCGGGGCAGCTTCGGCGTGGACTTCGTGATCGCCGGGGAGCGCGGCCCGCTCGCCGTGGAGATCAATCTGCGCAAGGTCGGCCCCAGCCACGTCCTGCGCTACGCGGAGGCCCTGGTCGGCCGGGAGGTGGACGCGGACGGGCGGCTGCGCCGGCCGGACGGGCAGGCCATGTGCTACGTCCACGGCCGGATCCTCGACCCCGGCGCGCTGGGCCGTCTCGACCCGGAGAGCGCCGTGGCCCGGTTGCGCGCCGAGGACCTGCTGTACCGCCGGGACCGGGGCGAGGGCGTCGCGCTGCACGTCCTGGGCGCGCTGAAGACGTGCGGTTTCGTGGAACTCACCGCGCTGGCGCCCACGTTCGAGGCGGCCGAGCGCTACAGCGAGGCCGCGCGGACCGTCCTGCTCGCCCCCGCCGCCGGCTGACCGGCCGAGAGCGGGGCGGGTCCCGGGGACCCGCCCCGCCTCCTTCCCCGGCGCGCCGGTCAGCCGGGCCGCAGGGCCCGTTCGAAGGTCTCCACCACCGCCTGGGGCGGCTCGGTGCCGACGGAGACCCGCAGCATGTCCCGGTGCAGCCCGCGCTCGCGCAGCGCGGCCCGCCCCCGGGCGGTGGTGAGCAGGTCGTAGTGGGCGATGAAGACCTGCGGGGACGCCATGGTGAACTCCGCGCCGAAGCTGGGCCCCTTGGCCACCGCGAGCCGGTCGTAGACCTGCTCCAGCGGGACCTTGAGATCCACCATGAGCAGTCCGCCGGGACCGCCGGCGTCCCGGGCCACCTTGCGGTAGTTGGCGGCGGAGCGGGCATCGAGCGGCCAGCCGGTGCCGCGGACCACGTCCGGGTGGCGGTCCAGGCACTCGACGAGGGCGAGGGCGCCCGCGTTCACCCGTTCCATCCGCTCGGCGTAGCCGCGGATACGGGCGGCCACCCGGGCCGTGTCCCGGCGGTAGGGCTCGTCGCCGTACCGCGGCAGCACGGACAGCAGGTCCCGCGCGAACGGGGAGCCGGGCGCGACCACCACCGCGCCCATCAGCACGTCGGCGGAGCCGGTGGCGTACTTGGTCAGGCTCTCGCAGACCACGTCGGCGTACGGCACCACGTCGACGTTGTGCGGGGTGGCGATCGTCGCGTCGACGACGAGGGCGCAGCCGGCCCGGTCGGCGATCTCGCGCAGCGCCGGCAGGTCGGGGACGCTCAGCCCGGGGTTGCTCGGGATCTCCGCGACGATGCCGGCCAGTTCGCCCGCGTGCGCGGCGGCGACCCGGGCGACCTCCGCCAGGTCGAAGGGGTCGGGGACGGTGGTGTGCTCGGCGTCCACGACCTTCTTCTCGAACAGGTGCATGGTGTCGAAGAAGATCCAGCCGAGCTGGAGCCAGCGGCGCCGCCCGCTGTCCCGCTGGATCTCCGTGACCGCCTCGATGGCCGCCGCCACCGCGTTCATGCCGCTGTTGCGCAGCGCCACGTACTGCGGGCCGGGCACGCCGTAGGCGTCGGCGAGGGCCGCCGCGACGGCCGCGCCGGGCGACTCGTCCGCCGTCTCCTCGGGCTGCCGGCCGTCGATCAGGCCCGCGTCCCACAGCACGTCCTCCGCCTGCCGGGAGGACAGGTGGCCGCCGGTGTGCATGACGTGGGCCCGCGCCCGCGCCGCCTCCGGTCCCCGGGCGGGCAGCCGCACCCCGGACAGGACGTGTCCGCCGAGGGTGAGGTCGCGCACCGCGTCGGGCGGCAGGCCCGCGTAGGCCGCGGCGGCCCGCGCGGCGCGCGCCGAGCGGGTCGGCAGCAGCGCCCCGCCCGGCTCCCCGTCCTCCCGGGCGGCCAGCTCCGCCACCCGGGCCACGTACGGGTGGGGCCTGAAGCGCGGGTAGCCCCAGGAGATGCGGCTCAGGGTGGCCGGGTCGTGCGACTCGTAGCCGATGACCGAGGCCACGTCGGGGATGGAGACGGACACCGAGTGCACGGACCCGGGGACGGGCCGGCCGGCGGCGATGTGCCGCAGGCCGTCGGCCGGCCCGGTGGTGCCGGATGCCGCTGGGCTCATGCGTCGAGGCCCACGAGCCGCTGCACGCCGTCCCAGTAGTCCTCCACCAGCCCGAGGAACTCGTAGGCGCCCGACTCGAACTCGGCGCGGGTGGCGGCCGAGTGGACGTAGGGGGCGATGGCGTTGAAGACGGAGTTGCTGTGCCCGACCTCGACGTCGATGTGCAGCTGCCAGAAGTGGCGCAGGTCGTCGTCGTAGCCCTGGTTGCGCAGCCCGTCGTTGATCTTCGAGACCATGATGGACGACATGGTCTCGTCGGCGTAGAGCGCGCCGAGGGCCTTGTGGATCGGCGACTCGGTGTACAGGACCCGGATGCCGTCGTTGAGCCGCTTGGTGACGTCCAGCGGTTCGTAGCCGTCCAGGTGCTCCTTGTCGATGCCGATCCGGGCGAGGAAGTCGGCGAAGAGCGTGGAGTGCGTGACCTCGCCGCCGACCTCGTCCGCCACGTTCAGGATGATCTCCCGCAGGATCATCTCGTCGCGCGTCTTGACCGCCATTCCCGTGATGTAGAAGGGGAGGTAGCGGAAGAAGTAGTAGCACTCGCTGAACATCAGGCGCTCCTGCTCGGGGGTGAGCGCCGTGGTGCGGTACGCGTTCAGGTACGGGTGCTCGACGCCCCGGTGCGAGGCGATCTTCGCGAGCACGCCGTCCAGGTAGTCCTTGACCTCCGGGTCCTGCACGGCGATCCGCCGGCGGATTCCCGGCTCCACGTGGTCGAAGTGGTCCGTCAGCGGCTTGGCTTCGGGGGTGTTCAGATCCGTCATGGTGGTCCCTCGTCGCGGGAGAAAGCTGGGCAAAGCAGGGGAAAGCGGAGAGGTGTGTCAGGTCCTGGCCGGGCCGGGGGAACGGGTGCCGGTCACTCCTCCAGGGCGGCGGCGGCCGGCACGTCGGCGTCCTCCCACCAGCGGTCGTCGCCCTGGAGCTCGCGCCGCAGGTCCCGCTCGCCCGCCCACGTCATGTTGAGGATGATGCGGGTGGTGTCCTCGCGCAGCGGAATCGTGCGGTGGAGCGTGGTGTCGGTGCGCAGGAAATACACGTCGCCCGACAGGAAGTGGTACGTGTGGATGGGGTTGTCGACCAGGTACTGGTGGATCTGCGGGTCGTCCTTGTTCCATTCCGTGTGCGGCACGCACTGGAGCATGCCGCCGATTTCTATGGGCGGCGCTTGGAGGACCCATATCAGGGCGAAGCTGAAATCGCCCCAGTGCCAGCCGTGCGTGTCCCCGCTCCGTTCCTGCCGGGTGATGAGGAATTCCTCGTCGGCCTTGGGGCAGGGGTGGAGTTTCTCGCCGGCTATGCGCTCCAGCGCGCCGAGCAGTTCCGGATTCGCGTAGATCGAGGTGACCAGTTCGCTGTTTCCGGCGATCGTCTCGCTCTGCACCACGGACATCGAGCGGCGGGTGTAGCCGGTGGTCTGGAGGCGGAGGTCGCGCCGCTCGGCGTATTTCTCCAGCAGCCGGTCCGCCTCGGCCCGTACGCTTTTGCGGGTCTCTTCTCGGATCAGATCGGTGACGGTGACGATGCCGTACCGGTGGTAGTGGTGCGCCAGGCGGCGGATGGCGCTCGGCTCCAGGGGGTTGACGACAGTGCTTTCCTGCCCATTGCTGCTCACGGTGATCTCCCATGCTCGGCTGGGGATTACGTGTTCGGCGAAGACGACGCGCGTCTGGGCCCGGTGAAGACTCCTGAAGAGGCTAGATAGGGGTCAGAGCCTGATCAACGGTTGCCGATCCGGAAGGCACGTTTTACGGCCAAGAGCATCTGCCGGAACCGTGACGATCAGGGAAAACGCAGGCCGGCGGGCCGACGGCGCGGAATTGGATCTCCGGGGGAATTCCCCGAACCGCCGGCCGGTCCGCACGGGCGGCAACCCCTGGGCCGGGAGGGGGCCGTGTGGCCGGGTGGATTGGCCCGATGCCTACCGGCCCCATATGCCCACGGCACGGGCGGGCCGGGCTAGCCCAGCGCGCGGCCCAGCGCCCACACCACGGGGGCCGCCGCCGACAGCGGCAGGGCGACGCCCGCCGTGAAGTGCACGAACCGGGACGGGTAGTCGTAGCTCGCCACCCGGTGGCCGATCAGGGCGCACACCCCGGCCGCCGCGCCGAGGACGGCGCCCTGGGAGCCGAGGCCGGTCATGCCGCCCGCCACGACGCCCGCGCCCGCCGCCGCGAGCAGCGCGGCCACGACCCGGGCCGGGACCGGCAGGGGCAGGGCGCGGGCCACGACCGCCGCCGCGACGGCCGCCGCGCCCACCGACACCTCGTGCGCGCCCGCGGCCAGATAGCCGGTGGCCAGCACCGCGAGGGCCGCCGAGACGATCGTGGCCATCAGGCCGCTGAGCCGCTCGTCGGGCGAGGCGTGCGAGCGCAGCTGGAGGACGAGGGAGAGCAGCACCCACAGGCCGAGCGAGCCGAGGATGGCCACCAGGGCGTGGTCGCGCCCGGCCGCGAGGACCGCCGCGTCGGCCGTCAGCGCGCCCGCGAAGGCCAGCGCGATGCCCTGCCGGGCGGGCCACATGCCGTTCAGCCGGAACCAGCCCGCGGCCGTCACCGCCTGGAGCACCACGAGCGGCACGACCAGGGCGTACGACGCGACGGGCGCCGCCGCGGCCAGCAGCAGGCCCAGCAGCGCGGTGAGCGCGGCCGGCTGCATGCCGGGCGCGATGATCGGCGAACGTCCCTCCAGGCGGGCCCGCTGCGCGTCGGTGATCCGGGCGTTGCCGGCGAGGGTGGCCGGGCCGTAGGCGGGCTCGTCGGCCGACTCGGCGCCCTCGGCCGCGACGGGGGCGGCCGGTGCGGGCACCGGGGCCGGGGCGGGAGTCGCCGCCGGGGCCGGTCCGGATCCCTGAGCAGGGGCGTACGCCTCGGCGTACGAATCGTTGCGCGCCCCGGTGTGCATACCGGCGTGCGCCCCTTCATACGCTCCCGCGTACGGGTCCGCGTACTGCTGGGCCTGCTGCGGCTGCCGGTACTGCGGCTGGGGCTGCTGGTACTGCGGTTCCTGGTACTGCGGCCGAGGCTCCTGGTACCGCGCCTGCGGCTCCTGGTAGTACGGCTGCTGGTACGGCGTCTGTTCCGCCGGCACCGCCGGGTGCGTCTGGGTCTCCCAGGTCTGGCCCTGCCACTGCTGGGTCGTCTCGGGATCGTGCCCGTACTGCTCCTCGTGTCCGGGCCACTGCTGCGGGGGCTGCTGCTGATAGGGGTCGTGGCCCTGGTAGGGGCCGCCCTCGTACGGCTGGTCGGTCATGCTCACCCTCCTGCGAACGGCGGGAGCACCTCGACCGTGCCGCCGTCGGCCAGCCGTACCGTCTCATGCGCGCGGGTCCCGACGGGATCGCCGTCGACGAGGAAGGAGCAACGCTGGAGCACGCGGGTGAGTTCACCGGGGTGGCGTGCGCGGACGGCGGCCAGCGCACCGGCCAGCGTGTCCGCCTCGTACGGCTCCTCGGCGACCTCGGCGGCGGCCTTGGCGGCGGCCCAGTAGCGGACCGTGACCTTGGGCATCTGAATCCTCAATCGACGGCAAGAACGAGAAAAGTCAAAGACAGTGTGAGTCAGGCTAGCCCGCCGCCGACACCGCCCAGTCCCCGATCCGGGCCACCAGGGCGTCGTCCGCCGCGTGCTCGGCGTGGCCCATGCCCGCCTCGATCCACAGTTCGCCGTGGTCGCCGGCCGCCTCGGCGAGCATCCGGGGGTGGTCCAGCGGGAAGTAGCCGTCGCGGTCGCCGTGCACGAGGAGCAGCGGGGTCGGGGCGATCCGGGGGACGGCCTGCACCGGGGAGAGCGGGACCGGGTCCCAGTCGCGGTGGTGGATGCGGGTGCGCAGGCCGTAGCGCCCGACCAGGCGGCCCTCGGGGCGGGTGACCAGCCAGTGCAGCCGGCGCATGGGGGCGGTGCCCCGGTAGTACCAGCGGGCGGGCGCGCTCACCGCGACCACGGCGTCCATCGTGCCGGGGTGCAGCGCCGCGTGCCGCAGGACCACCGAGCCGCCCATGGAGAAGCCGACGGTGACCACGCGCGCGTGCCCGAGACGGCGGGCCCACTCCACGGCGGCGGCGAGGTCCAGCACCTCCTTGTCGCCGACGGTGGACCGGCCGCCGGAGCGTCCGTGGCCCCGGAAGGAGAAGGTGACGACCGCTCCGCGGCCGCGCAGCACGCCGGCCACCCGGCGCACGTGCGGCCGGTCCACGTCCCCGGTGAAGCCGTGGGCGATCACGAACGCGAGATCGCGGGAGCCCGGAGCAGCGGCTGCCAAAGGGCCGGCAAAGCCTTCGTATACGGCACCGGCGCCCGGATCGTATACGGATTCGACCGGCACGCCGTCTGCCGTGCGGAGAAAGACCCGGACCTGGCCACTTCCGGCCGTCCCGTAATCCGGACGATCGGTGGGACGGGCCGCATCACCTGCCGGTCGGTTGTTCATGTGGGCTATTCTGCTGGGCAGAGGACTCGGGCAGCGTAGCCCCCGGGTCCTTTTGTGCTTTCGGAAGCGTTGTATACGAGCGGGATTCCCCAGGGTCCCGCGGGTGTACGGGGCCTTCGGGATCGCAGAGCAGTGCCCGTCCGCACAGCGTCCTCGCAGGGACCGAGGAGGAACCAGACGTATGAGTTCTCTGCTGCTCCTGACCAACGCCCTTCAACCGTCGACAGAGGTGCTGCCCGCCCTCGGTCTGCTCCTGCACAACGTGCGGGTGGCCCCGGCGGAGGGCCCCGCGCTGGTCGACACGCCGGGTGCCGACGTCATCCTCGTCGACGGCCGCCGCGACCTGCCCCAGGTGCGCAGCCTGTGCCAGCTGCTGCGCTCCACCGGCCCCGGCTGTCCGCTGGTCCTCGTCGTCACCGAGGGCGGCCTCGCCGCCGTCACCGCCGACTGGGGCATCGACGACGTCCTGCTCGACACCGCCGGTCCCGCCGAGGTCGAGGCCAGACTGCGCCTCGCCATGGGCCGCCAGCAGATCGTCAACGACGACTCCCCCATGGAGATCCGCAACGGCGACCTGTCCGTGGACGAGGCCACCTACTCCGCCAAGCTCAAGGGCCGGGTCCTGGACCTGACCTTCAAGGAGTTCGAGCTGCTCAAATACCTCGCGCAGCACCCGGGCCGGGTCTTCACCCGCGCCCAGCTGCTCCAGGAGGTGTGGGGCTACGACTACTTCGGCGGCACCCGGACGGTCGACGTGCACGTACGGCGGCTGCGGGCCAAGCTCGGCCCGGAGCACGAGTCGCTGATCGGCACCGTCCGGAACGTCGGTTACCGGTTCGTCACGCCCGAGAAGACCGACCGGTCGGCCGAGGAGGCCAAGGGCAAGGCCGCGCGGGCGAAGGCGGAACAGGCGGGCGCGACCGCCGTGCCCACCGGTGCCGAGGTGCACGCCGAGGCCTGACCGGTCCCCGGGCACCGCCCGGGCGGGGCCCGGCCGCCGCCGGGTCTCCTGGCCGCCTGGTGATACGCCCTGCCCAGAAGGGGTCCATCCGCGTAGACTCCGCGCGTGGCCAAGGTGACTCGGGATGACGTGGCACGGCTGGCTGGGACCTCCACCGCCGTCGTCAGTTATGTCATCAACAACGGACCCCGGCCGGTCGCCCCGGCCACGCGCGAGCGCGTCCTCGCCGCGATCAAGGAACTGGGGTACCGGCCCGACCGGGTGGCGCAGGCCATGGCCTCCCGCCGCACCGACCTCATAGGACTGATCATCCCCGACGCCCGCCAGCCGTTCTTCGGCGAGATGGCGCACGCGGTCGAGCAGGCAGCCTCCGAGCGCGGGAAGATGGTGCTGGTCGGCAACACCGACTACATCGGCGAGCGCGAGGTGCACTATCTGCGCGCCTTCCTCGGGATGCGGGTCTCGGGCCTGATCCTCGTCTCCCACGCGCTGAACGACCTCGCCGCCGCCGAGATCGACGCCTGGGACGCCCGGATCGTGCTGCTGCACGAGCGGCCGGAGGCCATCGACGACGTGGCCGTGGTGACGGACGACCTCGGCGGCGCCCAGCTCGCGGTCAGGCACCTGCTGGAACACGGCTACGACTACGTGGCCTGCATGGGCGGCACCGCGCAGACCCCGGCCGTCGGCGACCCGGTCTCCGACCACGTCGAGGGCTGGAAGCGGGCCATGGCGGAGGCGGGGCTGCCCATCGAGGGCCGGCTGTTCGAGGCGCCGTACAACCGCTACGACGCCTATCGCGTCGCCCTGGACATCCTCGCCGGGCCCCGGCGCCCGCCGGCGGTCTTCTGCTCCACTGACGACCAGGCCATCGGTCTGCTGCGGGCCGCGCGCGAGCTGCGCATCGACGTGCCGGGCGAGCTGGGGGTGGCCGGGTTCGACGACATCAAGGAGGCCGCGCTCGCCGATCCGCCGCTGACCACGGTGGCCTCCGACCGGTCGGCGATGGCCCGGGCGGCGGTCGACCTGGTGCTGGACGACGGTCTGCGCGTGGCGGGCTCCCGCCGGGAGCGGCTGAAGACGTTCCCGTCCCGCCTGGTGGTACGCCAGAGCTGCGGGTGCGAGGGCTGAGGGACACGCCTCCCTCCCCGTCTTCATATCGGGCAAACGCGGTTCTGCCGGGCTTCTCAGCGTGCACTCAGGAAGCTCTCATGGTCACGGGGGACTCTTGTGACATGACCGAGAGCCAGGGCACTTACGAGCAGCCGTACTCTTCCCCCGCCTACTCCGTGAACCCCGAATGGCCGCCCCCGCCGCCGCACCCGCCGGCGCCGGAGCCCCGGCCGGGGAAGAAGCGGACCCGCGGACCGGTGGCCCTGCTCTCGGCCGTCGCGCTGGTGGCGGCGGCGGTCGGCGGCGCCACGGCCTACACGGTCCAGGAGCTGACCGGCAAGGACACGACCGCCGCCGTCGGCGCCCCCGCGGTGCCGACCGCCAAGCGCGGCGACGTCGCCGCGATCGCCGCCGCGGCCGGCCCGAGCGTGGTCGAGATCAACGCGACCCTCGCGGGCGGCTCCTCCACCGGTTCCGGCGTGATCATCGGCTCGGACGGCGAGATCGTCACCAACAACCACGTCGTCTCCGGCGCCACCTCGGTGAAGGTGCGCACCAGCGACGGCGAGAGCCACACCGCCGAGGTGCTCGGCACCGACGCCTCCAAGGACCTCGCGCTGATCAAGGTGCGGGGGGCCAAGGGCCTGAAGGCGGCGGCGCTCGGCGACTCCGACGCCGTGCGGGTCGGTGACCCGGTCGTCGCCATCGGCTCCCCCGAGGGCCTGACCGGCACCGTGACCAGCGGCATCGTGTCCGCCCTGGACCGGGACGTCACCGTCTCCACCGACGAGAACAAGGGCCAGCAACAGGGACAGGGCGGCGACGGCCAGTGGCCGTTCCAGTTCGGCGGCCGTGAGTTCAACGGCGACACCGGCTCGTCCACGACCACCTACAAGGCGATACAGACCGACGCGTCCCTGAACCCGGGCAACTCCGGCGGCGCGCTGTTCGACGCGAACGGCCGGGTCATCGGCATCAACTCCGCGATGTACTCGTCGGGTTCGCAGGCGTCCTCGTCCTCGGACGCGGGCAGCATCGGTCTCGGCTTCGCCATCCCGGTCAACACCGTCAAGTCCGACCTGGCCGCACTGCGGGCGGGCGGCACCAGCTAGACCACTCAAGCGCCCAGCCGGCGCACGAGTCAGCAAGGAGCAGGTCATGATCAAGCACGTTCCCCACCGCATGGCCGAACGCGGCCCCGCCGGCCTCACCCTCGCCCTGTCCATCGTGTCCGAGCTGCACGTGCCCGTCCCGGCGCCCCGCGCCCCGGAGGTGGCGCCCCCGGCCGTGACCCCGGTCCCGCAGCTGATGGGCCTGCGCACCTCCGCCGTCCGCCGGCACCGCCGCAAGGTCCCGCTGCACCGGCTGAGCACGGTCCGGACCTGACCGGCCCGCGCGTCCCCCGGCGGCCCGCGGGACGTGGCACGCTGAGAGACGTCCGCACCCGCCCCACCGCACCCCGAGGAATCGCGAGCGATGAGCCCCGCCGATGGCGACCGTGACCCCCAGCGCATCCTGATCGTCGACGACGAGCCGGCCGTGCGCGAGGCCCTGCAGCGCAGCCTGGCCTTCGAGGGGTACGACACCGAGGTCGCCGTCGACGGGGCGGACGCCCTGGAGAAGGCGGGTGCCTGCCGGCCGGACCTGCTGGTGCTGGACATCCAGATGCCCCGCATGGACGGCCTGACGGCGGCCCGCCGCATCCGGGGCACCGGGGACACCACCCCCATCCTGATGCTCACCGCCCGCGACACGGTCGGCGACCGGGTCACCGGCCTGGACGCGGGCGCCGACGACTACCTGGTCAAGCCGTTCGAGCTGGACGAGCTGTTCGCCCGGATCCGCGCCCTGCTGCGCCGCAGCTCCTACGCGGCGGCGGTGTCCGCCGAGGCCCGGCAGGACGAGGCGCTGACCTTCGCCGACCTGCGCATGAACCTGGCCACCCGGGAGGTGACCCGGGGCGGCCGGCCGGTGGAGCTGACCCGCACCGAGTTCACCCTGCTGGAGATGTTCATGGCCCACCCGCGCCAGGTGCTCACCCGGGAGCAGATCCTGAAGGCGGTGTGGGGCTTCGACTTCGAGCCGTCCTCCAACTCGCTGGACGTGTACGTGATGTACCTGCGCCGCAAGACCGAGGCGGGCGGCGAGCCGCGCCTGGTGCACACCGTGCGGGGCGTGGGCTACGTCCTGAGGCAGGGCGGCGCCGAGTGAGGCGTCTGGTGCGCCGGTACCGGGCGCTGCCGATCCGGGCGCGGCTGGCGATGCTGGTCGCGGCGGCGGTGGCGTTCGCGGTGGCGGCGGTGTCGATGACCTGCTGGTTCATCGTGGAACGCAAGCTGTACGACCAGGTGGACGAGGATCTGCGCAAGTCGCTGAAGAACACGACGCAGTCCGACCAGGTGCTGCTGGCCCTCACCCGCTGCACGGACACCGCGCCCTCCGACAACCCCTTCCGGGACCGGTACTCCCAGGTGGTGACGGAGGACGGCAAGGTCTGCCTGTTCGGGGGCGCCTCGGCGAAGATCAACGTCACCGAGGCGGACAAGTCGGAGATCCGGCACCTGGACGTCAACACGCTCTACTTCCGCAACGGCACCGACAGCGAGGGCAACGACGTACGGGTGCTCACGAGGCCGCTGCTCGCGACCGCGTCCACGACCGGTGAGCGCGGGCCCAATGTCGGGGTGCTCGTCGCCATCCCGCTCAAGAGCACGCAGCAGAACCTCAGCGACCTCGCCCTGATCCTGCTGCTGGTGTCGGCCATCGGGGTCCTCGGCGCCGGCGCGGCCGGGCTCGCGGTGGCGCGGGTCGGGCTGCGCCCGGTGGACCGGCTCACCGAGGCCGTGGAGCACGTCGCGCGGACCGAGGACCTGAGCGTGCGCATCCCGGTGGAGGAGGACAGCGAGGACGAGGTGGCCCGGCTGTCCCGGTCGTTCAACTCGATGACCGCCTCGCTGGCCAGCTCCCGGGACCTCCAGCAGCAGCTGATCGCCGACGCCGGCCATGAACTGCGGACGCCCCTGACGTCGCTGCGGACCAACATCGAGCTGCTGACCCGCAGCGAGGAGACGGGCCGGCCGCTGCCTCCCGAGGACCGCAAGGCGCTGCTCGCCTCGGTGAAGGCGCAGATGACCGAGCTGGCCGCGCTGATCGGCGACCTCCAGGAGCTGTCCCGCTCGGAGGGGCAGCGCGGGGAGCGGGTCCAGGTGGTCTCGTTCCGGGACACCGTGGAAGCCGCCCTGCGCCGGGCCCGGCTGCGCGGCCCGGAGCTGTCGATCACCGCCGACCTGGAGCCCTGGTACGTCCGGGCGGAGCCGTCCGCGCTGGAGCGGGCCGTGGTCAACATCCTGGACAACGCGGTGAAGTTCAGCCCCGAGGGCGGCACGGTCGAGGTGGGCCTGCACGAGGGAGTGCTGACGGTCCGCGACCACGGCCCCGGCATCCCCGAGCAGGAACTCCCGCACGTCTTCGACCGCTTCTGGCGCTCCCCCGGCGCCCGCGCGCTGCCCGGCTCCGGTCTCGGCCTGTCCATCGTGGCCCGTACGGTCCGGCAGGCGGGCGGCGAGGTCACCCTGGCCCGCGCCGAGGGCACCGGCACGGTCGCCACGGTCCGCCTGCCGGGCGCCCCGACCCCGCCGCCGGAGACCCCGGAGAGGGCGGCCGGCTGAGTCAGGCGCCGTCCGCCGCCTGTTCCGGCCGCTCGACGGCCGGGGCACCCCGGGTCTCCTGGGCGGTCGCGCCGAGGCTGGCGAGGAGGCGCAGGTTGTCGTGGGCGGCGGTGCCGGGGGCGGCCGACTGGATGATCAGCTCCGCTCCGGTGACGTCCGGGAGGGCGAAGTTCTCCTGGTGCAGTTCCAGGTAGCCGACCGCCGGGTGGTGGTACGCCTTGGGACCGTGGGTGCGGGTGCGGACGTCGGCGCGCGCCCACAGCTGCCGGAAGCGTTCGCTGTGCATGGCGAGTTCGCCGATGAGGGAGGCCAGCTCCCGGTCGCCGGGGCAGCGGCCGGCCGCCAGCCGCAGATGGCCGACGACGTCGAGGGTGCAGTTCTCCCAGTCGGCGAACAGCTCCCGCCCCTCCTCGCTCAGGAAGAGGTGCCGGGCGATGTTCAGGCCCTTGGCCGGCCGGCTGTAGATCATGTCGCCGAGGCGGTTCGCGGCCAGCACGGTCAGCCGGTGGTCGATGAGGAACGCGGGGGCGTCGGTGATCAGTTCCAGGACCCGCAGCAGCCCGGGACGCGGCCCTGCCGAGGTGGCCCGCCGCGGCTCGCCCACCACCCGGCGGGCGAGCCGGTGCAGGTGCTCGCGCTCCACGTCGTCCAGGCCGAGGACGCGGGCGAGCGCGTCGAGCACCTGCACCGAGGGCTGCCGCGCCCGGCCCTGCTCCAGCCGGACGTAGTAGTCGACGCTCACCCCCGACAGGTGCGCGACCTCCTCGCGCCGCAGCCCGGTCACGCGGCGGCGGGAGTCGGGCCGGATGCCGGCGCTCTCGGGGCGGACCCGGGCTCGCCGTGTGCGGAGGAAGTCGGCCAGATCGTCCATCGCTCCAGTATCCGCGCCGGACCGCCCGGCTGGGTGGCCCCGCCAGTACCAGGAAGTCCGGTCCGACGGAGGAGGCGCCCCTGAATCGCGGGCCCCGGCCCCGCCAGGATCGAAGGCACCTCGACTCAAGGAGCAGGAGCAGACATGAAGGTCTTCATCGTGCACGCCCACCCCGAGCGGCGGTCGCTGAACGGCGCGCTCACCGACATCGCGGTGGAGACGCTGACCGGGGCGGGGCACGAGGTGCGGGTCAGCGATCTGTACGCGATGGGCTGGAAGTCCGCGGTGGACGCGGACGACTTCGGTGACGCCGCCTCCGGCCCGCTGGACGTGGTCCACGACTCCGGGCGGGCCTACGAGTCCGGCGCGCTGTCCGCCGACATCCGCGCCGAGCAGGAGAAGCTGCTGTGGGCGGACACCGTGATCCTCCAGTTCCCGCTGTGGTGGTACTCGATGCCGGCGATCCTCAAGGGCTGGGTGGACCGGGTGTTCACCTACGGCTTCGGGTACGGCGTCGGCGAGCACAACGAGACGCGGTACGGCGACCGCTTCGGCGACGGCACCCTCAAGGGCAGGCGGGCCATGCTGTCGGTGACGGTCGGCGGCCCGGAGTCCCAGTACTCCGACCGCGGCATCAACGGCCCCATCGAGGACGTCCTCTTCCCGATCCAGCACGGCATCCTCTTCCACCCCGGCATGGAGGTGCTGCCGCCGTTCGTCCTGTACCGGACGGTACGGATGGCTCCCGAGGTGTTCGCGGACGCGGCCGAGCAGTGGAGGAAGCGGCTGCTGACCCTGGAGGACACCGACCCGGTCCCGTACCGCCGCCAGAACTACGGCGACTACGAGATGCCGTCGATGCGGCTGCGCGAGGGCCTGGAGCTGCCGGGCCGCACGGGCTTCGGCCTCCACGCGGCCGGCTGACCGCACCCGGCAACCTTCTTCCGCTTGGTGGCGACTCCAGGGCAGCACCCCACACGGACCACACCTGGAGTCGCTCATGAGCACTCGCACTCCCCGTCACCGCAGGAGCCGCGCCGCGTTCGCGGCCGGGCTGCCGCTCGCGCTCGCGGCGGCGGGCGGACTCGGCTACGGCCTGCTCGGCCCCGGCGCCTCGTCGCACGCCTCGGCCGCGACCGCCGTACCGGCGTGGGCCACGCAGGCCGCCGACGGCTTCGCCTCGGTGAACGCGCTCGGGCAGAACGGCACGTACGGCGGGCGCGGCGGCGAGATCGTCACCGTGAAGACCCTCGCGGACCTGGAGAAGTACGCCACCGCCGACCAGCCGTACATCATCGTCGTGGCCGCCGCGATCACGATGGACCCGGTCGGCAAGGAGATCAAGGTCCGGTCCGACAAGACCATCATCGGCTCCGGCACCTCGGGCCAGATCGTCGGCGGCGGCTTCTTCCTCGGCCAGGGCGTCCACAACGTGATCATCCGGAACCTGACCATCCGGGACGCGTACCAGGGCGTCTGGAACGACAAGGAGCACGACTACGACGGCATCCAGATGGACGGCGCCCACCACGTCTGGATCGACCACAACGACATCCGGCACATGGCGGACGGGCTGATCGACAGCCGCAAGGACACCACGTACCTGACCGTGTCCTGGAACCGGCTCGGCCAGGAGAACAAGGCGTTCGGCATCGGCTGGACCGAGAACACCACGGCGGACATCACGATCCACCACAACTGGATCCGCGAGACCGAGCAGCGCAACCCGTCCACGGACAACGTGGCCCACGCCCACCTGTACAACAACTACCTGGTGGACGAGCCGGGCACCGCGATCACGTCGTCCTACGGCAACTACGCGCGCGGCAACACCAGCATGCTGCTGGAGAACTCCTACTTCCAGGGCGTCGCCAACCCGGTGATCAAGGACGCGACCGCGACCCTCGTCCAGCGCGGCAACGTCTTCTCGGGCACGAGCGGCCGCAACGAGAGCGGCGGCACGGGCCCGGCGTGGGACCCGAAGAGCTACTACGCCTACACGCCCGACAAGGCGGCGGACGTGCCGTCGGTGGTGAAGTCGGGCGCGGGCCCGAGGAGTTCCCTGGGCACGAGCACGACGACCGTCAAGGCGGCGGCCACCACCCTCACGGTCGCCAAGGACGGCTCGGGCCAGTACACGTCCGTCCAGGCGGCCGTGAACGCGGTCCCGGCGAACAACGCCTCCCGGGTGGTCATCGCGGTCAAGCCCGGCACGTACCGGGAGACGGTCAAGGTGCCGTCGAACAAGCCGCACGTCACCCTCCAGGGCACGGGTGCCAGCCGCAAGGACACGGTGATCGTCTACAACAACGCGTCCGGCACGCCGAAGCCGGACGGGTCGGGCACGTACGGCACCGGCGGCAGCGCGACCGTGGCCGTGGAGGCGGACGACTTCCAGGCGCGCAACCTCAGCATCACGAACGACTTCGACGAGGCCGCCCACCAGGACATCGCCCAGCAGGCGGTGGCCCTGCGCACGGCGTCCGACAAGGTGTTCCTGGACGGGGTGATCGTGACCGGCGACCAGGACACCCTGCTCCTGGACACGGCGTCGAAGGACCGCCTCGGCCGGGTCTACATGACCAACTCGTACGTGATCGGCAACGTCGACTTCATCTTCGGCCGGGCGACGGCGGTGATCGACAAGTCGGTCATCACCCTGAGGAAGCGCTGGAACGGCACGTCGGCGGGCTACGTCACAGCTCCGTCCACGGCCGCGAACCGCAAGGGCATCCTGATCGCCAACTCCACGGTGTCCGGTGACGTATCCGACCGCAGCTTCTACCTGGGCCGCCCCTGGCACGCCGGCGGCGACGCCACGCTGGACCCGCAGACCACGGTCCGCAACACGTCGCTGAGCGCGGCGATCAGGACAGCTCCCTGGACCGACATGAGCGGCTTCTCCTGGAAGGACGACCGCTTCGCGGAATACAAGAACACCGGCGCGGGAGCGGGAACGGCAAGCACGGACCGCCCCCAGCTGACCGACGCGCAGGCCGCGGGCCAGGAGATCGGCGACTGGCTGGGCGACTGGACTCCTTCGGCGTCCTGAGGCGGGGGACTCCGTCAGCCGCCTCGGTCACACGGGGCGGCTGACGGGGCTCTTACTCCTCTGCCGGTGGCGCCTCGTCCTGCTCGAATCCCTGCCAGAAGAGCTGTTCCACGGTGATCTGAGGATCTTCGGAGCGTGGGACGAAGGTGTACTTCAACCAGCCACGGCCGTCATCGAAGAAGAGAGCGCGGGCGCCGTGCGGCTCACTGGACCGGACCGGCAGGGCCCACACGCCGTCGGGTAGATCGGCATCCGCCTCGACACCTCGGAAATACGGATCCTTCGCCGTGACCAGTTCGGCGCGCGCGGCGTAGACCGTGTCCCGTGCATACGCGGGTAGCGCTTCGAGCACAGCGAGAGCATCGAGCCGCCAGTCCATCTGCCACGGCGGCCCCATGAAACCGTCGGTCACTCGCCGGGCTCCAGCTGCTGCACCCGGTGACGAATCCTCGCCGCCTCTTCGAGGAGCGCCTTCGCCTCGGCGTTGTCGGTGGCCTCTGAGGCCCGCAGCTCGAGATCCTGCACGTGTGCGTCCAGCTCGGGATCCCGGGCCAGGGCGTACTCGCCCCACCAGAAGGCCATGAAGGCCGGGGCAGGGCCGAGGTCAAACGTGTCGGCGATGGCCCGCTTCCAATGCGCGTCAAAGTCGGGAAGCAGCTTGGGGGCGTGCTCGACGATGGCCTGGCGCAGCGCCTTCGACGTCCGCTCGGGCATAGGGGGGACGACATAACCAGGCTCCGCAGCGTGGGCACTCATGCTCGCTGTCCTCCTTCTACATGCCGTGACTACGACCATAGCCGCCTCGCATCTTCCGCAAGAGTCGTTCGTGCCCGGCCGTCCATTCGACCGGGAGACCAACCATGCGGGGACGCACGACCCGACACGCAGGGCTTCCGCCCCTCGTCACCCGAACGTGTGCGCGCCGCTCCCACGCTTGATCCCGTCCACGAATCCGGCCCAGGAAGCGGCCGAGAGGACCAAGGGTCGGGAGGCGGGGGTTTTGCTGTCGCGGACAGGGACGAGGTGGGGGTAACCGTCCGCGACTTCTACGCAGTCGTTGTCCCCGCCCTCGCTGTAACTCGACTTGCGCCACGTGGCGGTGGACAGGTCGGGGGTCACAGGGACTCCTTCACACCGGCTACGAACGCGGACCAAGACGCGGTGCCGAAGATCAGGGCGGTGCCTGCGGGGACCTTGCTGTCGCGGACCGGGACGACCTCGGGGTAGCCGTCGGCAACCTCGACGCAGTTGTTGTCTCCCCCCGCGCTGTAGCTCGACTTGCGCCACATGGCCACGCTGAGATCCGGGGTGTGCGTCATGATCTGTGCTCCTTCAGTAGGTCCCTGATGAACGCAAGCGAGTCTGACGGGGAAAGCGCCAAATCCCGCAGCCGATCGTAGGACAACCGATGCAGCAGAACGCCGTCTGGATCCTCGATCAACTCACCTCGCGTAGTGCCCTCCGTGTAGGCAACGCCGCTGCCGTCCTTCTGCCACAGCAGCGTCAGTGAACCCTGCATGTGGTGGTGCACTCCCACACTGAAGGGCAGCACTTGGAGCGTTACGTTGGGCCACAGGGCAACGGTCTCTATCCGGAGCAGTTGCTCCTCCCAAGTCTTCGACAAGGCAGCAGGGCGCCGGAACGCGAACTCGTCCATGACGATGCGCACGTTGGGTTCCGGCTTGTGTTGTAGCAAGTACTGACGTCCGATTCGAGCCGCGACCTGTTCCTCTACCCAGTCGGTGTCGGGTGTTGTCTGAAGCCCGGACAACACCTCCCTGGCGAAGTCTTCGGTCTGTAGAAGCCCAGGCACACCCAGAGCGAACTTCCACATGATCCGCGCCGTTGCCTCAAGCTCCATGAACCGCTTGAACTCGTCCATGAAGGCATCCAGTCGAGCCGCCCTCCAGTGGCCGACTAGCAGGGAACCCGTGCCGTAGTAGCTGTCCAGGTCCTCCATGATTGTCACCTTGAACAGGCTCTCGCCGGACTCCAGGCGGCTCAGGTAGCTCTTGTCGTAGCCGGTGTCCTCGGCCAGCTGGCCCAGGGACTTGCCGGCCTTCTCGCGCAGCACCTTGAGGGTCTGCCCGAGGATGGCCCGTCCGGACACCGGCCCCGGGTCAACGTTCTCGCCCACGTAACCCCTCCCTGTTGTCCCTGCTCACGGACAACACAGCAGCTCTTCCGCAGCGTACTCGCCGTCCGTGACGATCGGGGCACGAACCGTAATCGTCGCCACCCACCAACGGAGACTTCTCATGGCCGAGTTGCGCCTGCTGCCCTGGACGAGCCCCGAGGGCAAGCCCTGCTACCTCAGCGCGGACCACGACGACAGCCGTCTGTCCCGCCTGGCTGACGACGTGGAGGCGGCGCAGCTGCGGTCGGGGGAACAGGTGCTGGCCGGGGCGCGGGCCGTGCTCGCGGACGGGGCCGCGGGCGAACGCGCCGTACGCTTCGCGCTGACGCGGGCCGGCGAGTCCCTGGAGGAAGTCCTCCGCATCGCCCACAGCAGGGGCGCCCGCATCCCGGCGTAGAGGAGCGGGCGCGGCCCTCCGACCTTGTCCACAGCTGTGGACAAGGTCGGAGGAGGAACGACACGGCCTACTTGATGATCGTGATGCGGTTCGCCGCCGGGGGCGTGAGCGGGGAAGCCGGCGTCGAGTTCGCCGACAGGTAGTTCCGCAGGGCCGCCAGGTCGTCCGAGCCGACCACGGGGTTCCTGCCCTGGCCCAGGCTCGGGAAGCCGTCGCCGCCGCCCGCGAGGAAGGCGTTCATGGCGACGCGGTAGGTGGCCGCCGGGTCGACGGGCGTGCCGTTCAGGCGGATGGAGGACGTGACCACGCGGTCCGCGCCGGACTTGGTGAGGTCCAGGGTGTAGGTGAGGCCGGCCGAGGGCTGGAGGATCTTCGGGGCGGCCTCGTTGACGCCGCTGACCTGCTCCTTGAGCGCCTGGATCAGCTGGGCGCCGGTGAGGTCCACGAGATTGACCGTGTTGGCGAACGGCTGGACCGTGAAGCCCTCGGCGTAGGTGACCACGCCGTCGCCCTCCGCGCCCTTGGCCGCGTAGGTGAGGCCGGCCCGGACGCCGCCGGGGTTCATCAGCGCCACGCTGGTCTTCGGGTCCAGCTCACGGCCGTGGGCGAGCTGCGCGTCGGCGACCAGGTCGCCCATCGGGGACTCGGTGCCGGTGTTGCCGATGTCGGCCGAGATGTAGCCGATGGGGCGGTTGCCGATGGGGGCGGCCAGGGCGTTCCACCTGCCGATCAGACCGGTGATGTCCGCCGCCTTGGGGACGTCCCGGGTGACCACGTGGTTGGCGAACCGCACGGCCGTCCGCACGATGTCGCCCGTCCGGCGGTCGTACGTGAGCGTGGTGTCGGTGTACAGGCGGCCGAAGGAGGACGCCGAGGTGACCATGCGGGGGCGGCCCGACGGGTCCGGGACCGTGCACACGTACGCCTGGTGGGTGTGGCCGGTGACCAGCGCGTCGACCGCCGGGGTCACGTTCTTGGCGATGTCCACGATGGGACCGGAGATGCCGTCGCCCGCGCCCGGGGAGTCGCAGTCGTAGTTGTAGGAGCCAGAGGCCGGGAACCCGCCCTCGTGGATCAGGGCCACGATGGACTGCACGCCCTGGCGCTGGAGCACCTTGGCGTACTTGTTGATGGTCTCGGTCTCGTCCTTGAAGGTGAGGCCATTGACGCCGTCGGCGGAGACGATGCCCGGGGTGCCTTCCAGCGTCACCCCGATGAAGCCGATCTTGACGCCGTCCTTCTTCCACACCCAGTAGGGGTTCAGGATCGGCTTGCCGATCTTGTCGTCCTGGACGTTCGCGGCCAGGTACGGGAAGTCCGCGCCCTCGAACTCTCGGTCCGTGTAGCAGCCGTCCTTCGGGTGGCAGCCGCCGTTCTGGAGGCGGGCCAGTTCCCGCGCGCCCTCGTCGAACTCGTGGTTGCCGACCGAGGTGACGTCCAGGTCCAGCTTGTTCAGCGCCTCGACGGTGGGCTCGTCGTGGAACAGACCCGACAGCAGCGGGGAGGCGCCGACCAGGTCGCCGCCGGCCGCCGTCACCGAGTACGGGTGGCCCTTGCGGGCGTCGCGGAGATGGGTCGCGAGGTACTCGACCCCGCCCGCGTCGATCGTCTTCGTCGTGCCGTCCGGCTGGAGCTCGCCGACCCGCCCGGAGGAGCCGGACGGCGGCTCCAGGTTGCCGTGCAGGTCGTTGAAGGACAGCAGCTGGACGTCCTGGTAGCGGCCCGGACGGTGGGGGTGGTGGTCCTCGTGCGCGTTCGCCGGGAGCGCGGTGGCCAGCGCCGCCGCCGTGGCGAGACCGGCCGTGGCGGCGAGGAAGGCGGAGGTACGGCGTCTGGTGCGCCGGGGTACGGATGGCATGGGGAACCCCCCTGTGGGTCGGCTGTGGTGCTCGGCGCAGCCTAAAGTCAACGCGCGTAGCGCGACAGGGGGTTCAGGTCACATCCTGGTTTCCCTTCGCCGCCGCTCCCGCCCGGCGCCGTTGCCGCCGGTATGCCGGGACTTCACCCCGGGCGCCCCGTACTCTCGTACGCATGAGCAGCGACGACACCGTACGGGGCTTTCCCGCCCGCTCCATCGAGACCCTTTCCGCGCTCACCCCGGACCAGGGCGAGGCCGTGCTGCGCCTGCTCGGCGAGGCCGCCGGGGCCGACGGGCAGCAGCCGGTGTCCGAGCAGGGCCGGCTGCACCTGCGCGGCGGTTCCCGCGAGGGCGTCTCGCACCTGCTGCTGACGGTCGACGGCGAACTCGTCGGCTACGCCCAGCTGGAGGACACCGACCCGGTGGAGCCCCCGGCCGCCGAACTGGTCGTGCACCCCGGGCACCGGGGGCACGGGCACGGGCGGGCACTCGGTTCGGCCCTGCTCGCCGCCTCCGGCAAGCGGCTGCGGGTGTGGGCGCACGGCGGACACCCCGCCGCCCGGCACCTGGCCCAGGTGCTGGGCCTGAACCTGTTCCGGGAACTGCGCCAGATGCGGCGGCCGTTGACCGACCTGGAGCTGCCCGAGCCGGTGCTGCCTCAGGGCGTGAGCGTGCGCGCGTTCGTGCCGGGCAAGGACGACGCGGCCTGGCTCGCGGTGAACGCCGCCGCCTTCGCCCACCACCCGGAACAGGGCGCGCTGACCCAGCGGGACCTGGACGACCGCAAGGCCGAGCCGTGGTTCGACCCGGCCGGGTTCTTCCTCGCCGAGCGGCGCGGCGAGCTGATCGGCTTCCACTGGACCAAGACGCACGCGGAGGAGGGCCTCGGCGAGGTCTACGTCCTCGGGGTGCGGCCCGGCGAGCAGGGCGGCGGCCTCGGCAAGGCGCTCACCACGATCGGGCTGCGCCACCTGGCCGCCCAGCAGCTGCCGACCGCGATGCTCTACGTCGACGCCGACAACACGGCGGCGGTGGCGGTGTACGAGCGGCTGGGCTTCACGGTCCACGAGACGGACCTGATGTACCGCACGGAGACGTGAGGGACGGTTCAGCCCCGGTGCCGGGGCGCCCGCGCGCTCCGGGCGGAGTGCGCGGGCCCCGGTGACCGGCGCCTGAAAGGGCGACGCAGCGGCTCGTGGAGGGCCCCCAGCCACACCGTCCCCGCCGCCGCCAGCAGCCAGGCCCAGTGGTCGTGGGCCGTGTCCCAGTGCGGGTCCCGGGGTGCCGCGAACAGGGGCCAGTCGTCCGGCAGCAGCAGCGGAGCGAGCAGGGCGGCGCCCAGCAGGGTGGTGGCCGCCGGCCACCCCGGCCGCGGGTCGTCCGAGTGGCGCACGGCGAGCGCGGCCAGGGCCAGGGCCAGCGCGCAGGCGGCCCCGGCCTCCAGGGTGACGTCCCCGGCCGGCGGCCGGTGCGCGCCGGGGACCAGCAACAGCACCGCCGTCCACCACAGCGCGGCGACCGGCGCCACCAGCGCCACCCGCAGCGCGGTCCGAACCGCCCGCCCGGTCGGCACCGGGGCGGTGCCGTGCCGGGCGGGGTCGTCCAGCAGGAAGGCCAGGCCCAGCGCGAGGACGAGGGCGGCGGCGCGCAGCAGTAAGAGGGTCACCCAGTCGGCCGGCTCGGCGCCGCACAGCCGGGGCAGTCCGGGGATCAGCAGCCCGACCCCGCCGGCCGCGCCCAGGGTGCGCCACGGCAGCGTGCGCCAGACCGGGACGGCCAGCGCCCGGATCACGCCCCGCACCGGTCCGGACCCACGTCGGCGCGCACGCCCAGCACCTCGGCCACGCGGGCGGTGGTGACCTTCGGTGCGGTCAGCTCGGCCCAGTGCGCCTTGACCCGGCCGACGACCGAGGGCAGCGGCCGGTGCAGCAGGGCGCGGACGACCTCGGTCTGGCCGGCCGTCATGGTGAGCGGGTCGGTCGGGGAGAGGACGACCGCCTCGCCGCTGAGGCTGTCGTCGAGGCGGACGTGCCGGAGCTGCGACTCGGGGTCGTCCTGCCAGGCGAGGGACAGCCACATGACGGTCACCATCCGGCCGTCGCACAGCCTGGCCGCCGCCTTCTCGTCGCCCGCGACCAGCACGGCGGCCACGGCCGTGGAGAACTCCGGGATCCGGTTGCCGCCCCAGGCGGTGCCCACGGTGACCTGGCCCGGGGCGGTGGCCGGCGGGAGCGCCGAGTCCTCGAAGAGGCCGTAGCGGGCCTCCAGCCGCTGCCGGACGAGCAGCCGCCGCCCCTGCGCGGAGCCGCCCGCGAGCGCCCGCACCTCGCGCACGACCCGCTCCCAGTCGGCGGTCCGCGGCGCCCACTCGGGGAACGCGCAGTACTCCGCGGTGTCCCGCCGCAGGCACGTCTGCTCCTTCTCCGGGGTGAGCGAGGCCCGCTGCCGGGCCGCCACCGTCGCCTCCGGGACGTCACGGGTCTGCGCGAAGCCGCCCAGCACGGTCACGGCCAGCGCGGCGGCGACGGCCGCCCGGACGTTCCGGCCGCGGGAGCCGGAGAGCAGGACGGCGAGCAGCGCGGCCGTCAGGGCGAGCCCGGCGAGGTAGAGGGCGTGCCAGGCGGCGGGGCGGCCCAGCAGGCCGGACGGGAAGGGGTTGCTGTTGGCCGTGCCGACCACCGGCGCGAACCAGGCGGCCCCGCTCTCGCCGCCGAAGGGGAACGCGGCGCCCACGAACATCAGGAAGAACACCACGACCAGCAGCGGCGCCGCGACGGCCGACGGCAGCAGCCGGGCCAGCAGCACGCCGAGCGCCCCGAACAGCAGCACCGTCAGCGGCCCGGCCAGCAGCTCGGCCGGCGAACCGTGCCCGACGGCGCCGGACTTGACCGCCTCCCAGGTGAACTGGGCGGTCACCCCGACGGCGACGAGCAGCGCGAGCGGTACGACGGACAGCGCGTGCGCGGCCGTGCGCCGCCCCCGGCACAGCGCCAGCACCTCGAAGTGGCGCTCGGTGTCCCGGCGGCGGGAGCGCAGCACGGCGTGGTTGGCGCACAGCAGCGCGGCGAGAGCGACGAACAGCGGGCCGCCCTGGGTGGCGCGGTCGGCGTCCTGGAGCACCGGGAACTCGTCCCAGGGCTGGAGGTTGTGCCACACCAGCCAGGCCGTGTAACCGGCGAGGGCGAGCAGGACGGGCAGGCGCAGCAGCAGCCTGCGGGCCTCGAAGAGGGCGAGCGCGAGCACGGCCGCCGAGGAGCCGCCGGGGGCGGCCGGGGCGGTCCGCGCCCCCTTCTCCCGTACGGGCGCGGTCATGCCGTCACCTCCGCCGGCTCGCCGTCGAGGGTGAGCAGGTAGCCGTCCTCCAGGGTGGGTTCGAGCAGTTCGGCGCCGGGGGGCGGGTCGCCCACGTTGCGGAAGGTGCCCGTACCGGTGCGCCAGCCCGCCTTCGCCCCGGGATCGCGTCCGCCGCTGCTCCACACCCGGCCGGCGGCCCGCGCGGTCAGCTCGGCGGGGGTGCCGGCGAACCGGATCCGGCCGCCCGCCATCACCAGGACGCGGTTGCAGAGCATCGCCACGTCCTCGGTCTGGTGGGTGGACAGCAGCACCGTGCGGTCCTCCCCGGCGCGGGCGATCACCTCGCGGAAGCGCATGCGCTGTTCGGGGTCGAGTCCGACGGTCGGCTCGTCCAGCACCAGGAAGCCGGGGTCGCCGACGAGGGCGGCGGCCAGCGCGACGCGTTGCCGCATGCCGCCGGACAGCTTCTTGACGCGCTTGCCGCGGACGTCGTCGAGGTCGGCCTCGGCGAGGACGCGGCGCACCTCCCGGTGCCGGGCGGCGCGGTCGGTCAGCTCCTTGAGGATCGCGACGTAGTCCACGAACTCGAAGGGCGTGAAGTCGGGGTGGAAGCCGGGGGTCTGCGGCAGATAGCCCAGGTTCCGGCGCAGCTCCTGGCGGCCCCGCGCGGTCGCCGGGTCGTGTCCGAGCACCGTGAAGGCCCCGTGGTCGGCGGGCACGGCGGTGGCCAGCACCCGCAGCAGCGTGGTCTTCCCGGCGCCGTTCGGGCCGAGGAGTCCGGTCACGCCCCGGGCGAGGCGCAGCGACACGTCGTCCAGGGCACGGGTGCCGCCGTAGCGGAGGGCGAGCCCGGAGGCGGAGACGGTGACGGTCATGCGGGACTCCTGTGGGAGGGGGTGGACAGGAGGCTCATCGGACGCCCCCGGTGGACTGGTCGAAGCGGTCCCGGGTGAGGAAGAGCAGGCCGGCGGCGAGGGCGGCGACCCCGGCGGCCACGCCCTGCCCGGCGGCGGTGAACGGGGCGAGCATCCGGTCGCCGCCGCCGCGGGCCGCCTCGGCGAGGAGCAGCAGCACGATCCAGCCGCCGCCGGCCAGGGCGGGGGCGGCGACCGGCCCGAGCCGGGGGGTCAGCGCCAGCCCGGTCGCGGTGAGCGCGAGCGCGGGCAGCAGCCAGGCGAACGCGCCCGGCCCGAACCCCGGCAGGGCGAGGCCCGCCAGACCGGTCAGGGCGAGGGCGGCGGTCAGTACCGCGACCGTGCGGATCATCAGCAGCCGGAAGCCGTGCAGCGGGGAGACGACCGTCATCTCGTACGTCGGGTCGGCCACGGGCCCGTACGACAGGGCGACCCCGGCGAGCGGCAGCAGCGGGGCGAGCGCCAGGAACAGGGTGGCCGAGTGGCCGGCCCGGGCGGTCAGCACGGACATCGCCAGCACCAGCGTCACGGCCGCCAGCCACGAGCGGCGCAGCACCGGGGTCGCGGCCAGCAGCCGGGCGGTGTGGCCGGCCACGCCGAGCCGCAGCAGCAGCCGCTCGAACGGGCGGGGCCGGGGCGCGTCCAGCTCGGCGTCCAGCCGCGCCCAGGCCGCGTCCAGCGCCCCGCCGTCCCAGGCCGCGGCCAGCGCCGCCCGGCACCCGGCACACCCGGCCAGGTGCGTGTCGGCGGACCACAGCAGCGGCGGTTCCAGCTCCCCGCGGGCGTAGGCCCGCAGGTCTTGCTCGGCGACGTGCCAGCTCATGCCGGCACCCCCGCCGGTCCTCGTTCCGTCATGCCAGTGCCTCCCGCAGTTGCTTGCGGGCCCGCATCGCCCGCGTCTTGACCGTGCCGGGCGGAATCCCGAGCAGGACGGCCGCCTCCCGGGTGGTCAGCCCGTCGACGACCGTGGCCTGGAGCACCGCCCGCAGCTCCGGGGAGAGCCGGACGAGCGCGCCCGCCAGGTCCCCGTGCTCCACGCCCGCCAGCACCCGGTCCTCGGCGGACGCCTCGTCCCGGTGGCGCAGCCGGGCCAGCGCCTGCCGCAGCCGTCCGCGCGCCCCGTCGCCGCGCCGGACGTCCACGAGCCGACGGGAGCCGACGCGCCACAGCCAGCCGGCCACCTCGCCCTCCTCGCGGTAGCGCGCCTTGCCCCGCCAGATCGCGAGGAAGGTCTCCTGGACGACGTCGTCCACGACCCCGGCGTCGGCGCAGCGCCCGCGCAGCCGTGCGGTCAGCCAGGGCGCGTACCGCCGGAACAGCTCCTCGAAGGCGTGCCGGTCGCGGTCCGCCGCGATGGCCCGCAGCAGCTCCGCGTCGCTTCTCGTCTCGCTCACGTCTCCTCATCGGACGGGACCCGCCGAACGGTTCACGCCGGTCGCGACCGGCTCCCCGCCTCCCCTCCCGCCCCGCGCGGACCTCCCAGCAGAGCAGACGGACCCCGGCCCGCGCCCGCCGGGGCACGGCGGCACCGACCGCGCCGAGGAGCGGGGGCCGGCCCGCAGCACCGGACGGTGTACGCGCCCCTCGCAACCGTGGGCTGCGGCGAGTCCGTCGGAACCCGCCCACACTCGCACCCGCACCTGCCGCCGGACCGCCTACGCCCGTCCGCACCCGCCGCACCACCGCCACCCGGACCGTGCCCGCGGGGACGCCAGGCCCCAAGGCCCGTACCGCCCGCCCCCGCGCGGCGGCACCGACCGCGCCGAGGAGCGGGGGCCGGCCCGCGGCACCGGACGGTGTACGCGCCCCTCGCAACCGTGGGTTGCGGCGAGTCCGTCGGAACCCGCCCACGCTCACACCCGCACCCGCCGCCGGACCGCCTACACCCGTCCGCACCCGCCGCGCCACCGCCACCCGGACCGTGCCCGCCCCCTCGCCACGCACCCGGCCGCCTCCCGGATCACCGCCCCGCCCCCGCGGCCCCTCCCCGGCCGCCGCCCCGACGGCAGCCCTCCGACCTCGGCCGGGACCCCTTCGGGCCGCCCCCCGCTATCCCACACGTCATGTCGCCGTAACCATTGATTCAGCCGGGCTTGCGACGCTCGGCCAATGACACCCGTCGTGCCAGAGCCTTCGCCGCCCCCCGAGGGGCCCGCCGCGGGGAGCGGAACCGTGCGGCTCCCGCCCGCGCGTTCCGACGCGCCCGTGTCAGCAGCAGCGGGGAAGAATGGGTTCATGAGTCAGCAAGACGCCCAGGCCGAGGCCCAGCACACGCCGCAGCCCCCCGTGGGCTCCATCGCCGCGCACCGGCAGCGCGCCGTGTCCCCCGCTGTCTCCGGTCTGGCACCCGACCTCGACGCGGACCCCGACGCGTACGAGGAGGCCCCGGCCGACGGCGCCCCCCTGCCCCAGGGCCGCTTCCTCGACCGCGAGCGCAGCTGGCTCGCCTTCAACGAGCGGGTCCTGGAGCTGGCCGAGGACCCGGACACCCCCCTGCTGGAGCGCGCGAACTTCCTCGCCATCTTCGCCAGCAACCTGGACGAGTTCTTCATGGTCCGGGTGGCCGGCCTCAAGCGCCGCATCGCCACCGGCGTCGCCACCCGCTCCGCCTCCGGCCTCCAGCCGCGCGAGGTGCTGGAGATGATCTGGGCCCGCTCCCGCGAGCTGATGGCCCGGCACGCCGCCTGCTACCACGAGGACGTCGCCCCCGCGCTCGCCGAGGAGGGCATCCACCTGGTCCGCTGGACGGAACTGACCGAGAAGGAACAGGCCCGCCTGTTCACCCTGTTCCGGCACCAGATCTTTCCCGTCCTCACCCCGCTGGCCGTCGACCCCGCGCACCCCTTCCCGTACATCTCCGGCCTCTCGCTGAACCTGGCCGTCGTCGTGCGCAACCCGGTCAGCGGCCACAAGCACTTCGCCCGGGTGAAGGTGCCCCCGCTGCTCTCCCGCTTCCTGGAGGCCTCCCCGGGCCGCTACGTCCCCATCGAGGACGTCATCGCCGCCCCCAACCACCTCGAAGAGCTGTTCCCGGGCATGGAGATCCTGGAGCACCACGCCTTCCGGATCACCCGCAACGAGGACCTGGAGGTCGAGGAGGACGACACCGAGAACCTGCTCCAGGCCCTGGAGAAGGAACTCCTGCGGCGCCGCTTCGGCCCGCCGGTGCGCCTGGAGGTCGAGGAGTCCATCGACCGCGAGGTGCTGGACCTGCTGGTGCGCGAGCTGAAGATCTCCGAGGCCGAGGTGTACCCGCTGCCCGGCCCGCTGGACCTCACCGGGCTGTTCCGCATCCACTCGCTGGACCGGCCGGAGCTGAAGTACCGGAAGTTCGTCGCCGGCACCCACCGCGACCTCGCCGAGGTCGAGTCGGCGTCCCCGCCCGACGTCTTCGCCGCCCTGCGCGCCCGGGACGTGCTCCTGCACCACCCCTACGACAGCTTCTCCACCTCCGTGCAGGCCTTCCTGGAGCAGGCGGCCGCCGACCCGGACGTCCTCGCGATCAAGCAGACCCTGTACCGGACCTCCGGCGACTCCCCCATCGTGGACGCGTTGATAGACGCCGCCGAGTCCGGCAAGCAGGTCCTCGTCCTGGTCGAGATCAAGGCCCGCTTCGACGAGCACGCCAACATCAAGTGGGCGCGCAAGCTGGAGGAGGCCGGCTGTCACGTCGTCTACGGCCTGGTCGGGCTGAAGACCCACTGCAAGCTGTCCCTGGTGGTCCGCCAGGAGGGCGAGACCCTGCGCCGCTACAGCCACGTCGGCACCGGCAACTACCACCCGAAGACGGCCCGCCTGTACGAGGACCTCGGCCTGCTCACCGCCGACCCGCAGGTCGGCGCGGACCTCTCCGACCTGTTCAACCGGCTGTCCGGCTACTCCCGCCGGGAGACCTACCGCCGTCTGCTGGTGGCGCCCAAGTCGCTGCGCGACGGCCTGGTCTCCCGCATCCACAAGGAGATCCAGCACCACCGCGCGGGCCGGCCCGCATTCGTCCGGATCAAGGTCAACTCGTTCGTGGACGAGGTGGTCATCGACGCCCTGTACCGCGCGTCCCAGGCGGGCGTGCCGGTGGACGTGTGGGTGCGCGGCATCTGCGCGATACGCCCCGGCGTCACCGGCCTGTCGGAGAACATCCGGGTCCGCTCCATCCTCGGCCGCTTCCTGGAACACTCCCGGGTGTTCGCCTTCGGCAACGGCGGCGAACCCGAGGTGTGGTTCGGCAGCGCCGACATGATGCACCGCAACCTCGACCGCCGGATCGAGGCCCTGGTCCGGGTCGCCGACCCCGGTCACCGCGCAGCCCTCAACCGGCTGCTGGACACCGGCATGTCCGACACCACCGCCTCCTGGCACCTCGGCCCGGACGGCGAGTGGACACGGCACGCGACCGACGGGGACGGCGGGCCCCTGCGCAACGTCCAGGAGATGCTCATAGACGCCCGGAGGCGCCGGCGTGGCACAGCGACACCTTGACCAGACGGACCCCACGGCCGAGGAGGCGACGGGGGACGCCCTCGCGGGCTACCTGCGCGCCCAGGCCACGGAGTTCCTCCGCGCCCTGCGTCTGCACCGGGAGACCGGCGGCAACGGCGGGAGCGCTCCCCTGCGCGCGGGTACGGGCGTGGCGGGCGACGGCGCGGAGGAGTCCGTGGACGCGGCGCGCGCCCTGCGCCGCTCGGCCCGCCGCATCAGCGGCAGCCTGCACACCTTCCGCCCGCTCCTCGACCCCGGCTGGTCCGAGGAGATCCGGCCCGAACTGGCCTGGCTGTCCGGCACGCTGGGCCTGGAGCACGCCTACCAGGCCCGGCTGGAGCGGCTGTTGCTGGCGCTGCACCGGCTGTCCGGGGTGACGGCGCTGCCCGTGCCGGCGGTCGACGCCCTGGCGGTGGGCGGCCGGTCCCTCACCGGGAAGGCGGCGAACCCCGGCGGTCCGGCGTACGCCACGGCACCGCCGGAGCGCGGCACCCTCACCGTCGGCGCGGCCAAGGCGGGGGCCCTGCTGGAACGCCAGCTCACCCTGGCCCGGACCCGGGCCCACTCCACGGCGCTCCAGGCCCTCGGCTCGTCCCGCTTCCACGCGGTGGCCGACAAGGTCGCCGTCCTGGCCAGCGAGGTCCCCCTCACCCCGGCCGCGCCCGGCACCGGGCTGGGCGCGCTGGCCGGTGCCGCCGAGGAACGCCTCACGGACGCCGTCGCCGCGCTCCCCCTGGTCACCGCCGGTCACCCCTACAACGCGGAGGCGCTGGTCCACGGCCTGTCCCCGGAGCCGTCCCCGCACCCCCAGGACGGCCCCTGGCACCAGGTACGGCTGCTGCTGCGGCTGTACCGGTACGCCCGCGAGGTGCTGCACGGCGGCACCGCCCCGCTGGACGTGCGGCTGCTGACGGCCGGGCAGGCGCTGAACCGGCACCGGGACGCCTCGGAGGCGGCAGCGGCGGCGGCGCAGGCGGCCCGTACGCCCCGGATCACCCCGGCCACCGCCTACGCCCTCGGTGTGCTCCACGCCGACCAGCGGCACGAGGTGGAGGCGGCCCGGTTCACGTTCCAGCAGGCCTGGCAGAAGCAGGCCGTCCACGCGCCCTGAACCGGAGGAGACGGCGTGACCGACACCGTGGTCCAGGCGGCGGGCTGCGTCCTGTGGCGCCGCTCACCGCTCACCGGCGCCCTGGAGATCTGCCTGGTGCACCGGCCCAAGTACGACGACTGGTCGCACCCCAAGGGCAAGCTGAAGCGGGGCGAGGACCCGCTCGCCGGGGCGCTGCGCGAGGTCGCGGAGGAGACCGGGTACACCGCCGAGCCCGGCGAGGAGCTGCCCGCCGTCTGCTACGCGGCCGACGGCCGCCTCAAGCGGGTGCGGTACTGGACCGCCGAGGCGGTTTCCGGCCACTTCACCCCGAACCCCGAGGTGGACCGCATCCTCTGGCTCGCCCCGTCCGCCGCCCGGGCCCGCCTGACCCAGCCCCGCGACCGGGACCTGGTGGACGCCCTGGACCGGCCCACCGGACACCGGGACCGACGGGCCTGAGCCCGCTGCCTCCCGGCGCCCTGTCCCGCCCCCTGGGGGCCGGCCCGCAGGGGTGCGGGGCGGGGCCGTTCAGCCGGACGGCGCGTGGGTCTCCGCGTCCGTGCGGGCCTGGCTGCGGGCACGGCGGGCCGGGCCGCGCCAGCCGCAGGTGCAGCGGGCCACGCAGAAGCGGCCCTGTTCGGTCGTCGAGGTGCGGTGTTCCCGCCCGTCCTGCCGCGCCGGGGTGAGTGCCACGCCGACCACCGTACCGAGCGTGCCCGGCGGCGCGTGACGGTGCTCCCCGGCCGTCGTTATCCGGACGACGGGAGGCCCGTGACGGACACACCGGCTGGGGGTAGGCAGGCGATGGATCGGCGGCAGCACAGGCGGGCGGGCGGCACGCTCGCCGCGCTGGGCATCCTCCTCGGGGCCGGCGGCGCCGGCTGTTCCGGCAGCGGGGCCGCCGCCGAGGACGTCAAGGGCGCGGCCGACCCCGTGAGCGCGCTGCACCGGGCCGCCGAGGCGCTGCGGGCCGCGGGCAGCTCCAAGGCCGGCACCGCCATGGAGATGGCCACTGGCGGCACCCGGGTCACCATCCGCGGCCGGGGGGTCTACGACTACCGCCGCCGCCACGGCCGGCTCACCGTGATGCTCCCCGCCGGCCCCACCGGCGCCTCCGGGCACCGGCCCATCACCGAACTCCTCACCCCGGGCGCGCTGTACATGAAGAACCGGGGCGCGGGCGTGCCCGCCGGCAAGTGGGTGCGGCTGGACACCGCCACGCTGTCCGACGGCAACCTGGTGACCGGCGGCGCCACCGACCCGTACGCGGCGGCCGAGCTGCTGCGCGGCACCCGCGAGGCGGCCTTCGTGGACCGCACCGAGGTGGCCGGGACGGCCGTACGCCACTACCGGGGCACCGCCGACCTGGCCAGCGCCGCCCGGTACGCCTCGGCCGGGAACCGGGCGGCGCTGGCCGCGGCGGCGAAAGGGTTCGCCACGGCCCGCGTGCCGTTCGACGCCTATCTGGACGACCAGGGCCGCGTCCGCAAGCTCCGGCAGCGCTTCAGCTTCGTCAACGGCCACACCGAGGCCACCGTCGCGGTCGCCTCCACGCTGCTGCTGTACGGCTTCGGCGTGCCCGTGGACATCCGGCTGCCGGCCCCGGCGGACATCTACACGGGCAAGGTCGCCGGGGACGAGCCCGGGAAGAGCGGTTGATTCCGGCCAGTCACTAGTCCCAGACGGCCCTTTTGTAAGTAGCCCGTCCGTGCCATGCGCGGCGTGCGGACCGCTGCCTACCCTAGGAAGCGGTGACGGCAGGGAAGAGGTGAGGCGGGTGGCTCCGGTCGGCGGCACGGCGGTTCAGGACCACGTGGCCCTCGCCGAGATCGAACTCTGCGGAGAGCTGATCATCGCGGCCTCGGCCGCCGAGGACCGGCTCAGCCTGGAGCGCATCGACGCGGTCCTGCGCGTCGCCGAGGAACGCGACCGCGGCTGAGCGCGGCCCGCGCCGCCGCACCGCTCAGGTGCGCAGCAGGCGGCCGATCGCCTTCGTCGCCTCGTCCACCTTCGCGTCGATCTCGTCGCCGCCCTTGAGCGCCGCGTCCGCCACGCAGTGCCGCAGGTGTTCCTCCAGCAGCTGGAGCGCGAAGGACTGCAGGGCCTTGGTGGAGGCGGAGACCTGGGTGAGTATGTCGATGCAGTAGGTGTCCTCGTCCACCATCCGCTGCAACCCGCGGATCTGCCCCTCGATGCGGCGCAGCCGCTTGAGGTGCTCGTCCTTCTGCTTGTGGTAGCCGTGCGTGGCGCCGGCCTCGGTCGTCGTCGTCATCGCGGGCCTCCGTCTCGGGACGAGCTTCGGACAAAAGGGACAGATACCCCTACTGGGTATATGGTAACGAACTTTGCGGGGTAAGGGGGCCTTCGTACGCCCCCGTGCTCATCACAGTGCCCGATGGGCGACACTGGGATGCGGCCCGTTAGCCGTGGCCGGATGATGCGCCTAGCATCAGCCTGACCGAAACCGAAGCACCCCGAGGACCCCACGTGCGCTTTCGTCTGACCCCCAGGGAGACGAGCTTCTACGACATGTTCGCCGCGTCCGCGGACAACATCGTCACGGGCTCCAAACTCCTGATGGAACTGCTCGGGGCGGACTCCTCCGCCCGGGCCGAGATCGCAGAGCGTATGCGGGCCGCGGAACACGCAGGTGACGACGCCACGCACGCGATCTTCCACCAGCTGAACTCCTCGTTCATCACGCCGTTCGACCGGGAGGACATCTACACCCTCGCCGGTTCCCTGGACGACATCATGGACTTCATGGAGGAAGCCGTCGACCTGGTCGTCCTCTACAACGTCGAGGAACTGCCCAAGGGCGTCGAGCAGCAGATCGAGGTCCTGGCCCGCGCGGCGGAGCTGACGGCCGAGGCCATGCCGAACCTCCGCACCATGGCCAACCTCACCGAGTACTGGATCGAGGTCAACCGGCTGGAGAACCAGGCCGACCAGATCCACCGCAAGCTGCTCGCCCACCTCTTCAACGGCAAGTACGACGCCATCGAGGTGCTGAAGCTCAAGCAGATCGTGGACGTCCTGGAAGAGGCGGCGGACGCTTTCGAGCACGTGGCGAACACGGTGGAGACCATCGCCGTCAAGGAGTCCTGAGGCGTCGATGGACACCTTCGCCCTGATCGTGACCGTCGCGGTCGCGCTCTTCTTCACGTACACGAACGGCTTCCACGACTCCGCGAACGCCATCGCCACCTCGGTGTCGACGCGTGCGCTGACCCCGCGGGCGGCCCTCGCCATGGCGGCCGTGATGAACCTCGCCGGCGCCTTCCTCGGCTCCGGCGTCGCCAAGACGGTCAGCGAGGGCCTGATCGAGACACCACAGGGCTCGACGGGGATGGGCATCCTCTTCTCGGCCCTGGTCGGCGCGATCGTCTGGAACCTGGTCACCTGGTACTTCGGCCTGCCGTCGTCCTCCTCGCACGCCCTGTTCGGCGGCATGGTGGGGGCGGCCCTGGCGGGCGGCACGGACGTGCTCTGGAGCGGGGTGCTGGAGAAGGTCGTCATCCCGATGTTCATCTCCCCGTTCGTCGGCCTGATCGTCGGTTACCTGGTCATGACGGCGATCATGTGGCTGTTCCGGCGGTCCAACCCGCACAAGGCCAAGCGCGGCTTCCGCATCGCCCAGACCGTCTCGGCCGCCGGCATGGCCCTCGGCCACGGCCTCCAGGACGCCCAGAAGACGATGGGTGTCGTGGTGCTGGCCCTGGTCATCTCCGGCCACGAGACGTTCGGCGACCCGATCCCGGTCTGGGTGAAGATCGTCTGCGCGGTGATGCTGTCCCTGGGCACGTACGCCGGCGGCTGGCGGATCATGCGCACGCTCGGCCGCAAGATCATCGAGCTGGACCCGCCGCAGGGCTTCGCGGCGGAGGCCACCGGCGCCTCGATCATGTTCACGACCGCGTTCATCTTCAAGGCGCCGATCTCCACCACCCACGTCATCACCTCGGCGATCATGGGCGTCGGCGCGACCAAGCGGGTCAACGCGGTCCGCTGGGGCGTGGCCAAGAACATCGTCCTCGGCTGGTTCATCACGATGCCGGCCGCCGCCCTGGTCGCGGCCCTGGCCTTCGGCATCGTGAAGCTGGTGGCCCTGTAGGACCGCGAGACGGCCGGACGCGACGGGCCCGCCCCCGGGAGCCAGGGGCGGGCCCTTCTGCGTCCTCGCGGTGGCACCGCCATGCAGCACCGCGAGGGGTCCGATCGCCGCCCCGGCCGGGCCGGGGCGGGGTGCCGGTCAGCCGAAGCGGCCGGAGATGTAGTCCTCCGTGGCCTGGACCGACGGGTTGGAGAAGATCCGCTCGGTGTCGTCGATCTCGACGAGCCGGCCCGGCTGGCCCACCGCGGAGAGGTTGAAGAACGCCGTACGGTCCGAGACCCGCGCCGCCTGCTGCATGTTGTGGGTCACGATGACGATCGTGAACCGGTCCTTCAGCTCGCCGATCAGGTCCTCGATGGCGAGCGTGGAGATCGGGTCCAGCGCCGAGCACGGCTCGTCCATGAGCAGCACCTTCGGCTCGACCGCGATCGCCCGCGCGATGCACAGCCGCTGCTGCTGGCCGCCGGAGAGCCCGGAGCCCGGCTTGTTCAGGCGGTCCTTGACCTCGTTCCAGAGGTTCGCGCCCTTGAGCGAGCGCTCGACGACGTCGTTCAGCTCGCTCTTCTTGTAGGTGCCGTTCAGCCGCAGGCCCGCCGCCACGTTGTCGAAGATCGACATCGTGGGGAACGGGTTCGGGCGCTGGAAGACCATGCCCACCTCGCGGCGCACCGACACCGGGTCGACCCCGGTGCCGTACAGGTCCTCGTCGTCGAGCATCACCTTGCCCTCGACGCGGCCGCCGGGGGTCACCTCGTGCATCCGGTTCAGGGTGCGCAGGAACGTCGACTTGCCGCAGCCGGAGGGGCCGATGAACGCCGTCACCGAACGCGGCTCGACCGTCATCGAGATGTCCTCGATCGCCTTGTGGGAGCCGTAGTAGGCGGTGAGCCCGCTCACGTCGATTCGCTTGGCCATGTCTGCTTCACTTCCAGGTCTTCGGGCTCGGTCGCTGTGTGGCCGCGTCAGCGACCGGTCTGGGGCGCCTTCCAGCGGGCGATGCCGCGGGACAGCAGGTTGAGGATCATCACGAAGGCGATCAGCGTGAGGGATGCCGCCCAGGCGCGGTCGAACGCCGCGTCGTTGCCCGCCGCGTACTGCTGGTAGATGTACAGCGGCAGCGACGCCTGCGCCCCGTCGAACGGGTTGGTGTTGATGAAGGGGTTGCCCCACACCAGCAGCAGCACCGGCGCGGTCTCGCCCGCGATCCGGGCGATGGCGAGCATGATGCCGGTGGTGATGCCGCCGATGGACGTCGGCAGGACGACCTTCAGGATGGTCCGCCACTTGGGCACGCCGAGCGCCAGGGACGCCTCGCGCAGCTCGTTCGGGACGAGCTTGAGCATCTCCTCGGTGGAGCGGACGACGACCGGCATCATCAGGATGGCCAGGGCCAGCGAACCGGCGAAGCCGAACGGGTCCAGCTCCAGGATGAGCATCAGGCTGAGGATGAACAGGCCCGCGACGATCGACGGGATGCCCGTCATGACGTCGACGAAGAACGTGACCGCCTGCGCGAGCCGGCCGCGCCCGTACTCCACCAGGTAGACGGCGGTGAGCACGCCGATCGGGGCGCCGATCAGGGTCGCGAGGCCGACCTGCTCCAGGCTGCCGACGATGGCGTGGTAGATGCCGCCGCCGGGCTCCGCGTCACCGACGATCCCCATGGAGTGGGTGAGGAAGTGGACGTCGAGCACCTGCACGCCGCGCGAGACGGTCGTCCACACCAGGGAGACCAGCGGGACGACGGCGAGCAGGAAGGCGACCCAGACCAGCGAGGTGGCGACCCGGTCCTTGGCCTGCCGGCGGCCCTCCACGCGGGCGGCGATGCCGTAGGTGCCGAGGACGAACAGGATCGCGGCGATCAGGCCCCACTGGATCTTGCTGTCGAGGCCGGCGCCCAGGCCGATGCCCACCGCGACGGCGACGGACCCGGCGGCGATGGCCCAGGGGGACCACCGGGGCAGGCTGGCGCCGCGCAGCGAGCCGGGGCGCTTGTCGGTGACGGCTGCGGTGCTCATGCGTTGGCCCCCGAGTACTCCTTGCGGCGGGCGATGATCGCGCGGGCCGCGCCGTTGACCAGCAGGGTGATGACGAAGAGGACCAGACCGGAGGCGATCAGCGCGTCCCGGCCCTGCACGGTGGCCTCGCCGAACTTGCTGGCGATGTTCTGGGCGAAGGTGCCGCCGCCGGGGTTCAGCAGGCTGGCGTGGATGTCGTAGTCCGGGGAGAGCACGGTGGCCACGGCCATCGTCTCGCCGAGGGCGCGGCCGAGGCCGAGCATGGACGCGGAGATCACACCGGAGCGGCCGAAGGGCAGCACGGACATCCGCACGACCTCCCAGCGGGTGGCGCCGAGGGCCAGGGCGGCCTCCTCGTGCATCCGCGGGACCTGCCGGAACACCTCGCGGCTGACGTTGGTGATGATCGGCAGGATCATGATCGCCAGCAGGATGCCGACGGCGAGCATGGTGCGCGGGGCGCCGTCCTCCCAGGCGAAGATCCCGGTCCAGCCGAGGTAGGTGTCCAGCCAGCCGTACAGGCCGCGCAGGTGCGGGACGAGGACGAGGGCGCCCCACAGGCCGTAGACGATGGACGGCACGGCGGCGAGCAGGTCGATCACGTAGGCGATCGGGCCGCTCAGCCGGCGCGGGGAGTAGTGGGTGAGGAACAGCGCGATCGCGACGGCGATCGGGACCGCGATGACCATCGCGATCACCGAGGAGACGATCGTGCCGAAGACCAGCACCGCGATGCCGAAGACCGGCGGGGTGAGGTTGGTGTTCCACTCGAAGGTGGTCAGGAAGTTCCCGTGGTCCTTGCTGATCGCGAGGGAGGCGCGGTAGGTGAGGAAGACCGCGATCGCGGCCATGATCACCAGCAGCAGGATGCCGGAGCCGCGCGACAGGCCCAGGAAGATCCGGTCGCCGGGGCGGGTGGCCCCGCGGGCCGCGCGCTTGCGTTCGGCGAGCGGGGGCTGGGAGGCGGAGGGAGGAGCGTCGGTTGTCGTCGATATGTCCATCGGGTTCTCCGGTCTGCTAAGCCGCGCTCCCGTGGGCGCGGCTCATGGCGGCGGTGCACCGGACGGCGGCCCGGCCCGTCGGGGCGCGGGCCGCACTCACGGATCAGGTCAGCTCAGGCCCTCGATGGTGGTGCGGACCTTGGCGATGATCTCGGCGGGGATGGGGGCGTAGTCGTTCTGCGCCAGCACCTTCTGGCCGTCCTCGCTGGCGATGTAGCGCAGGAACGCCTTGGTGGCGGGCAGGGAGTCGGCCTTGTTGCCCTTGTCGCAGACGATCTCGTAGGTGACCAGGGTGATCGGGTAGGCGCCCTCGGCCTTGGTCTTGTAGTCGAGCTGGAGCGCCAGGTCCTTGCCGGTGCCGATGACCTTGGCCGCGGCGATGTCCGCGGTGGCGGACTCGGTGGACGGCTTCACCGGGGCCTTGGCGCCGGTGTCGATGGCGACGGTGTCGATGCCCTTGGCGTAGGACAGCTCGAAGTAGCCGATCGCGCCGGAGTTCTGCTTGACGCCCTGGGCCACACCGGCGGAGCCGGAGGCGGCCTGGCCGCCCTGCGCCTGCCATGCCTTGCCACCGGAGTGCTTCCAGTTGTCGGGCGTGGTGGCGAGCAGGTACTTGGTGAAGTTGTCCGTGGTGCCGGAGTCCTCGGAGCGGTGGAAAGCCTGGATCTTCAGGTCGGGAAGCTTCGCGCCGGGGTTCAGCTTCTTGATCGCCTCGTCGTTCCAGTTCTTGATCTTGCTGTCGAAGATCTTGGCGATCGTCGGGGCGTCCAGGACGAGGTTGTCCACACCGGGGACGTTGTAGCCGAGGGCGATCGGGCCGCCGACCATCGGCAGGTCGATGCCCTGGCCGCCGTCGCAGACCTTCTTGGAGGCGGCGACCTCTTCGGGCTTCAGCGCGGAGTCGGAACCGGCGAACGCGATCTGGCCCTGGGTGAAGGAGGTGACACCGGCACCGGAGCCGGCGCCCTTGTAGTTGATCTGCACGTTGCAGGCCGGGGAGAACGCCTTGGTCCAGGCGTCGATCGCGTTCTTCTGCGCCGAGGAGCCGTCCGCGAGCAGCTGGCCCTTGGCGTCGTCACACTTGATGGAGCCGGTGCTCGCGGCGCTGGACGAACCGCCCGAGGCCTTGCCCCCGTCGCCGTTGTCGTCGGAGCCGCACGCCGTCAGGGCCAGGGCGCTGGAGACGGCGACAGCACCGAGAGAGAGGGCGCGCAGCCGGTTCTTGCGCTGAAGCTTCACTTTCGGGAGTTCCTTCCAGGAGCCGCCGCGATCGGCGGCGCGCGAAGTGAGAGATGCGGGGGTGCGAACGCGTCGTTGGCCGCACTCCGCACCGTGTACGGCCGAAATTAGGCAGAACAGGTGAAGCCGCCGATGGCCAGAAATGAACGGAGAGTGAACCCCTGCCGTCGGCCCGGTTAGGTCACGGAATGCTCACGGGGAGGCCACACGGAGGTCCCGGCGGGCGCCCCGCACGAACGCCCGTGCGGGGTTCCTCACCCGTCCGGGGGAACCCCGCGGTGCGGGGCGTCGTCTCGTTCCACGACAGCCGAGGAAAGGGCGACGGACATGGAACGGCGTACGTTCATCTCGGGCGGCACGGCCGCCCTGGCGACGACCGCGCTGGCCGCGTGCGGGGCGGGCGGGGGATCCTCCGCCCCCACGGCGTCGCTCGCGGGCCCGGCCTCCGTCACCGCCCTGCGGACCACCGCCTCGGCCCGGGCCGGCGCCTCGGCCAGGGCCGCCGCGAACTGGACGGCCCTCGCCCGGGACCTGGACGGCACCCTGGTGCGGCCCGGCGACGCCTCCTGGAAGACCGCCCACCAGCTCTACAACACCCGCTTCGACGGCCTGAAACCGGCCGCCGTCGCCTACGTAGCGCACACCGCCGACATCCGCACCACCCTGGCCTACGCCCACGCGCACGGCGTCAAGGTCGCCATCCGCAACGGCGGCCACTCCTACGCCGGCTACTCCTCCGGCGACCAGCGGCTGATCGTCGACGTGTCCCGGCTGAACCGCGTACGGGCCGGCGGGGGCCAGGCCGTCGTCGGCGCCGGCGCCAAGCTGATCGACGTCTACCGCGCGCTCGCCGCGAAGGGCGTGACCATACCCGCCGGCTCCTGCCCCAGCGTCGGCGTCTCCGGGCTGGTCCTCGGCGGCGGCCACGGCGTCGCCTCCCGCGCCTACGGCCTGACCTGCGACAGCCTCATCCAGGCCACCCTGATCACCGCCGACGGCACTCAGGTCACCGCCGACGCCCGCAGGCACGCCGACCTGTTCTGGGCCCTGCGCGGCGCGGGCAACGGCAACTTCGGCGTCGTCACCGAGCTGCACTTCCGGACCCACACCGCGCCCCAGGCCGTCACCGCCCACCTGACCTGGCCCTGGTCCAAGGCCGCCAAGGTGCTCAAGGCCTGGCAGGAGTGGGGCCCGTCCCAGCCCGACGAGATCTGGTCCTCCCTGCACCTGGCCTGCTCGCCGGGCCGCACCCCGACCGTCTCCGTCTCCTGCTTCTCCCTCGGCACCTACCGCGAGCTGCAGAACGCCGTGGACCGCCTCGCCCACCTGGCCGGCGCGAGCGCCCGCTCGGTCTCCCTGCGCCGCCGCGGCTACGAGGAGGCCATGGAGGTCTACGCCGGCTGCTCCTCCTTCGCCACCGACGCCCAGTGCCACCTGCCGGGCCCCACCCCGGGCCGCTCCCCGCAGGGCAGGCTCGGCCGGGAGACGTACGCGGCCCGCTCCGACTTCTTCGACCGCTCGCTGTCCGCGGCCGGCATCCAGACCGTGCTGAGGCAGATCGCCGCCGTGCGCGGCGGGGGCGGCAGCATCGCGTTCACGGCGCTCGGCGGCGCGGTCAACCGGGTCTCACCGACCGCGACCGCGTTCGTCCACCGCCGCTCCCGGATGCTCGCCCAGTACATCGCCTCCTGGGGCGCGGGCGGTTCCGGCACCACGGCGCAGTCCTGGCTCACGTCGGCGCACAAGGCGATGGCGCCGTACGCCTCCGGCGCGGCCTACCAGAACTACACGGACCCCACGCTGAAGAACTGGAAGAAGGCGTACTACGGGGACGCGGCGGCGCGGCTGGACAAGGTGAAGAAGGAGTACGACCCCCAGCGGTTCTTCTCGTACGCGCAGGGGCTGTAGGGACGGTGCGGCACCGGCCCCCGGTCACCGGGGGCCGGCCGCTGTCCGGCTACGCGGCCAGGTCCCGTTCCTCGGACTGCGCCGTCCGGCGTGCGCCGGGCAGCACCGGCACGTCCGGGGCCGTCCGCCGCCGGATGAGCCGGCCCGCCCGCGGCGAGCGCTCCACGGCCCGCATCAGCGGGGTGAGCAGCGCCATGGCCGGCGGGGACAGCAGCAGCACGACAGCCGTGCCGAGCGCGAAACCGCCCACGACGTCCGTCGGGTAGTGCACGCCCATGTAGACCCGGCAGAAGCCCTCCAGCAGGGCCAGGCCGATGCCGGCGAGGCCGAAGCGGCGGTTGGCGACGAACAGGCCCACGCCGAGCGCCATGGTCAGCGTCGCGTGGTCGCTGACGAAGGAGAAGTCGTCCTTGCCGGAGACCAGGACGTCCAGGCCCTGATGGTCCCGGAAGGGGCGGGGGCGTTCCACGAAGCCCCGTATCGGGACGTTCACGAGGACCGCGAGGCCGGCCGCGAGCGGCGCCCACACCAGCGCGGCCACCGACGGCGCCGCGTCCTCACCGCCCCGGCGGCGCACCGACCACCAGCACCACAGGACCAGCAGCACCATGGCGAGCAGCAGTCCGTACTCGCCGACGAACTCCATGACCCGGTCGAACCAGTGCGGCGCGTCCTTGGCCAGGCCGTTGATGTCGTACAGCAGGTCGACGTCGGGGTTCGATCCGGATTCGGCGAGTACAGCCATGGTGCTGCGGCCCCTTCGTCGTTCGTCCGGACGCACCGGGTGTGCGTCGCTCCAGCCCCCCGTGGTTCGTAGATCCGCTTCCGCTGCACTGCCGCACTTACGTCCGCTCGGCTACGTCAACAGGAACGCACGGCCACCATGAATACGTTCCACTCTCCACTGAATGATCACGCAGACGTTATCGAAGAGAGACTCGTCTCCGCAGTTCAGGGCGCAGCTTTACGCACGGTTCATACGTGTGTGGGAAGTGCTTTCGCGCCATCCTCTGTTACCCGCGTGGCGCCGAAGTAATCCGGGGTGTCGATCGGGTCGAAACGGATCACCGCGCCGGTGCGCGGGGCGTCGATCATGTACCCGCCGCCGACGTAGATCCCCACGTGCCGGATGGCCCGCGAGTCGGTGAGGTCGTCGGAGAAGAACACCAGGTCGCCGGGGAGCAGCTGGTCCCGCGAGGGGTGCGGACCGGCGTTGTACTGGTCGTTGGCCACCCGGGGCAGCCTGATCCCGACCTTCTCGTAGGAGGCCTTGGTCAGGCCCGAGCAGTCGAAGCGCCCGCCCTGCGCCGCGGTGCCCTCGCCGCCCCACAGGTACGGCGTGCCGAGCCGGCTCTGGGCGAAGGCGATGGCACCGGCGGCCTGGTGGGAGGGGTCGAGCCGGCTGACCGGCGCGGCGAAGCTCTTCTCCAGGCTGCGGATCCGCTGGACGTAGTTCCGCGTCTCGCTGATGGCCGGCACCCCGCCCGCCCGGATCACCCGGTACGCGCCCGCGTTGTAGGCGGCGAGCATGTTGTCGGAGACGTCACCGGGCACGTCCTTGACGTACTTCGCCAGTTCGCAGTCGTACGAGGCCGCCGACGGAATGGCGTCGTCCGGGTCCCAGATGTCCCGCTTGCCGTCACCGTCGCCGTCGATGCCGTGCGTGGCCCAGGTGCTGGGGATGAACTGCGCGATGCCGCGCGCGTCGGCCGGGCTGACCACCGTCGGATTCCAGCCACTTTCCTGGTAGAGCTGCGCGGCGAGCAGCGCGGGCGTGAGCGCGGGGCACAGATTGCCCCATTTCTGCACCAGCGCCTTGTAAGCGGCCGGCACGGCCCCCTTCGCCAGCCCCCGGCCCCCCGTGGTCACTCCGTTGACCAGGTTTCCGGCCACGATGTACACGCCGACGACCAGCAGCATCACAAAGCTCACGCCGAGCGCGACGGCCGCCCCACCGATCACCCATGACTTCCGCACGGTTCAACCTTCCCCCATACGAGGCCGTTCCAAGACCCCATTCGCGTGAAGTGGCGTCATTTCACGGTGAGTCCCCAGCGGATGACGCCGCGATTGTCGCCGGGCGTGACGATCGCGGTGGCTCGAGCACGTCCACGGCCACGGACACCGACACGAGGATCAGGCGTCCGTTCCCGTCCTGAGCCCGGGTCAGGAGACGCCCGCCGCCCGCTCGTACAGTCCGGCCGCCGCCCGCCCCAGCACCACGCTGTACGAGGTGTCGGCCGTGCTGCCGCCCTCCTCGTGGCCGCCGAGGACGCCGACGATCCGGTGGTCGCCGTTGACCCAGGGGCTGCCGCTGGTGCCTCCGGTGAAGCCGGGGCAGTGGACGCGCTGCTGGGTACGGCCGTACGGGACCGGCTTGTTCGCGCAGACGACGGGGACCTCGCGGGAGGCCGGGTAACCGGTGACGGTGACCCCGGTCGCGCCGGTGGCCGCCCCGGTCGTGAACCGGTCGGCCCCGGTCACGTCCTCCAGCCGCTCGCCGTCCCGTTCGGCGACGGTGGCGAAGGCGACATCGCCGTCCTCGTCCCGGTCCCGGGTCCACGCCCCGGGCAGGTACCGCCGCGTCACCTTCCACACCCCGTACGGCGCCCGCCCGTCGCGGTAGCCCGGCACGAACACCAGGCCGTCGCCGTCGCCGTCCAGGCAGTGCGCGGCGGTGACGATCAGATCGCCGCGCGGGCTGTGCGCCACCGCCGCGGTGCAGAAGTGACCACCGGCCGGCCGGCCCGCCCCGTCCGCGGCGAACAGCGCGCCCACCCGCGCGCTGCGCGGGGTCGCCACGGCGTCCGCGGTGACCCCGAACGGCCCCCACCCGTCGTCGACGGCGGCCACGGAGGCCGAGGTCAGCGCGAGCAGCACCACCGTGCCGAGCAGCGCGGGCCGCGAGGTGACCGGGCCGCGTGAGATGCGCTTCATCAAGCCCCACTCCGACCGTCAAAGGTGAGCAACGGAGCCCGGCTTCCCTGAATTCTCCCTGTGAATCAGCGGGCGGCGCCGTGAGACCATCGACGCGGCCTCCCACCCGACCGGCCGTCAGAAACGGCGCGGGTCGTAAAGGGGGTCAACGACAGAACCACAGGACAGGTTCCGGTCTGACCTCATTGCCCGGGGTGACCTGCCGTGATACACAGAGTGACGGTAGCTGCCACACATACGAAACCCGTCAGTGAATGACGCCAAGTCGACATACGTTGGCGACGTTGTCGGCGACAATGAGGCCTGACCTCTGCGCCCGCAGGGGCTCGCGGAACTACCCACCAGGGGCGGTGACTTACATGCTCTTTGCGGCCGACAAGGGAGACATCAACACCATCATCGGCGGGATCGCTCCGGACTGGGGCCCCTTCGGCAGCCTGGGCAACGAAGCCAAGGTGATGATCGAGGTGGTCATGGCCGTCGCCATCCTGCTCTGCCTCGGCATCGCGGTATGGGGCGCGGCCAAGCAACGGATCGGCGCCACGGCCCTGCGGGACACCTTCAGCGCCGAGCAGGGCAAGGGCCTGATCATCGCCGGCCTCACCGGGGTCTTCATCATCGGTTCCCTCGGCACCCTGTTCACCATCGTGTACGGCATGGCGGTATAGCCCCACCCGTACCGGGCACGCCCGGCCACGGCTGTCCCCTCCACCCCACCCGTCCGTCGTGCCCACCGGCTGAGGTTGCGTTTCCCTGATGTCGAGTCACCACACCCCGCCCGCGCGGGAACCAGCACGGCTACCGTCGTATGTCTACGAGGCGGAGGGGGCGTACGCGGCATGAGTCCCGGAGACGAGCAGGGCTACCGCGAATACCAGGGCTACGGCGACCACCCGGAGCCCGGCCAGACCCGGACCCGCCTCCCCGACCCCGACCCCTACGGCGGCGCCCCCCGCCGCCCCCAGCGCTCCTCCTCCAGAAGCCTGATCACGGTGGTCGGCGTCGTCATCCTCCTCATCGCCGCCATCGCCTTCGCGAACCGGGGGGGTGGGGGGGGTGAGGAGGAGGCGACCACGAAGGCCGACCGGCCCGAGTCCGCCGCCACGGCCCCCACCGGAACCAAGCCGGTCACCTCACCCCCCGGCACCATCCCCTCCGGCTTCGCCCACACCCCCCAGGGCGCCGAAAGCGCAGCGGCGAACTACGCGGTCGCGCTGGGATCGGCCGACATGTTCACCAAGTCCCGCCGGGACGCCGTGCTGCAGGCCGTCATGGTCCCGTCCCGAGCGGCCGGTTCCGAGGCGGCGTTCGACAAGGCGTACACCCCCGCCTTCGCCAGGACGCTCGGCCTGAACGACGACGGCACCGCCCCGAAGGGCTACACCTTCGTCTCACGCACGAGCCCCATCGGAACGAAGGTCACCGAGACCGCCGGCGACACGGCCACGGTCGAGGTGTGGTGCAGCGGCCTGCTGGGTCTCGCGGGCGAGAATTCCACGAACCCGGTCACCAACAGCTGGTTCACCATCACGATGAAGCTCCGATGGGCCGCGGGCGACTGGAAGATCGTCACGCATTCCCAGAAGGAGGGCCCGGCGCCCGTCCCCGGCGACGACAGGGCCTCCAGCTCCGATGAGATGTCGAAGGCCGTCGATGAGTACGGAGGGTTCACGTATGCCCGCTAACCGCCGCGTACTCACGCTGGCCGGCGTGATCGCGACCTGCCAGACGACCGCGATCCTCATGGCCACGCGCGCCTTCGCCGCTCCCACCCCGACACCGACGGCCCCGTCCTCGCCGACCTCGCCGTCGCCGACTCCGACGGCCACGAAGAGCTCCGACGTCTGCGACCTGATCCACGGTGCCGCCCGGGACCGGTGCGAGAAGGACCACGGCTCCTCCGGCGGCTCCTCCACCCCCGGCAACCCCCTCACCGACACCCTCGACCCCCTCTCCTCGCTGGCCAAAGGCTGCGCCGACGCCGCTTCCTGGACCGTCGACAAGCTCAGCAAGGCCGTGAAGGAGACCGCCGGTGTCGACTTCACGAATCAGGCGTTCCTGAAGCAGTACGCCGTCGTCTTCGCCGCCTCCACCATCCTCACGCTCCTGCTGTGGCTCCTCGCCGTGGCCAAGCGAGCGGTCCGCGGCGTACCGCTGACCACCGCCATCTCGGAAGCCGTCGGCTTCCTCTGGCTCACCGTGCTGGCCTCCGCCTTCACCCCGCTGATCCTGTACACCGTCGTCTCGGCCACGGACAGCGTCACCGACGTCCTCGCCAAGGCCACCGGCGACCAGGCCGACACGTTCTTCGGCACCTTCTCCGGCGCCCTGAAGAAGGGCAACGACATCGGCGGCGGCCCCATCATGCTGATCGTCGTCTCCCTGGTCAGCATCCTCGCCGCCGGCGTCCTCTGGCTGGAACTGGTCATCCGCGCCGCCCTCCTCTACGTCGGCGCCCTCCTCGGCACCGTCGTCTACGCGGGCCTCGTGGACAAGAACCTGTGGGGCCACGTCCGCCGCTGGGCCGGCATCATGATCGCCGTCATCCTCGTCAAACCCGTCATCGTGATCGTCCTCGGCCTGGCCGGCGCCCTGGCCGGCGACAACGGCCCCGACGCCTTCTCCGCCGTCGTCTCCGGCCTCGCCATCATCCTGCTCGCCATCTTCGCCAGCGCGATGATCTACCGCTTCGTCCCCGGCTTCGGCGACGAGATCGCCAGCGGCCGCAACAACCGCATCATGCAGGGCGCCGAAGGCAAGGCCGCCGCCGTCATCAGCTCCCCCGCCACCCTCGTCGCCCAGGGCATCAAGACCCACAGCACCCGCGCCGACAGCAACGCGGCGGCCGGCCAGTCGAGCAGCGCCCCCCGCCAGGCCAACCCCGCCTCCGGCGGCGTCGCCGCCCACAGCAGCCGCACCCCGGGCGGAAGCGGCGGCGGAACCGTCCCCTCAGCCGCGCCCGCGCCCCGCGCGCCCAGCCCGGTCAACAGCCCGCACGCCGGCAACACCCGCAACAACCGCTCAGGAGGTGAAGGGCGTTGACGACCGAGTCCCACCTGTCCCATCCGGTCACGCCCCGCCGTACGTATCTCATCGGCCGCGCCCGGCCGAACGCGATCATCGGCCGGAACCGCGAGACCGGCGAGATCGCCCTGATCATCGCCGGCGCGTTCCTCGGCATGATGTGCGGCCTCCTCGTCCCCGTCCTGCCCCTGCGGATCGCCCTGCTGACGGGCTTCCCGCTGCTCGCGCTCGCCGCGGTCTACGTCCCGTACAAGCGCCGCACCTTCTACAAGTGGTTCGAGATCAACCGCTCGTTCAAGCGGACCGTCAAGCGCGGCGCCGCCTACCGGTCCACCGCCATGGAGGCCGGCACCCGGATCGACGGCCGCGAGATCGAGGTCGGTCCGCCGCCCGGCATCGGTCGCATCACCTGGCTCGCCGCCCCCTTCGGCCCCGACGAGATCGCCGTACTGCTGCACGCCGACCGCAAGACGGTCACCGCGGCCATCGAGATCGAGGGCCCCGGCGTCGGCCTGCGCGACTCCGAGGACCAGGAGGCCCTGGTCGACCGCTTCGGCACCCTGCTCAAGCACGTCGCCAACGGAGACGGCTTCGTCACCCGGCTGCAGATGCTGGCCCGCACCCTGCCCGCCGACCCGGACGCGCACGCCAAGGACGTCGCCGTACGCGGCGACGACCGCGCCCCCCACTGGCTCCAGAGCTCCTACGACCAGCTCCAGTCCATGGTCTCCACCAGCAGCGAGCAGCACCGCGCCTACCTCGTCGCCTGCATGCACTACAGCCGGGAACTGGCCGCCGAGGCGCACGCCATGGCCCGCGCCGCCCGCACCCGCGGCAACCGGGTCGACCGGGACGCCGGGCTCGCCGTCGTCATGGCCCGCGAGCTGACCGACATCTGCTCCCGGCTCCAGGAGGCCGACATCCGGGTCCGGCAGCCGCTCGGCCAGGGCCGGCTGGCCTCCCTGATCCACTCCATGTACGACCCCGACCACCCCATCGACCACATCCAGGCCATGACCCAGCGCAACGCCTGGCCGGCCGAGCTGGACGCCGTGGAGCCCACCTACCTCCAGGCCAAGACCCGCGAGTCCAGCACCCGCGCCCCCTGGTGCCACGCCACCGCCTGGGTGAAGGAGTGGCCGCTGACCCCCGTCGGCGTCAACTTCCTTGCCCCGCTCCTCGTCCACACCCCGGACGTCATCCGCACGGTCGCCGTGACCATGGACCTGGAACCCACCGAGGTCGCCATCGAGCGGATGCTGACCGAGAAGACGAACGACGAGGCCGAGGCGTCCCGCGCCGCCAAGATGAACCGGACCGTCGACCCCCGGGACGTCGCCGCGCACAACCGGCTCGACCAGCGCGGCGAGGACCTCGCCAGCGGCGCCGCGGGCGTCAACCTCGTCGGCTACATCACCGTCTCCGCCCGCTCCCCGGAAGCCCTCAACCGCGACAAGCGCACGATAAGGGCCTCCGCCGGCAAGTCGTACCTCAAGCTGGAGTGGTGTGACCGGGAGCACCACCGCGCCTTCGTGAACACACTCCCGTTCGCCACCGGCATCCGAAGGTAGGGGCTGATTCTCCGATGCGGGATCCGCTGTCCGTCCTCACCGAGGCCTTCACCTCCTTCCTGTTCGGGAAGGTGGAGACGACCCGGCCGCCGGTGCGCACCTCCACGGGCCAGGCCCAGGCGGTCTACCTGCCCACGGCCGCGCCCGGCCTCGGCGACTCCGGCGTCATCATCGGCCGCGAGGTGTACTCCGGGAAGGGCTACATCTACGACCCCTTCCAGCTGTACGGCCAGCAGCTGCCGGCCCCGCACTGGCTGGTCCTCGGCGAGTCCGGCAACGGCAAGTCGGCGCTGGAGAAGACGTACGTCCTGCGCCAGCTCCGCTTCAAGGACCGCCAGGTCGTCGTCCTGGACGCGCAGGGCGAGGACGGCGTCGGCGAGTGGAACCTGATCGCCGAGGAGCTGGGGATAACCCCCATCCGGCTCGACCCGACGGCCGCCCTCAACCACGGCATCCGGCTCAACCCGCTGGACCCGGCGATCACCACGACCGGCCAGCTCGCCCTGTTGCGGACCATCATCGAGGTCGCCATGGGCCACGGACTGGACGAGCGCGCCGGCTTCGCCCTGAAGGTCGCGCACTCCTACGTCAACGAGACGATCGTCGACCGCCAGCCGGTCCTCACCGACATCGTGGAGCAGCTGCGCCACCCCGAGCCGGAGTCGGCGGAGGCGATGAACGTCGCCATAGACGACGTACGGGCCTGGGGCCTGGACGTCGCCCTGGTCCTGGACCGGCTCGTCGACGGTGACCTGAGGGGCATGTTCGACGGCCCGACCACGGTCGGCATCGATCTCGACGCGCCCCTGATCGTGTTCGACCTGTCCCACATCGACCGCAACTCCATCGCCATGCCGATCCTCATGGCGATCGTCGGCGTGTGGCTGGAGCACACCTGGATCCGCCCCGACCGGAAGAAGCGCATCTTCCTGGTCGAGGAGGCCTGGCACATCATCAACAGCCCGTTCGTGGCCCAGCTGTTCCAGCGGCTGCTGAAGTTCGGGCGCCGGCTCGGCCTGTCCTTCGTCGCGGTCGTCCACCACCTGTCCGACGTGGTCGACGGCGCGGCGGCGAAGGAGGCCGCGGCCATCCTGAAGATGGCCTCGACCAGGACGATCTACGCCCAGAAGGCGGACGAGGCACGGGCCACCGGCCGGGTCCTCGGCCTGCCCCGATGGGCCGTGGAGATCATCCCCACGCTCACCCCGGGTATCGCGGTCTGGGACGTCAACGGCAATGTCCAGGTGGTCAAGCACCTGGTCACGGAGACGGAACGGCCGCTGGTCTTCACCGACCGCGCGATGACCGAGTCGTCCAGCGACCTGGCGGCCGACGACGCCCTGCGCGCGGCCGAGCTGGAGGCCGAGCAGCGGGCGGCGGCCTTCGTGGAACAGCACCTCGGCGACTCCGAGTCGACGGTGGCCTAGAGGGAGTGCAGCGTGAGACCGGACGATCGCCATGACCCCCGCCGGGACCGCCAGGGCGGCATCCCCGACGGACTGCTGATCGGCGTCCTCGCGTTCCTCATCGGGATGACCGTCCTGGTGTGGGCGGCCACCGGCCTCGCGGCCCGGTTCGCCCAGGGCGCCTGGCCGGACGGCGTCACCTTCACCCGCACTCCGTCGGCCATGCGCCACCTCGTCGGCCGGCCGCACGACCTGCCCGGTGCCTGGCCGGACACCCCGCCGGGCCAGCTCTCCGGGTGGGGCCTGTTCTGGGGCCTGTTCCTCGGCCAGCTGATGATCCTCTTCGTGCTCACCCTGTTCACGATCGGCGCGGTGGCCCGCTGGCGCGCGGGCCGGCTACGACGCGCCACGGCGGCCGGTGCCGCCCTCGCCGCCCCACCGCCGGTGCCGGTGCCCGCCGAGCCCCGGTACGAGGCACGGGAACGGCACCAGGCCGTCCCGGAGCCGCGCCACGAGGTCCCGGTGCCGCGCACCGAGCCACCGCCCGTGCCGGCCGCTGAGCCGCTGCCCGTGACGCCGGCCGGGGAGACGGCCGCAGCGGCGCCTCCGGCCAATCCGCCGGCCGGAGGGGGCGGCGGGGGCCGGGAGACGGTCTTCATCGCGCCGCGGGAGGACCGGCAGCCGGCCGCGGCCCGGGCCGTACGCGACGCGGAGGGCCCCGTCCTCCTCGTCACCTCCAACCCGGCCCTGTGGGCGGAGACCAAGGACACCCGGGCCAAGCTGGGCCCCACCCTGCTCTACGACCCCACGCACCGGTGCGACACCCCGGCCCGCCTGCACTGGCCGCCCACGACGGGCTGCGAGGACAGACAGACGGCCCTGCACCGGGCGGCGGCACTGCTCGCCCCCGTACGGCCCACCGCGCGCATCGACCAGGCGGTGGCCGACACGGCGACCATCCTGCTGCGCAGCTATCTGCACGCCGCCGCGCTGGAGAATCGCACCATCCGGCACGTGCACCGCTGGGCGCAGGGCACCCAGGTCCAGGACGCGGTCCGCACCCTGCGCACCCACCCGAAGGCCGCGCCCGGCGCCGCCGGCGAGCTGGAGGCGGCGCTCACAGCGCACCCGGAACGCCGGGACGTCGCGCAGGAGTTGACCAGCCGGGCCCTGTCGGCGCTGTTCACGGTGAACATCCGGGAGGCGTGCACCCCCAACCGAGGCGATGCCCTCGCCCTGGATTCCTTCGTCCACGAAGGGGGCACGCTGTATGTGGTCGGTGAATCCATCGAGGACCCGCGGAGCGATCCGGGCGCGATGCCGCTCCTGACGGCCCTCGTCTCCAGCGTGGTCGAGCGCGGCCGGCGCATGGCCGAACGGTCATCCTCCGGTCGGCTCGACCCACCATTCACCCTGGTCCTGGACGACGTCGCGGCCGTGGCCCCGCTTCCCGAGCTGCCGGACCTGCTGGCCACCGGCGCCGACCAGGGCCTGCCGACGCTCGCCCTGCTCCGGTCCCGGGAGCAGGCCCGCACCCGCTGGCCGCACCGGGAGCTGCCCGTCTAGGACGGCCGCTCCAGGACGAACTCCAGCTCGTTCGTGGTCTCGTCCTTGGAGAAGGCCACGACGACACCGCTGGGCGCGAACCCGAGCCTCCGGTAGGCGGTCCGGGCCCGGGTGTTGCCCTCGTGGACGAACAGCCGTACCCGCTCGGCCTTCTGCTGCCACGCCCAGTCCAGGCCGGCCGCGAAGAGCGCCTCGACGAGTCCGTTGCCCCGGTGCTCCGGCCGTACGAAGACGCCGGCCGCGTGTCCTTGCCGCCGCTCGACCGGGTTCCCGGCCCAGTCCTCGGTGCCGGGTTCCTCCAGGAGCACGGTGAGCGAACCGGCCCAGGTGCCGTCGGCGGCCTCCGCTATGAACTGCCGGGCCGTCGTGGACCCCTCACCGGATCCGACGGCCCGGTCCTGCCAGAAGGAGTCCGGTTTCCTCGCGGCGTCCTCGTACGTCTCCAGAAAGGCGAGGTGCGCGATCGGGTCCCGCAGCGCGTCCAGCCGCAGCTGCTTCACCCGCTCCCAGTCGTCGGGACGGATGGCGCGTATGACGTAGTCGTTGCCGCTCACGAGGGTCATGGGCTCAAGATATCCGCACCCCGTCCATAACGCAGAAAACCCCCGCACCCGAAGGTGCGGGGGTTTCCCCAAAAATTGTTCGGCGGTGTCCTACTCTCCCACAGGGTCCCCCCTGCAGTACCA
>NZ_JBVHXT010000012.1:0-45624 GCF_055569255.1 Streptomyces sp. NPDC029296
GTGGTTCCGGCGGCTGTGGTGGGTCACTCGCAGGGTGAGATCGCTGCCGCGTGTGTGGCGGGTGCGCTGTCTCTTGAGGATGGGGCGAGGGTGGTCGCGCTGCGGAGTCGGGCGATCGTGGAGCTGGCGGGGACGGGGGGTATGGCCTCTCTGGGTGTTTCGGCTGAGCGTGCTGCCGGGTTGCTGGCTTCTTGTGGGGGGCGGGTGTCGGTGGCGGCGGTGAACGGTCCGGGGTCGGTGACGGTCGCGGGTGCGCCGGATGATCTGGATGCGCTTCTGGCCGGCTGTGATGCGGCGGGTGTCTGGGCGCGGCGTGTTCCGGTGGATTACGCGTCGCACTCGGTGCGGGTGGAGTCCATCCGCGACCGCATCCTCGCGGATCTCGCGGACCTTGAGCCGGTGTCGCCGAGGATTCCGTTCTACTCGGCGGTGACCGCGGAGCGTGTGGAGACGGCTCCTCTGGATGCCCTGTACTGGTATACGAATCTGCGGCAGACGGTTCGTTTCGAGGAGACGGTGCGCCTCCTGCTGGCGGACGGTTTCGATGCGTTCATTGAGGCCAGTGCCCATCCTGTTCTGACGGCGCCGGTGGAGGGCACGGTGGAGGACGCGGCGGTCGTCCTGGGCACCCTGCGGCGTGACGAGGGTGGTCTGCGCCGCTTCGCCACCGCCCTCGGCGAGGCGTACGTCCATGGTCTGCCGGTCGACTGGACACCCCTCGTCGGCACCGGCCGTACAGCCGACATCGACCTGCCCACCTACCCCTTCCAACGCCGCCGCTACTGGCCGACCACCGCCGGCACCTCCACCGGTGACCTCACGTCCGCCGGCCTCGCCAGGACAGACCACCCCCTCCTGGGCGCGTCGGTCTCGCTGGCGGACTCCGAGGATCTGCTCCTGACCGGGTCGCTGTCACTCGCGGGGCACCCGTGGCTGGCCGGCCACCGGGTGGGCGGAACCGCGGTGCTTCCCGGTGCGGCCGTCGTCGACCTGGCGATCCGCGCTGCCGACGAGGTGGGCTGTGACCTGCTCGAAGAGCTCGTCATGGAAGTGCCGTTGGTGATCCCCGAGAAGGGTTCCGTACAGGTCCAGGTCCATGTCGAGCGACTGGAACAGGACGGGGCGTACGGGCTAAGCATCCACTCGCGCAGGGCGGACGCCGACACCGACGATCCCTGGACCCGCAACGCGACCGCCGTGCTGGCGGTGAGGCAGGGATCCGCCGATGAGGCCGGCCGGTTCGAGGTGTGGCCGCCGACGGGTGCGCGCCCCATCGACCTCGATGCCTTCTACGACCGCCTGGCCGAGGTCGGGCATGGATACGAGGGCCTGTTCCGGGGGCTTTCGGCGGCATGGCGTGTCGGTGAGGACGTCTACGTCGACGTGACGTTGCCCTCGGGCGAAGAAGCGCCGCAGGGCTTCGGCATCCATCCGGCGCTGCTGGACGCCGCGCTCCACGGCGTGGCCCTCGACAACAACACAGACGGACAACTCCTGGTGCCCGGCCGTTGGGCCGACGTCTCCCTTTCCGCGACCGGCGCCACCGCCGTCCGCGTACGGATCGCCCGCCTCGGCGCCGACGAGGTTGCCGTCGAACTGGACGACCAGGCAGGCCGACCGGTGATGAACATCGGCTCCCTGTTGCTCCAGCGCGTCTCGATCGAGCAGTTCCAGGCGACGCGGACCGGCGGGGGGATGTACCGGGTCGATTGGGCGCCTGTGGGGTCGGTGGAGGGGGCGTTCTCGGGGCAGGTGGTTGTGCTCCACGGCGACGCCCCCGCTCTGGACGCGGTGGACGGTGCGCCTGAGGTGGTTGTCCTGCCTTGCTTCGACGGGTCGGACGTCCACGGCATGGCTGCTGGGGTGCTGGGTGTGGTGCGGGCCTGGTTGGCCGATGCGCGGTTCGAGTCGTCGCGGTTGGTGGTGGTGACGCGGGGTCCCGGGGGTGTGGTGTCGGGTCTGGTGCGGTCGGCGGAGACGGAGAATCCGGGCCGGTTCGTTCTTGTCGAGACGGATGGGGGCGGCTGGCTGGCGGATGTGCGGGCCGCGTTGGCGGTCGGTGAGCGTGAAGTGGCGGTGCGGGAGGGCGTGTTGAGTGTGCCGCGTCTGGTGCGGCACGTGGTGGCGGAAGGGGAGGTGTCGTGGGGTGAGGGTGCTGTTCTGATCACCGGTGGCACCGGCACGCTGGGTGGTCTGGTGGCCCGGCATCTGGCGGTGCGCCACGGTGTTCGTGAGCTGGTGCTGCTGGGGCGTCGGGGTATGGGCGCGCCGGGTGTGAGCGAGCTGGTGGGGGAACTTGGCGCGCTGGGCGTGTCGGTGGTGGTGGAGGCTTGTGACGCTGCTGACCGGGGTGCTTTGGCGGGTGTTCTGGAGCGTGTGCCGGGTCGTTTGGCGGGTGTGGTGCACGCTGCGGGTGTGCTGGACGACGGTGTCGTGGCCGGTATGTCTGAGGAGCAACTCGACACGGTGCTGCGTGCGAAGGTCGACAGTGCCGTCAACCTGGATGAGCTGACCCGTGACCTGGACCTCTCCGCCTTCGTCCTCTTCTCCTCCGCCGCGAGCGTGTTCGGCAACAGCGGTCAGGCCAACTACGCGGCGGCGAACGCCTTCCTCGACGCACTCGCTCAGCAACGTCGTGCGTCCGGCAAGCCCGCGGTCTCGCTGGGCTGGGGACCCTGGGCGCAAACCAGCGGCATGACCGGCACCGCCGAGGGCACCACGGCGGCGCGTGCTCTGCGCCGGGGAGTCCGGGCCCTCACGAACGACGAGGGGCTCGCCCTCTTCGACGACGCTCTGCGCTCCGACGAGGCGCACCTCCTGCCCGTGATCCTGGACCCGGTGGCGTTGCGCGCCCGGGCGGCATCGGGTTCGCTGCCCGAGGTACTGCGCGGCGTCGTGCGGACGACGAGCCGTCGTACCGCGTCCACCGCTGCCGGCACCGACGGTTCCCGGTTCGCCGCACGCCTGGCCGCGCTCGACGCACCGGCACGCGAGGCCGAGATCCTCAACCTGGTCCGCACGAACGTCTCCCTCGTGCTCGGCCACGAGTCGGGACAGACGGTCGAGGCCGCACGGGCCTTCAAGGAGCTCGGGTTCGACTCGATGCTCGCGGTGGACCTGCGTAACCGCCTGAACGCGGCGACGGGCCTGCGCCTGCCGGCGACACTCGCGTTCGACTACCCGACCCTGTCCACGCTCGCCCGTCATCTGGAGGGAGCGCTCCTCGGATCGGACACGATCCTCGCCGGGCCCGCGCAGACCACCGACGCGGCGAGCGACGATCCCGTGGTGATCGTCGGCATGGCGTGCCGCTACCCGGGCGGAGTGGCTTCGCCGGAAGCCCTGTGGGACCTGGTCGCGGAGGGCCGGGATGCCGTCGCCGGCTTCCCCGAGAACCGAGGCTGGGACCTGGAGAACCTCTACGACCCCGACCCCACGGCCCTGGGCAAGAGCTACGCCTCCGAAGGCGGATTCCTGTACGACGCGGGCGACTTCGACGCCGACTTCTTCGGGATCTCCCCCCGCGAGGCCCTTGCCATGGATCCCCAGCAGCGGTTGCTCCTGGAGACGTCGTGGGAGGCGTTCGAACGGGCCGGGATCGATCCGGCGGGGCTGCGCGGCAGCCAGACGGGCGTCTTCGCGGGCGTCATGTACCACGACTACGTGGACGGCACGGGACCGGCGAACGCCGAGGTCGAGGGCTACGCGCTGACCGGTAAGTCGGGAAGCGCCGTCTCCGGCCGGGTCGCGTACACCTTCGGGCTGGAAGGCCCCGCGGTGACGGTGGACACGGCGTGTTCCTCGTCGCTGGTCGCCCTGCACCTGGCGTCCCAGGCGCTGCGGAACGGCGAGTGCACGATGGCACTTGTCGGTGGTGTGACGGTCATGTCGACGCCCGAGGTGTTCGTCGAGTTCAGCCGTCAGCGCGGGTTGTCGGCCGACGGTCGGTGCAAGGCGTTCTCGGCTGTGGCGGACGGTACGGGCTGGGCCGAGGGCGTGGGCGTGCTGCTGGTGGAGCGGCAGTCGGAGGCGGTGCGTCTCGGTCACCGGGTTCTGGCGGTGGTGTGCGGCAGCGCGGTCAACCAGGACGGCGCCAGTAACGGGCTGACCGCTCCTAACGGGCCGTCCCAGCAGCGGGTGATCCGGCAGGCGTTGGCGAGTGCCGGTCTGGGGACCGCTGATGTGGACGCCGTCGAGGGGCACGGTACGGGTACGACGCTGGGGGACCCGATCGAGGCTCAGGCGGTCATCGCGACCTACGGGCAGGATCGTCCGTCGCGGGAGCAGCCGTTGTTCCTGGGTTCGTTGAAGTCGAACATCGGTCACGCGCAGGCCGCTGCCGGGGTGGCGGGTGTGATCAAGATGGTGATGGCGATGCAGGCGGGCGTGCTGCCGCGGACGTTGCACGTCACCGAGCCGTCGCCGCATGTGGACTGGTCCGCCGGGGCGGTGGAGCTGCTCACCGAGGCGCGGGAGTGGCCCGAGACCGGGCGTCCCCGTCGTGCGGGCGTGTCGTCCTTCGGGGCGAGCGGCACCAACGCACACGTGGTCCTGGAGCAGGGCCCCGGGGTCGCCCCCGCCGAGTCCATTGAGGACGGCGGCAGCACGCTTCCATTCCTCGTGTCGGCCAAGTCGGAGAGTGCGCTCCGTGCTCAGGCGGGTCGAGTGGCCCAGTTCCTCGCCGACCGCCCTGAGACCGAACTGGGCGCGGTCGCCCGGGCGCTGACCTGGGGCCGGGCGGCGCTGGAGTACCGGGGCGTCGTACTGGCCGCCGACCGGGCGGAGTTGACGTCTGGCTTGGAAGCGCTGGCCTCGGGCGAGGCGACGACGGGCAAGGCGCGTCCGGCGGGGCGTCCGGTGTTCGTGTTCCCGGGGCAGGGGTCGCAGTGGGTGGGGATGGCGGCTGGTCTGCTGGATGAGTCGCCGGTGTTCGCGGAGCGGATCGCTGCGTGTGGGGTGGCGCTTGCGCCGTATGTGGACTGGGAGGTGGGGGAGGTCTTGCGGTCCTCGGGGGAGGGCTGGTTGGGGCGGGTGGATGTGGTGCAGCCGGTTCTGTGGGCGGTGATGGTGTCGCTGGCTGGGCTGTGGGAGTCGTTCGGGGTGGTTCCGGCGGCTGTGGTGGGTCACTCGCAGGGTGAGATCGCTGCCGCGTGTGTGGCGGGTGCGCTGTCTCTTGAGGATGGGGCGAGGGTGGTCGCGCTGCGGAGTCGGGCGATCGTGGAGCTGGCGGGGACGGGGGGTATGGCTTCCCTGGGTGTTTCGGCCGAGCGTGCTGCCGGGCTTCTCGCCTCTTGTGGGGGGCGGGTGTCGGTGGCGGCGGTGAACGGTCCGGGGTCGGTGACGGTCGCGGGTGCACCGGATGATCTGGATGCGCTTCTGGCCGGCTGTGATGCGGCGGGTGTCTGGGCGCGGCGTGTTCCGGTGGATTACGCCTCGCACTCGGTGCGGGTGGAGTCCATCCGCGACCGCATCCTCGCGGATCTCGCGGACCTTGAGCCGGTGACGCCGAGGATTCCGTTCTACTCGTCGGTGACGGCGGAGCGTGTGGAGACGGCCTCTCTGGATGCCGCGTACTGGTACAGGAACCTGCGGCAGACGGTTCGTTTCGAGGAGACGGTACGCCTCCTGCTGGCGGACGGTTTCGATGCGTTCATCGAGTCCAGTGCCCATCCTGTTCTGACGGCGCCGGTGGAGGGCACGGTGGAGGACGCGGCGGTCGTCCTGGGCACCCTGCGGCGTGACGAGGGTGGTCTGCGCCGCTTCATCACCGCCCTCGGCGAGGCGTACGTCCATGGTCTGCCGGTCGACTGGACACCCCTCGTCGGCACCGGCCGTACAGCCGACATCGACCTGCCCACCTACCCCTTCCAACGCCGCCGCTACTGGCTGCGTGACAATTCCTCCGCCGGACTCGACGACGTCGCAGGGCTCGGGCTCACCGGTGAGGGGCACCCCCTCCTGGGCGCGTCGGTGTCCCTCGCCGACGGGCAGGGCTTCCTGCTCACCGGGAGACTGTCGCTGTCCTCGCACCCGTGGCTGCGGGACCACGCGGTCAACGGCACGGTCCTCCTGCCGGGCACGGCCTTCGTGGAACTGGCGATCCGGGCCGGGGACTCGGCGGGCTGCGGAGTTCTCGAGGAACTCACCCTTCAGGCCCCGCTGATCCTGCCCGAACACGGCGGAGTACAGGTTCAGGTGCTGGTCGCGGCCCCGAACCCCGACGGCAGCCGAAGTGTCTCCGTCCACTCCCGCCCCGACGACGACACCGACGCGGACTGGGCGAGGCACGCCGAGGGCCTGCTGATCCACGAATCCGCCACCTCGGACGGCCCCGAGCTGTCGACCTGGCCCCCGACCGGCGCCCAGCCGGTCCCACTGGACACCTTCTACGCCGACTTGGCCGAGACGGGCTACGCCTACGGACCCTCCTTCCGAGGACTCCGCGCCGCCTGGCGTGCCACGGACGGCGTGTACGCCGAAGTCGCCCTGCCCGCGGAACAGCGCGACAACGCCCACCGCTTCGGACTGCACCCCGCCCTTCTGGACGCGGCCCTCCAGGCGGCGGCGCTGACGGACCTCGAGGCCGAGGGCGACGCGATCCGCCTGCCGTTCGTCTGGAACGGCGTACGCCTGCGGGCGTCCGGCGCGGCATCGTTGCGCGTCCGGGTCGCCGTCCAGAGCGGCGAGACCGTGACGGTCGACGCCTACGACAGCACGGGGCGCCCGGTCCTCACCGCGCAGGGCCTCACCCTCCGCCCGTTCACGACCGGTCGGCTCGACGACGACACCGCCGACAGCCTCTTCCGCCTGGACTGGATTCCGGCCCCCGCCGCCGCTCCGCACGGTCAGCCCGTCACCCTGCTCGACTGCGCGTCCCTGCCCTTCCCCGGCGAGGACGGGCCCGTGCGGGCGACGGCCGCCGTGCTGGAGCGGATCCAGGCTTGGCTCGCGGAAGGGAACGACTCGTGGCTCGTGGTGGTGACGCACGGCGCGGTGGCCGCCGCGCCGGGCGACGCCGTCCCGAACCTCGCCCACGCCCCCGTGTGGGGGCTGGTCAGGACGGCCCAGAGCGAGCACCCCGGCAGGTTCGTCCTCGTGGACACCGACGACACCGCGCAGTCGGCGGCACTGCTGGACGCCGCGATCAGCAGCGGCGCACCGCAGACGGCGCTGCGTGAGGGCCGGATTCTCGTACCCCGGCTGGTGCGGGGCGGTGGGGCCTTCGACGTGCTGCCGTCCTCCGCTCCCTGGCGTCTGGGGGCGTCGGGGGAGGGGACCATCGAGAGGCTGGCGCTGACGGAGTCTCCGGTGGAGCCGCTGGAGCCGGGTCAGGTGCGGGTCGAGGTACGGGCAGCCGGCCTCAACTTCCGTGACGTGCTGATCGCATTGGGGATGTACCCGGGTGCCACGGAGATAGGGTCCGAGGGGGCCGGGGTGGTGGCCGAGGTCGGCCCGGGGGTCGAGGACCTGGCCGTGGGCGACGCCGTCTTCGGGCTGTTCCCGGCCTTCGGCCCGCAGTCTGTCGCCGATCAGCGCATGGTCACCCGGATGCCCGAGGGGTGGTCGTTCGAGCAGGGCGCGTCGGTGCCCGTGGTGTTCCTGACGGCCTGGTACGGACTCGTGGACCTGGGCGGACTTCAGCCCGGCGAGCGGGTGTTGGTGCACGCAGGTGCGGGCGGGGTCGGCATGGCGGCGATCCAGGTCGCGCGTCATCTCGGCGCCGAGGTGTTCGCGACGGCGAGCGAGGGCAAGTGGGACGCGCTGCGGGCGATGGGCCTGGACGACGCGCACATCGCGAGTTCCCGCACGCTCGATTTCGAGCAGAAGTTCGCCGACGGAGTGGACCTGGTGCTCAACTCCCTCGCGGGCGAGTTCACCGACGCCTCGCTGCGGCTGCTGCGCGACGGCGGCCGGTTCGTGGAGATGGGCAAGACGGACCTCCGGGACGCGGCCGAGGTGGCCTCCCAGTACGAGGGCGTCTCCTACCAGGCGTTCGATCTGGTCGAGGCGGCGGGCGCGGACGGGGTCGCCCGGATGCTCGGCGTGCTGATGCCGCTGTTCGCGGCCGGGGTGCTGGAGCCCATCGGGGTGCGGTCGTTCGATGTGCGGCGGGCGCCGGAGGCGTTCCGGTTCATGTCACAGGCCAGGCACACGGGCAAGCTGGTGCTGCGGATGCCCAGGCGGCTCGATCCGGACGGTACGGTCCTGATCACGGGCGGTACCGGCACACTGGGCAAGCTGGTGGCGCGGCATCTGGTCGCCGAGCACGGGGTGCGGAACCTCGTGTTGCTGAGCCGTAGCGGCGGTGAGGTCCCTGAGGGGCTGGACGCCCGGGTCGTCGTCGAGGCGTGCGACGTGTCCGACCGGGAGGCGCTCGCCGCCGTCCTGGAGCGGATACCCACCCCCCTGACCGGCGTCGTCCACGCGGCGGGTGTACTGGACGACGGTCTCATCGAGTCGCTCACCCCCGAGCGCCTCGAACGCGTCCTGCGCGCCAAGGTCGACGGCGCGGTGAACCTCCACGAACTCACCGCGGGCCACGACCTCGCCGCGTTCGTCCTCTTCTCCTCCCTCGCCGGAATCCTCGGCGGTCCCGCCCAGGCCAACTACGCCGCCGCCAACGCGTTCCTGGACGCCCTCGCCGCGCACCGGCAGGAAGCCGGGCTCGCGGGGACCTCGTTGGTCTGGGGCCTGTGGGGAGAGGCCAGCGGGATGACCGGGCACCTCGACCGCGAGGACCTGGACCGGATGGCGCGCGGGGGTCTCGTGCCGTTCTCCTCGGAGTTCGGGGTGCGTCTCTTCGACGCCGGCCGGTCCCTGCCGCAGGCGCTCGTCGTGGCCGCGCGGTGGGACACGGCCGCATTGCGCACGTTGGCCGGAACCGGTGCGCTTCCCAGTGTGTTCCACGGGCTGGTCCGTGCTCCCGTGCGGCGCGTCGTGGCGGCCGAAGGGGAGCGGGGCGGGTCGGACTGGCAGCACGAAGTCGCCGGGCTCGCGGCCCCCGAGCGTTCGCGCGTGCTGCTGGAACTGGTCCAGGAGCATGTCGCCGCCGTCCTCGGGCACGGCGACCCGATGGCCGTGGCCGCCGACCGAGGCTTCAAGGACCTCGGCTTCGACTCGCTCACCGCTGTCGAACTGCGCAACCGGCTCTCCGCCCGTACCGGGCTGCGCCTGCCCGCCACCCTGGTCTTCGACCACCCGACCCCCGCAGCACTGGCCCGCCACCTCGACGCCGAACTCCCCGGCGCGCGAACGGCGTCGGCCGCTCTGGGAGTGACGACGGCCCGGGCCGACGCCGACGAGCCGATCGCGATCATCGGCATGGCCTGCCGCTACCCCGGAGACGTGCGCTCGGCCGACGACCTGTGGCGGATGGTCGCCGAGGGCGGGGACGCCATCACCGGGTTCCCGGCCAACCGAGGCTGGGACCTGAGCCGCCTCTTCCACCCCGACGCCGACAACGCGGGTACCAGCTACGCCCGTTCCGGAGGCTTCCTGCACGACGCGGACCTCTTCGACGCGGACCTCTTCGGCATCAACCCCCGCGAAGCGCTCGCCATGGACCCCCAGCAGCGTCTCCTGCTGGAGACCTCCTGGGAGGCCCTGGAACACGCGGGCGTCGCACCGGACTCCCTCACCGGCACCCAGACCGGCGTCTACACCGGCCTGGTCGCCCAGGGATACGCCGGCCGACTCGACCGGGCCCCCGAGGAGCTGGAGGGATACCTCGGCACCGGGAACACACCGAGCGTGGGCTCCGGCCGGGTCGCCTACACCTTCGGCTTCGAGGGCCCCGCCGTCACCGTCGACACCGCCTGCTCCTCCTCGCTCGTCGCCCTGCACCTCGCGGTGCGGGCCCTGCGGAGCGGCGAGTGCACGATGGCGCTCGCCGGAGGCGTGACCGTCATGTCGGAACCCGGCCTGTTCGTCGAGTTCAGCCGCCAGCGCGGACTTGCCGCCGACGGCCGCTGCAAGGCGTTCTCGGCGGACGGCGACGGGTTCGGACCGGCGGAGGGCGTCGGTGTCCTGGTCGTGGAGCGGCTGTCGGACGCGGTGCGCAACGGGCATCGGGTGCTGGCGTTGGTGCGCGGCAGCGCGCTCAACCAGGACGGCGCCAGTAACGGGCTGACGGCGCCGAACGGGCCGTCGCAGCAGCGGGTGATCCGGCAGGCGCTGGCCGATGCGGGGCTGGCGGCGGGGGAGGTGGACGCGGTCGAGGCGCACGGCACCGGGACCGCGCTCGGCGACCCCATCGAAGCCCAGGCCCTCATCGCCACCTATGGCCAGGACCGGCCCGAGGACCGGCCCGTCTACCTGGGCTCCGTCAAGTCCAACATCGGGCACACCCAGGCCGCAGCGGGCGTGGCCGGCGTCATCAAGATGGTGCGGGCCATGCACGAGGGCGTCCTGCCGCCCACCCTCCACGCGGCGGAGCCCACCCCGCATGTCGACTGGAACGCGGGAGCCCTGCGCCTGCTCAACCAGACCACCCCTTGGCCGGAGACCGGGCACCCGCGCCGGGCCGGGGTCTCCTCGTTCGGGATCAGCGGCACCAACGCGCACGTCCTTCTCGAACAGGCCCCCGCACCCGCCACCCCCGCACCGGAACCCCGACCGACCGCACTGCCCTTGGTCCTCTCCGGTCACACCACCGACGCCCTGCACGCCCAGGCCCGCACCCTTGCCACCTTCCTGCGGACCACACCGGCACCCCGACTGCCCGACGTCGCCTACACCCTGGCCACCGCCCGCGCCACGCTGCCCGAACGGGCCGTACTCACCGCGACGGACCCGGCCGACCTCCTGCACGCCCTGGACGCACTCGGCCGAGGAGAGACCGCCCCCGGCGTGGTGACAGGCGCCGCCGGAACGGGAGGACGGCTCGCCTTCCTGCTCAGTGGGCAGGGGAGTCAGCGGGTGGGGATGGGGCGTGGGTTGTATGGGGCGTTTCCGGTGTTCGCGGAGGCGTTCGATGCGGTGGTTGAGGAGCTGGACCGGGAGTTGGCGGGTCATGTGGGGCACGGGGTGCGCGATGTGGTGTGGGGGGAGGGGGAGTTGCTGGGGGAGACGGTGTTCACGCAGGCCGGGTTGTTCGCGGTGGAGGTGGCGTTGTTCCGGCTGGTGGAGTCGTTCGGGGTGCGTCCCGATTTTCTTCTGGGTCATTCGGTCGGGGAGTTGGCGGCGGCTCATGTGGCGGGTGTGTGGTCGCTTGCGGATGCGGCTGTTGTGGTGGCGGCGCGGGGGAGGCTGATGCAGGGGTTGCCGGCTGGTGGGGTGATGGTGGCGGTGCGGGCGACGGAGGCGGAGGTTCTGGAGGTGCTGGGGGGTGCGGAGATCGCGGCGGTGAACGGGGTGTCGTCGGTGGTGATTTCCGGGGACGAGAGTGCTGTCCTTGCGGCTGCGGGTGTGTTGGAGGGGCGGGGGTGTAAGACGAGGCGGCTGGCGGTTGGTCATGCGTTTCATTCGGTGCGGATGGAGCCGATGCTGGCGGAGTTCCGTGCGGTTTTGGAGCGTGTGTCGTATGCGGAGCCGCGGGTGGCGGTGGTGTCGAATGTGTCCGGTCGGGTGGCGTCGGTGGGGGAGTTGACGGATCCGGGGTATTGGGTGCGTCAGGTCCGTGAAACCGTCCGCTTCGGTGACGGTGTGGCGGCGTTGCGTGCGGCCGGGGTGAAGACGTTCCTGGAACTGGGCCCCGACAGCGTACTCACCGCCATGGCACGGCAGGACGGCGTTGTCGCGGAGCCCCTGCTGCGGGCCAACCGGGAGGAGTGGGCGACGTTCGTCGGTGCCCTCGCCGCGGTCCCCGTGGACTGGGCGGCCTTCTTCACGGGCAGTGGAGCACGGGTCGTCGATCTGCCCGGGTACCCGTTCCAGCGGCGCCGGTACTGGCTCGAACCGTCCGCCCCCGAACCCGCTGCGGCGGGCGACGTGGACCCGGTGTTCTGGGCCGCCGTCGAAGCGGGCGACGCCGAGCGCGTGGCCGACTCCCTCGACCTCGCCGACGAACGGCGGGACGCGCTCGCCGATGTGCTGCCCGCCTTCGCCTCCTGGCACCGGGGCCGGCGTGAGCGCACGCTGAGCTACGAGACCGTCTGGCAGCCGTGGACGCCGAAGGACGGCCGCCCCCTCACCGGAACCTGGCTCGTGATCGACCGCGCCGACGCCGCGGACCCGGCCCAGCGCTGTGCCGACGCCCTCGCCCGGGCCGGAGCCCGCGTCGAGACCCTGAGCCTGCCCACCGGTCTGTCCCGCGAGGAGTCGGCGGACCGCGTCCGCGCGTTCGGCCCGCTCGACGGGATCGTGTGGCTGCTGGTCGGTGAACCGGGACGGCACCCCGAACACCCGGCGCTGACCGCCTGGTTCGCCGACACCGTGAGCCTCGTCCAGGGCCTGTCCGACGCGGGCTGCACGGCCCCCCTGTGGTGCGTGACCGAGCAGGCGGTGGCCGTCGGCGCCGAGCCCGCGCCCGCGGCGGACCGCGCCCAGGTGTGGGGCTTCGGCCGGTCCGCCGCGCTCGAACTTCCCACTGCATGGGGCGGGTTGGTGGACCTCCCGACGGACGCCGACGACCGGGTGTGGTCCCGGCTGGCCCGCGTCGTCGCGGCGGACAACACCGAGGACCAGCTCGCGCTGCGCGCCACCGGGACCTGGACGCACCGGCTGCGCCGCACCGTCACACCGGACCGGCCGGCGGGCTGGACGCCCACCGGAACCGTCCTGATCACCGGCGGCACCGGGGGCCTGGGCGCCCACGTCGCCCGCTGGGCCGCCGCCGAAGGAGCGGACCACCTGGTGCTCACCGCCCGCAGGGGCGCGCAGGCCCCCGGCGCCGACGCGCTCACCGCCGAACTCGCCGCGCACGGCGCCCGCGTCACCGTCGCCGCCTGCGACGTCGCCGACCGCGACGCGCTGGCCCGGCTGATCGCGGACGTCGAGGAAGAGGGAGCGCCGATCCGGGCCGTCGTCCACACGGCGGGCATCGCCCAGGCCGCCCCCTTCACCGACACGGACCTCGCGACCTGCGCGTACATCACCGAGGGGAAGGTGGTCGGCGCCGAGCACCTCGACGCGATCTTCGGTGACCGGCCGCTGGACGCCTTCGTCCTGTTCTCCTCCATCGCCGGTACCTGGGGCAGTGGAGCGCAGGGCGCCTACGCGGCGGGCAACGCCTACCTCGACGCCCTGGCCCGGCACCGCCGTTCCCGTGGACGCGCGGCCACGGCCCTCGCCTGGGGACCCTGGGCGGGCGCCGGGATGGCGGCCGGGGAGAGCGGCGAGCACCTGGCGCGGCGTGGACTGCGCGCCATGGACGCGGACCGTGCGATCGCTCTGCTGGCGCGAGCCGTGGCCCGGCCCGAGGCGGTCACCGTCCTCGCCGACGTGGACTGGCAGCCCTTCATGCGCCGGTTCACCGCGCTACGGCCCAGCGCCCTCCTCGCCGACCTGCCCGAGGCCCGCGTCCAGCAGGCCCAGGCCGACCGCCCCGCTGCCGGCCACCTGCCGGACGGCGAACCGGAGCTGACCCGACGGCTGGGCCGCGCCACCCCGGAGGAGGGCGAACGGATCCTCCTCGACCTGGTCCGCCGCGAGGTCTCGGCCACGCTCGCCCTCCCGACCGGCGAACTACCCCCCGCCGGGCGCGCCTTCCGCGACCTCGGCTTCGACTCCCTCACCGCCGTCGAACTGCGCGACCGGCTCACCCGCGCCAGCGGCCTCGACCTGCCCAGCACCCTGGTGTTCGACCACCCCACACCGGGCGCCCTCGCCGCCTACCTGCTCGACGAACTCGCCGGCGCAGACCGGCTCGACGGCGACACCCCGGCCCTCGCCGCTCGCGACAGCGACCCGATCGCCGTGGTCGGCATGGCCTGCCGCTACCCCGGCGCGGTCCACAGCCCCGAGGACCTGTGGCGGCTGGTCGCCGACGGAGTGGACGCCGTGTCGGAGTTCCCCGACGACCGGGGCTGGGACCTCGACGCCCTGTACGACCCGGACCCCGACCGCCCCGGCACCACCTATGCGCGCGAAGGCGGGTTCCTCGACACCGCCGCCGAGTTCGACGCGACGCTCTTCGGCATCTCCCCGCGCGAGGCCCTCGCCATGGACCCGCAGCAACGGCTGCTCCTGGAGACGACCTGGGAGACGTTCGAGAACGCCGGTATCGCCCCCACCGCCGTCAAGGGCCGGCCCGTCGGCGTCTTCGTCGGCGGCGCGGCCTGCGGCTACGGCAGCGGCGGTGACCTCCCGCAGGGCGTGGAGGGCTACGCGCTCACCGGCAGCGTCAGCAGCGTCCTGTCCGGCCGGATCGCCTACGCCTTCGGCCTGGAGGGCCCCGCGCTCACCGTCGACACCGCCTGCTCCTCCTCCCTGGTCGCCCTCCACCTCGCCGCCCGCGCCCTGCAACGCGGTGAATGCTCGCTGGCGCTGGCGGGCGGGGTCACCGTGATGGCCACCCCGACGGGCTTCGTCGAGTTCAGCCGGCAGCGGGGACTCTCCCCGGACGGCCGCTGCAAGGCGTTCGCCGCCGCCGCCGACGGCACCGGCTGGTCCGAAGGCGTCGGGCTGCTGCTCGTGGAGCGGCTGTCGGACGCGGTGCGCAACGGGCATCGGGTGCTGGCGTTGGTGCGGGGCAGCGCGGTCAACCAGGACGGCGCCAGCAATGGGCTGACGGCGCCGAACGGGCCGTCGCAGCAGCGGGTGATCCGGCAGGCGCTGGCCGATGCGGGGCTGGCGGCGGGGGAGGTGGACGCGGTCGAGGCGCACGGCACCGGGACCGCGCTCGGCGATCCCATCGAGGCCCAGGCCCTCATCGCCACCTACGGCCGCGACCGGCCCGACGGAACCCCCCTCTACCTGGGCTCCGTCAAGTCCAACATCGGGCACACCACCGCGGCGGCCGGAGTCGCGGGCGTCATCAAAATGGTGATGGCGATGCGCGAAGGCGTCCTGCCCGCGACCCTGCACGTCGACGACCCCACCCCGCACGTCGACTGGTCGTCCGGCACCGTAGAACTCCTCACCGAGCCCCGCCCCTGGCCCCGGCTCGACCGCCCCCGCCGCGCGGGCGTCTCCGCCTTCGGCATCAGCGGCACCAACGCGCACATCCTCCTCGAACAGCCGCCCGCCGCACCCCCGCTCCCCGCCCCCTCCCAGCCGGACGGCACGCTGCTCCCGTTCCTCCTGTCCGGCCACTCCGACCGGGCCCTGCGCGCTCAGGCCCGCCGCCTCGCCGACCACCTCGACACCTCGGCCGCCCCCGCGCTCACCGATCTCGCCCACGCCCTCGCCGCCTCCCGCGCCGTCCTCGCCCACCGGGCCGTCGTCACCGCCACCACCCCGGAGGGGTTGCGCGAGGCCCTTACGGGGTTGGCGGAGGGGGACTCAGGGGTCGACGTGCTCACGGGGGTGGCACAGGCTGAGGCCCGTCCGGTGTTCGTCTTTCCCGGTCAGGGTTCGCAGTGGGTCGAGATGGCCGGCGGGCTGCTCACGGCGTCACCCGCGTTCGCCGAACGGATGCAGGCGTGCGAGGAGGCGCTCGCGCCGTTCGTCGACTGGTCGTTGACCTCGGTCCTGCGCTCTGAGTCGGACGCGTGGCTGGAGCGGGTCGATGTGGTGCAACCGGTGTTGTGGGCCGTGATGGTGTCGCTGGCCGAGCTGTGGCGTGCGCACGGCGTGCGGCCCGCCGCGGTCGTGGGGCACTCGCAGGGCGAGATCGCCGCCGCGTGCGTGGCAGGCGCCCTCACCCTGGAGGATGGCGCGAAGGTCGTCGCCCTGCGCAGCCGCGCCGTGCTCGCCCTGGCGGGCCAGGGCGGCATGGCCTCCGTCGGAGTCTCCGCCGAACAGGCCGCCGGCCTCACCGCCCCGCACGGCGAGCGGATCTCCGTCGCCGCCGTCAACGGCCCGCACTCCGTGACCCTCTCCGGCGACCCCGACGCCCTCGACGCCCTGCTCGCCGACTGCGAACGGGGCGGCATCTGGGCGCGCCGCGTCCCCGTCGACTACGCCTCCCACTCCCCCCAGGTCGAGGAGTTGCGCGAACGGCTCCTCACGGACCTCGCCGACATCACCCCCAAGGCGGCCGGCATCCCCTTCTACTCCACCGTCACCGGCGGCCTGCTGGAGGAGACCACCGGGCTCGACGCCGCGTACTGGTACACCAACCTGCGCGAAACCGTCCTCCTCGACGACGCCGTCCGCGCCCTGCTCGACGCCGGGCACGACGCGTTCATCGAGACCAGCGCCCACCCCGTGCTCACCACCGGCATCCTGGAGACCGTCGAGTCGGCCGGGGCCCGCGCGGCGGTGCTCGGCACGCTGCGGCGCGGCGAGGGAGGCCCCGACCGCTTCACGACCGCCCTCGCCCAGGCGTACGTCCACGGCGTCGACGTCGACTGGCACAGCACCCTCACCGACAGCGGGCCACGGCCGACCGGGCTGCCCACCTACGCGTTCCAGCGGGAGCGCTACTGGCTGACCGGCGCGACCAGCGGCACGGCCGATGCCCGGGGACTCGGCCTCGTCCCCTGCGCCCACCCCGTGCTCGGCGCGGCGGTCGCGCTCGCCGACACCGACGGCGTCGTCCTCACCGGCCGGATCGGCCGGCGCACCCACCCCTGGCTCGCCGAGCACCTCGCCCCCGGCACCACGCTCCTGCCCGGCGCCGCCTTCGTCGACCTCGCCCTGCACGCCGCCCGTTCGACCGGCCTGGACACCGTCGAGGAACTCACCCTCCACGCCCCCCTGCCGCTCCCCGAACACGGCGGCGTCCGGGTCCAGGTGACGGTGGGAGCCGCCCACGCGGACGGCCGCCATCCCGTCGCCGTTCACTCCTGCCCGGACGACCCCGACACCGTCGGCCCCTGGACCCGCCACGCCGACGGGCTCCTCGCCCTCGCGACGGACAGTGCCGACGCCGTGGACGAGATCGCCGACGACCTCGCCGCATGGCCCCCGCCCGCCGCCGAACCCCTGCCGGTCCCCGCCGGGGACGACGCCGACCACGACGTCCTGCGCGGCGTGTGGGCCTCCGGTACGGAGCTCTACGCGGAGGTCGCGCTCTCCCCGGACCAGCGCCGCACCGCCTCCGGCCACGGCCTGCACCCCCTCCTGCTGACCGCCGCCCTGCGCGCGGCCGGCGCGCTGGAGACCAAGGACGCCGAGGAGATCCTGATGCCGTTCGCATGGGCCGGGATCACCCTGCACACGGCCGGCGTGACCGCACTGCGCGTCCGGCTGGAGTCGGACGGCGGCGCCCCCGGCACCCTGTCGCTGGCCGCCGTCACCGACACCGGCGCCCCCGCGCTCACCGTGCGCTCCCTCGCCCTGCGCGCCGTCTCTCCCGCGCGGTTCGCGGACACCCTCGCCCGAGCCGCGGCAGCGCCCCTCGCGCCCAGGCTCCTGACGACGGCCCGCACCGCCGACGAGACCTCCCCGGAGGCCGCCCCCGGCACCGCGGCCGGGGACGCGCTGCGGCGCCGGCTTTCCACACTCGGCGAGGCCGACCGGCAGCGTGCGCTGAGCGACCTGGTCATCTCCCACGTCACGGCCGTCCTCGGCCACAGCGCCGACGACGTCACCGCCGACAAACCGCTGCGCGACCTCGGCCTCGACTCGATGGCCGCCGTCGAACTGCGCGGCCGCCTCGGCACCGCTCTCGGGCTGCGCCTCCCGGTGACGCTCGTGTTCAGCCACCCCACCCCGGCCGGGCTCGCCGCGCACCTGGCCACCGAACTCGCGCTGGACCACACACCGGCGGCCACTCCCGCCGAAGGCGCGTTCGGCCGCTTGGAGAACGCCCTGAACCGGCTCCCGTCCGACCAGGAGACCCAGGCCGCGGTCACCCGCCGCCTGGAGGCCCTGCTGTGGAAGTGGCGCGACCAGGCGGAGGCCGACGCACCGGCCCCCGCCCTGAGCGGAGAGGCGCTCGCCGCCTCCTCCGCCGACGAGATCTTCGACCTGCTCGATCGGGAACTGGGCACCACCTGACCCCCGACGTGGACGTACTCCTACCGGCCTCGCTCCAGGCACCCGGCGAAAGAGGGCTCGCGTGTCGACCAACGAAGACAAACTCCTCGACTACCTCAAGAGGGCCACGGCCGACCTGGGCCGGACCCGGCAGCGGCTGCGTGAGATGGAAGCAGCCGCCACCGAGCCGGTCGCGGTGGTCGCCATGGCCTGCCGCTACCCCGGCGGCGTCCGCACCCCGGACGACCTGTGGCGGCTCGTCGCCGACGGCATCGACGCGCTCGGCGACTTCCCCGGCGACCGGGGCTGGGACGTGGACGGCCTGTACGACCCGGACCCCGACCAGCCCGGCCGCAGCTACGTGCGGCGTGGCGGGTTCCTGGACGGCGCCGCCGACTTCGACGCCGAGCTCTTCGGCATCAACGCGCGCGAAGCCCTCGCCATGGACCCGCAGCAGCGGCTCCTGCTGGAGACGGCCTGGGAGGCGTTCGAGAACGCGGGCGTCGACCCGTCCGCGCTGCGCGGCAGCCGGACCGGGGTGTTCGCCGGAGTCGTCTCCTCGGGCTACGCCGAGCGGCTCACCAGGGTCCCGGACGGCGTCGAGGGCTACCTCGGCACCGGCAGCATGACGAGCGTCGCCTCCGGACGGATCGCCTACACCCTCGGCCTGGAGGGTCCGGCCGTCACCCTCGACACCGCCTGCTCCTCCTCGCTCGTCGCGATCCACCTCGCCGTCCAAGCGCTGCGGCAGGGCGAGTGCACGATGGCGCTCGCCGCCGGCGTGACCGTGATGGTGACCCCGGGCATCTTCATCGAGTTCAGCCGTCAGCGCGGCCTCGCCCCCGACGGGCGCTGCAAGGCGTTCGCCGCGGCCGCCGACGGCACCGGCTGGGCCGAGGGCGCGGGCGTCCTGCTGCTGGAGCGGCTCAGCGACGCCCGCAGGCTCGGACACCCGGTGCTCGCCGTCGTCCGCGGCAGCGCCGTCAACCAGGACGGTGCCAGCAACGGGCTCACCGCGCCCAACGACAAGGCGCAGGAGCGAGTGATCCGTCAGGCGCTCGACTCCGCCCGGCTCACCCCCGAGGACGTCGACGCCGTCGAGGCGCACGGCACGGGGACGACACTCGGCGACCCCATCGAGGCCCAGGCCCTCCTGGCCACCTACGGCCGTGAACGCCCCGCCGGACAACCGCTGCGGCTCGGTGCCGTCAAGTCCAACATCGGCCACACGGGCGCGGCGGCCGGTGTCGCCGGCGTGATCAAGATGATCGAGGCCATGCGGCAGGAACTGCTGCCCCGGACCCTCCACGTGGACGCGCCCACCCCGCACGTCGACTGGTCGTCGGGCGGCGTCGAACTCCTCACCGACCCCACCCCCTGGCCCCGGACCGGCCGCCCGCGCCGCGCCGGTGTCTCCTCGTTCGGCGTGAGCGGCACCAACGCCCACGTGATCATCGAGGAACCCCCGGCCGCACCCCAGGACACCGACGTCGCCGCCGCCCCCGAGACCGCCGCGCCCCGCCGCGCCCTCCCCTGGGTCCTGGGCGCCCGCACCGAGGACGCCCTGCGCGCCCAGGCCGCCCGGCTCGCCGCGCACCTGCGCGAGGAGCCGGGCCCACGCCCCGCCGACGTCGGCTACACCCTGGCCACCGCGCGCGCCGCCCTCGACGCCCGCGCCGTCGTCGTCGGCAGCGACCCCGAGGAGTTCCTCGCGGGCCTCGACGCCCTCGCACGCGGCGAGGACACGCCGAACACCGCACACGGCAGGGCCCGCCCCGGTGGCCGCACGGCGTTCCTGTTCACCGGACAGGGCAGCCAGCGCCCGGGCATGGGCCGCCACCTGCACGCCGCGTGGCCCGCCTTCGCCGACGCCTTCGACGAGACCGCCGCAGCCCTCGACACCCACCTCGCCGCGCACGTCGAACACCCGCTGGCCGAGGTCGTCCTCACTCCCGGCGACCCCGCCACCGCCGACCTGCTCGGACGGACCGTCTACGCCCAGACCGGCCTGTTCGCCCTCCAGGTCGCCCTCTTCAGGCTGTACGAGTCGTGGGGTGTACGCCCCGACCTGCTGCTCGGCCACTCCCTCGGCGAACTCAGCGCCGCGTACCTCGCCGGGGTGTGGTCCCTGCCCGACGCGGCGCGCCTCGTCGCGGCCCGCGCCACCCTGATGGAGAGCCTGCCCGCCGAGGGCGAGATGATCGCGATCGCCGCCTCCGAGGAGGAGATACGCGACGCTCTCGCCGAGCACGGCACCGGCGCCGACCTCGCCTCGGTCAACGGGCCCTCGGCCGTCGTGGTCTCCGGCGACACCGAGGCCGTACGGGTCCTCGCCGGGCACTTCGCCGCCCAGGGCCGCAGGACCAAGCGCCTGCGCACCAGCCACGCCTTCCACAGTGCCCACATGGACGGGATGCTCGACCGCTTCCGCGAGATCGCGGCCGGCATCCCGGCCACGCCCGCCCGGATCCCGGTGGTCTCCAACGTCACCGGCCGTCCCGCCACCGACGACGAACTGGCGAGCGCCGACCACTGGACCCGCCAGCTGCGCGGAACCGTCCGCTTCGCCGACGGCGTCGCGGCCCTCGCCGACGCGGGCGTCACCACCCTCGTCGAGCTGGGCCCCGACGGGGTGCTCACCGCGCTCGCCCAGGACTGCCTGGCCGCCGTCCGCCCGGCCCCCGTGTGCGTGCCCGCCCTGCGCGGCCCCGAGCCCGAGACGGACGCCGCCGTCCGCGCCCTGGGCGCGATCCACCTCGGCGGCGCCCGGATCGACGGTGAGCGGTTCTTCGCCGGCACCGGCGCCCGCCGCGTCCCCCTGCCCACCTACGCCTTCCAGCGCAAGCGCTACTGGCTCGACGCCGGCCAGGCCGCACCCGACGCGGCCGGACTCGGCCTCGCCCCCACCGGCCACCCGCTCCTCGGCGCCGCGCTGAGCCTCGCGGGCGACGGACGCCTGGTGCTCACCGGACGGCTGTCCGCCGCCACCCACCCGTGGCTGACCGACCACGCCGTGCAGGGCGTGGCCCTCCTGCCGGGCACCGCGTTCGTGGAACTGGCCGTCCAGGCCGGCGACCGGGCGGGCTGCCCGCACCTGGCCGAACTCATGCTGGAAGCCCCCCTGCCGGTACCCGCCGACGCGACGGTCCTCCTCCAGGTCACCGTCGGCCCGGCCGAGGACGGCTCCAGGCGCCGCGTGGAGATCCACGCCCGCCCGGCCGACGGCACCACCGGGGAAACCCCCTGGACCCGGCACGCGAGCGGCACCCTCACGACCGCCGCCGACACGCCCACCGAGCCCGCCGGGCCCGCCTCCTGGCCGCCGCCCGGCGCCGAACCCGTCGACGTGAGCGACTTCTACACCGACCTCGCCACCGGAGGCTTCGGCTACGGACCCGCCTTCCAGGGCCTGCGCGCCGCCTGGCTGCTCGACGGGGCCGTGTACGCGGACATCGCGCTGCCCGACGAGCACACCGCCGCCGCATCCGACTTCCTCCTGCACCCCGCGCTCTTCGACGCCGCCCTGCACGCCAGCGGTCTCACCGGACTGGGCCAGGACACCGGAGCGGCCCGGCTGGTGTTCTCCTTCAGCGGCGTCACCGTGCACGCCGACGCGGCCACCACGCTCCGCGTCCGCCTGGCGGCCACCGGCCCCGACACCGTCGAACTGACCGCCACCGACGGCACGGGACAGCTGGTGGTGTCGGTGGCCGAACTCGTGATGCGCCCCGCCTCGGCCACCCCGCCCGCCCGACCGGGCGACGACGGCGTCCTGCTGCGCCCCGGCTGGACCCCGCGGACCCCCGCCGAGCAGCGTTACGAGGCCCTCACCTCGTGGGCGGTCCTCGGCCCCGACCCCTTCGGCCTGTGCGACGCGCTGGAAAGGGCCGGCCTCACGTTCCGCGAGTACCCCGACGTCGTCTCCCTCGCCGAAGAAGCCGAAGAACAGACGGCGCCCTCCGTCGTCCTCCTGCCCCTCGCGCCCGTGGCCGCCGCAGCCCTGCCGAGCGCCGCCGACCGGGCCGTCGACCGCATGCTGCACACCGTGCAGGGCTGGCTGTCGCTCGCGGCGGGGCAGCGCGCCCCGCTGGCCGTGGTGACCTCGGGCGCGGTCGCGGCCCGCCCCGGCGAGGACGTCACCGACCTCGCCCACGCCCCGGTGTGGGGCCTGCTGCGCTCCGTGCAGGCCGAGCACCCCGGCCGGATCCTCCTCGTCGACCTCGGACCCGACCCCGCGTCCCTGGCCGCGCTGCCCGACGCGATCGGGGCCGCGCTGGCCGCCGGTGACCCGCAGACCGCCGTCCGCGAAGGCACCGTCCTCACCCCGCAGATCGTCCCCGCCGAGCCCGGCATGGTCCTGCCCGACGAACCCTGGCTCCTCGACACCACCTCGGCGGGCGACCTCGACCGGCTCGCGCCGCTGCCCTACCCGCCCGCCGCCCGCCCGCTCGCCCCGCACGAGATCCGCGTCGCGGTGCGCGCCTCCGGGCTCAACTTCCGTGACGTGCTCGTGGGCCTCGGCATGGTCCCCGGCCAGAGCGGCATGGGCACCGAGGGCGCGGGCGTGGTCACCGAGGTCGGCACGGACGCGGGGGAGTGGCGGCCCGGCGACCGCGTGATGGGCGTGGTGCCCGCCTCGCTCGGCCCGGTCGCCGTCGTCGACCGCCGGGCCGTCGTCCGCATCCCGCGGACCTGGACCTTCGCCGAGGCCGCAGGGGTGCCGATCGCCTTCCTCACCGCCTACCGCGCCCTGTTCGACCTCGCCGGGCTCAAACCCGGCGAATCGGTGCTCGTCCACGCGGCGGCCGGCGGTGTCGGCATGGCCGCCGTCCAACTGGCCCGGCACTTCGGCGCGGAGGTCTACGGCACGGCGAGCCCCGGCAAGTGGGACACGCTGCGGGCGATGGGCGTCGACGACGCGCACCTCGCGACCTCCCGCTCGCTCGCCTTCGAGGAGACCTTCACCGAGGCGACCGGCGGACGCGGCGTGGACGTCGTCCTCAACTCCCTGGCCCGCGAGTACGTCGACGCCTCCCTGAGGCTGCTCGCTCCCGGGGGCCGGCTGATCGAGATCGGCAAGACCGACCTGCGCGAACCCGCCGCCACGGCCGCCGCCCACCCCGGCACCACCTACCAGCCGTTCATCGACGCCGACCCCGAGCGCATCGGCCGCATCCTCACCGACATCGTCGAACTGATCGAGTCCGGCGCCCTCGAGCGGCTGCCGGTGCGCACCTGGGACATCCGCGACGCCGCCCACGCCTACCGGTACATGAGCCAGGCCAAGCACATCGGCAAGATCGTGCTGACCGTGCCCGCCGCCCCCGACCCCGAGGGCACCTTCCTGATCACGGGCGGCACCGGAGCACTCGGCGCCCTGCTCGCCAAGCACCTGGTGACCCGGCACGGCGCCCGCCACCTCCTGCTCACCAGCCGCACCGGCGAGGACGCCCCCGGCGCCCGGCACCTGCGCGAGGAGCTGACCGCGCTCGGCGCCGCCCGCGTGGAGATCGCCGCCTGCGACATCGCGGACCGCGCCCGCCTCGCCGACCTGCTCGCGGGCATCCCCGCCGCCCACCCGCTGACCGCCGTCGTGCACGCGGCCGGCGTCGTCGAGGACGGCGTCGTCACCTCCCTGACGTCGGAGCGGCTGCGCCGCGTCCTGCGCCCCAAGACCGACGGCGCGACCCACCTGCACCGGCTGACCGCCGGCGCGGACCTCGCCCTGTTCGCCCTGTACTCCTCGGTGGCGGGCGTCCTCGGCGGCGCGGGGCAGGGCGGCTACGCGGCCGCGAACACCTACCTCGACGCCCTCGCCCACCACCGCCGCGCCGCCGGCCTGCCCGCCGTCTCCCTCGCGTGGGGGCTGTGGGACGAGGCCAGCGAGATCAGCGCCTCCGTGGACCGGGCCAAGGCCGCCCGCGCCGGCATGCCGGCGCTGACCGCGGCCGGGGGCCTGGCCCTCTTCGACGCCGCCACCGCCCTCCCCGCCCCGGTCCTGATGCCCGTACGCGTCGACGCCACCGCCGCCGCACTCCCGTCCCCGCACGGCCCGGCCCCCGCCCCCGGCCGCCGCAGCGCCCAGCCCGCCGCCACCCCGGAGCAACCCGCCGACGACCTCGTACGCCGGCTGTCCGCCCTGCCCGAGGACGAGCAGCGGCAGCTGCTCACCGACCTCGTGCGCACCCACGCCGCGACCGTCCTCGCCCTCGGCGGCCCGGACGCCGTCGACCCCCTGCGAGGCTTCACCGAGATGGGCTTCGACTCCCTCACCGCCGTCGAACTGCGCAACCGGCTCGACGCCGCCACCGACCTGCGGCTGCCCGCCACCCTGGTCTTCGACCACCCCACCCCGGCCGACCTCGCGGACCACCTCTTCGAGGAACTCGTCCCCGACGCCGCCGCGGCCGAGATCCCCGCCCTCCTCGACGCCCTCGACCGTCTGGAGGAGCGGCTCACCCGGCTGCGCGCCGACGCCTACGACCACTCCGCGATCGGCACCCGCGTCGACCGGCTCCTCACGGCCTGGCGCGCCGGGCAAGAGACCCAGGAACCGTCCGCGAACCCCGGCGAGACCGCCGCCGCACAGCTCCAGGAGGCGAGTACCGACGAGGTCCTCGACTTCATCGACCGCGAACTCGGCCTCGCGTGAGCGCCCCCGCCTCGCCGCCCCCAGGAAGGACCGACACCACGATGCCGGAGGACGAGAAGCTCGTCGGCTACCTCAAGCGGGTCGCCGCCGAACTCCACGACACGCGGGCCGAGCTGCGCCGTGCCGAGCAGCGGGAGACGGAGCCGATCGCGATCGTCGCCATGGCCTGCCGCTACCCGGCCGCCATCACCTCGCCCGAGGACCTCTGGCGCCTGGTCGCCGAGGGCGGCGACGCCATCGGCCCGCTGCCCGACAACCGGGGCTGGGACCTCGAAGGGGTCTACGACCCCGACCCCGGCGCCCCCGGCAAGAGCTACGCCCGCGAGGGGGGTTTCCTCGACGGCGCCGCCGACTTCGATCCCGAGTTCTTCGGCATCAGCCCCCGCGAGGCCCTCGCGATGGACCCCCAGCAACGGGTTCTGCTGGAGGTCGGCTGGGAGCTGTTCGAGCGCGCCGGCATCGACCCGGCCACCCTGCGCGGCAGCGCCACCGGCGTGTTCGTCGGCGCCGGCTCCTCCGGCTACGGCACCGGCTTCCGCGAGGTGCCCGAGAGCGTCGGCGGCTACCTCGGCACCGGCACCATCATCAGCGTCCTGTCCGGCCGCCTCGCCTTCGTGTACGGACTCGAAGGCCCCGCCGTCACGGTCGACACGGCCTGCTCGTCCTCCCTGGTCGCCATCCACCTCGCCATGCAGTCCCTGCGCGGCGGCGAGTGCACCAGGGCGCTCGCGGGCGGCGTCACCGTCATGTCCAACACCGGCATGTTCACCGAGTTCAGCCGCCAGCGCGGCATGGCCCCCGACGGCCGCTGCAAGGCGTTCGCCGCCGCCGCCGACGGCACCGGCTGGTCCGAGGGCGCCGGCCTGCTCATGCTGCGCCGCCTGAGCGACGCCCAGCGCGACGGCGACCGGGTGCTCGCCGTGATCCGGGGCAGCGCCGTCAACCAGGACGGCGCCAGCAGCGGTCTGACCACCCCCAACGGCCCCTCCCAGCGCCGGGTGATCCGCCAGGCCCTCGCCGGCGCCCGGCTCACCACGCACGACATCGACGCGGTCGAGGCCCACGGCACCGGCACCTCCCTCGGCGACCCCATCGAGGCCCAGGCCCTCATCGCCACCTACGGCCAGGGCCGCGACCCCGAGCGGCCCCTGCTGCTCGGCACCGTGAAGTCCAACCTCGGCCACACCCAGGCCGCCGCGGGTGTCGCCGGGGTGATCAAGACGGTGATGGCGCTGCGGCACGCCACCCTGCCCAAGACCCTGCACGTCGACGAGCCGTCACCGCACGTCGACTGGTCGGCGGGCACCGTACGCCTGCTCACCGACACCCAGCCCTGGCCCGACACCGGGGAGCCCCGCCGCGCCGCCGTGTCCTCCTTCGGCATCAGCGGCACCAACGCCCACCTCGTCCTCGAACAAGCCCCCGAGACCGAGGAACACCGGCAGGCCGAGGCCGAGGCCGAGACCCCGGTGTCCGACCTGCCGCCGGCGCCCTGGCTGCTGTCGGCCCGCGACGGCGAAGGACTGCGCGCCCAGGCGGACCGCCTCGCCGGCTTCCTCGCCGCCCACCCCCACCTGGCCCCCGACGACATCGCCCATGCCCTCGCCACCGCCCGGCCCGCCCTCACCCACCGCACGGCGCTGACCGCCCCGCACCTGGACGGATTCGCCGGACAACTGCGCGCCCTGGCACGCGGCGAAACCGGGGGCACCGACGCCGTACAGGACCGCAGGCCCGTCTTCGTCTTCCCGGGACAGGGCTCCCAGTGGGCCGGCATGGCCCGTGAACTCCTCGACCGGTCGCCGGAGTTCACCGCCACGTTCACCGACTGCGACCAGGCCCTCGCCCGGCACGTCGAGTGGTCCGCCACCGCCGTGCTGTGCTCCCCGGACGAGGACTGGCTGAACCGCGTCGACGTCGTCCAGCCCGTCCTGTGGGCCGTGATGGTCTCCCTGGCCGCCCTCTGGCGCAGCCACGGCGTGCACCCCGCCGCCGTCGTGGGCCACTCGCAGGGCGAGATCGCGGCGGCCTGCGTCGCGGGCGGCCTCAGCCTCGCCGACGGCGCGAAAGTGGTGGCGCTGCGCAGCCGCGCCCTCCTCGACCTCGCCGGCACCGGCGGCATGGCCTCCGTCGCCCTGCCCCAGGCCCGCGCCCACGCCATGATCGGCCCCCTGGACGGGGAGCTGACCGTCGCCGCCGTCAACGGCCCGAACTCGGTGACCGTCGCCGGCGACCAGGCCGCCCTCGACGAACTCCTCGCCGTGTGCGAAGGCCATGACGTGTGGGCCCGGCGTGTCCCCGTCGACTACGCCTCGCACTCCGCGCACGTCGAGGCCGTCCACGACCGGCTGGCCAAGGAACTCGCCGGGCTCTCACCGGCGACGTCCACCGTGCCGTTCTACTCCGCGACCACCGGCGCCCGGCTCGACACCGCCGGACTCGGCACCGCCTACTGGTACGACAACCTGCGCCGCCAGGTCCGGTTCGAGACCGCCGTGCGCGCCCTGATCGCCGCGGGCCACACCGCGTTCATCGAGGTCAGCGCCCACCCCGTGCTCACCGTCGCCCTGGAGGACACCGTCGCGGCGGCCGACGCGCCCGCAGTCGTCCTCGACACCCTGCGGCGCGGCGCGGGCGGCCCCGCCCGGTTCGCCGAGGCCCTGGCCGCCGCCCACACCCACGGCCTCAGCGTCGACTGGCGGCACTCGTTCGCCGGGCGCGGTGCCCCGCCACACCCCGTCGACCTGCCCACCTACCCCTTCCGCCGCCGCCGCTTCTGGCTGGCCGCGGACCAGGACACCGCCCAGGACGCCGCCGGGCTCGGCCTGCACGCCGTCGGACACCCGCTGCTCGGCGCCGCCGCCGCCCTCGCCGACGGCGGCGGCCTCCTGCTCACCGGCCTGCTGAGCGCCCGCACCCCGGCCTGGACGGCCCGGCACACCACGGACGGCACCGCCCGCCTGCCCGCCGCCGCCCTCGCCGAACTCGCGATCCGCGCCGCCGACGAATCGGGCTGCGACCGCGTCGACGAACTCATCCTCGACGCCCCCCTGGACCTCGGCCCCGACACGGTCCGCCTCCAGGTCGCCGTCGGCGCCCCCGCACAGGACGGCAGCCGCTCCCTGGCCCTCTACTCCCGCCCCGCCTCGGCCGGCACCGAGGCCCCCTGGACCCGGCACGCCCACGGCCTGCTGCGCTCGGGCCGCCCCACCCCGCCCACCGACGAGGGCACCTGGCCGCCCCCCGGCAGCCACCCGCTGGACCTCGAACCCCTCGGCGAGCGGGCGACGGACACCGGCCTCGCCCCCGGACCGGCCTTCCGGGGCCTGCGCGCACTGTGGCGGCACGAGGACGACCTCCTCGCCGAGATCACCCTCCCCGAAGAGCACACCGACGAAGCGGGCACCTACGGCCTGCACCCCGCCCTCCTCGACACCGCCCTGCGCCTGCGCCTGTACGACACCCCCACCGCGCCCCTCGCCGCCCTCGGCGGCATCACCCTGTACGCGTCCGGCGCCACCACCCTGCGCGCCCGCCTCACCCCCCGCACCCACGCCGACGGCACGCTCCGCCACGCCCTCGCGCTCACCGACCCCGACGGCGGCCCGGTCGCCCGCATCGACACCCTCACCACCGGCGACGCCCCGGCGCCCACCACACCCGCCCCGGACCGCCCCGCCGACGCGCTGTACCGCCTCGACTGGGTGTCCGTCGCCTCCACCACCGACACCACGGTCACTGGTAGCTGGGCCGTCCTCGGCACCGACCCGCACGGCGACGCGGACGCCCTGCGCGACACGGACGCCGACGTCCGCGCCTTCCCCGGCCTCACCGAACTGATCACAGCCCTGGACGGCGGAGCGGCGGCCCCCGACACCGTCGTCCACGCCGTGGCGGGAGCACCGGACGGCGCCTCCCTCCCCGAGGCCGCCCACCGCACCGCCGCCGCACTGCTGGACGTCCTGCGCGCCTGGACCGCCGAGCCCCGCCTCGCCGCGTCCCGGCTGATCGTGACGACCGCCGGCGCGGTGGCCGCCGTCCCCGGCGAGGACGTCCCCGACCTGCCGGCCGCCACCGCCTGGGGTCTGCTGCGCTCCGCCCAGACCGAGTACCCCGACCAGTTCCTCCTGGCCGACCTCCCGGAGACCGGCCCCGCCACCAGGGCCCGGGCCCTGGCCGCCGTCCCCGGCTGCGGCGAACCGGTCGTCGCCCTGCGCCACGGCGACCTCCTCGCCCCCCGCCTCGACACCCACCGCGAGGCATCCGCGCCGGCGAGCGCGCCGTTCACCCCCGACCGCACCGTCCTGATCACCGGCGGCACCGGCACCCTCGGCCGCCTGATCGCCGTCCACCTCGCCGCCCGCCACGGCGTGCGGCACCTGCTGCTCACCAGCCGCAGCGGCCCCGGCGCCGCAGGCTGCGCCGAGCTGCTCGACGACCTCGCCGCGCACGGGGCCGAGGCCGTGATCGCCGCCTGCGACACCGCCGACCGCGACGCGCTGGCCCACCTGCTCGCCTCGATCCCCGCCGACCGGTCGCTCGGCGCCGTCGTGCACGCGGCGGGTGTCCTGGACGACGGCGTCATCGACTCCCTCACGCCCGAGCGGCTCGCCGCCGTCCTGCGACCCAAGACCGACACCGCCGTCCACCTGCACGAACTGACCCGTGACCTGCCCCTGACCGCGTTCGTGCTGTTCTCCTCCGCCGCGAGCGTCCTCGGCAGCGCGGGCCAGGGCACCTACGTCGCCGCCAACGCCTTCCTCAACGCCCTCGCCCAGCACCGCCGCGCCGAGGGCCTGCCCGCCGTGTCGCTCGCCTGGGGCTTCTGGGAACGGGCCAGCGGCATGACCGGCAACCTCGCCGAGGCCGACCTGCGGCGCATGGCCCGCTCCGGAGTCGTCCCCCTCTCCACCGGCCTCGCCCTCGACCTGTTCGACCGGGCGAGCGCTTGCGACGAACCCCTCGCCGTGCCGCTGCGCCTCGACACCGCCGCGCTGCGCGCCCAGGCCGACGCCGGGGTCCTGCCCGGGCTGCTGCGCCGCCAGGTCCGCGGACCCGTGCGCCGCACCGCCCGCACCGGCGAGCGCGGCCGGGCCGCCGACACCTTCGTCCGCGACCTGCTCGCCCTCGAACCCGAGGAACAGCAGCGCCTCCTGAACGACCTCGTCCGCTCCCAGGTCGCCGCCGTCCTCGGCCACGAGAACCCCGCCGCCGTCGACGTGAAGACGGCCTTCAAGAGCCTCGGCTTCGACTCCCTCATCGCGGTCGACCTGCGCAACCGGCTGGCCACCCTCACCGGCCGCCGCCTCCCGGCGACCCTCGTCTTCGACCACCCCACCACCACCGCCCTCGCCACCCACCTGCGCACCGAACTCCTCGGCGCCCGGGCCATACCCCCCGCCGCCGCGACGCCGGCGAGCAGCGCCACCGGCAGCGAACCCATCGCGATCGTCGCCATGGCCTGCCGCTTCGCCGGCGGCGTCATGTCCCCCGAGGACCTGTGGCGGATGCTCGCCGACGGCCGTGACGGGCTGAGCGGCTTCCCCCTCGACCGGGGCTGGGACGTCGAGCACCTCTACCACCCCGACCCCGACCACCCCGGCACCAGCTACGTCCGCGAGGGCGGCTTCATCGAGCACGCGGCCGACTTCGACGCCGCGTTCTTCGGCGTCTCCCCCCGCGAGGCCCTCGCGATGGACCCCCAGCAGCGGCTGCTCCTGGAGACCTCCTGGGAGCTCTTCGAACGCGCGGGCCTCGACCCGGCCGCCCTGCGCGGCTCCACCACCGGCGTGTTCGTCGGCGCCGCCAACATCGGCTACCTGAGCGGCATGGAGGTGCCCGACGAACTCGGCGGCTATCTCGGCACCGGCAACGCCGCGAGCGTCGCCTCCGGCCGCCTCGCCTACACCTTCGGCCTGGAGGGGCCGGCCGTCACCGTCGACACCGCCTGCTCCTCCTCCCTGGTCGCCCTCCACCTCGCCGTCCAGGCCCTGCGCAACGGCGAGTGCGCGATGGCACTGGCGGGCGGGGTCACCGTCATGGCCAACCCCGGCCTGTTCGTCGACTTCAGCCGGCAGCGCGTCCTGTCGGCCGACGGCCGCTGCAAGCCGTTCGCCGCCGCCGCCGACGGCACCGGCTGGGCCGAGGGCATCGGCCTCCTCCTCGTCGAACGCCTCGGCGACGCCCGCCGCAACGGCCACCGCGTCCTCGCCACCGTCCGCGGCTCGGCCGTCAACCAGGACGGCGCCAGCAACGGCCTCACCGCCCCCAACGGGCCTTCCCAGCAGCGCGTCATCCGCGCCGCCCTCGCCAACGCCCGCCTCGACGCCCGCGACGTCGACGCCGTCGAGGCGCACGGCACCGGGACCGCCCTCGGCGACCCCATCGAGGCCCAGGCCCTCATCGCCACCTACGGCCACGACCGGCCCGAGGGCGCCCCCCTGCTGCTCGGCGCCCTCAAGTCCAACATCGGCCACACCACCGCGGCCGCGGGCGTCGCCGGGGTGATCAAAACGGTGCTGGCGATGCGGCACGGCGTGCTGCCGAAGACCCTGCACGTGGACGAACCCACCCCGCACGTGGACTGGTCCGACGGCACGGTCGAGCTGCTGACCGAGGCCCGCCCCTGGCCGCGGACCGGCCGCCCCCGCCGCGCCGCCGTCTCGGCGTTCGGCATCAGCGGCACCAACGCCCACACCGTCCTGGAACACGTCCCCGACCCCGCACCCACCACCGCACCGGACGACACCTCCGCGGCCCTGCCCCACCTGCTCTCCGCCAAGACCCCCGAAGCCCTCGCCGACCAGGCACGCCGGCTGCACGCCCACCTCGCCGCCGCCGACACCGCCCCGGCCGGCCTCGCCGCGGCGCTCGCCACCACCCGCTCCACGTTCGACCACCGAGCCGTCGTGACGGCCACCGGCCACGCCGAACTCCTCACCGCCCTCGCCTCGCTCGCCGACGGCACACCCGGCCCCGAGGTCCGGACGGGCGCCGTGCGCGCCGACGCCCGAGTGGCGTTCCTGTTCAGCGGCCAGGGCAGCCAACGCGTCGGCATGGGACGCGAACTGCACGCCGCCCACCCGGTGTTCGCGCAGGCCTTCGACGCGGCGGCCACCGCACTGGACCGGCACCTCGCCGGACACGTGGAACACGGAGTGCGGGACGTCGTGTGGGGGGAGCCGGGCACGGAGGGCCTCCTCGACGACACCGTGTACACCCAGGCGGGACTGTTCGCCGTCGAAGTCGCCCTGCTGCGGCTCGTGGAGTCCTTCGGCATACGGCCCGACATCCTGCTGGGCCACTCCATCGGCGAGCTGGCCGCGGCGCACGCGGCGGGAGTGTGGTCCCTGGAGGACGCGGCGACCGTCGTCGCCGCCCGGGGCAGGCTGATGCAGGCGCTGCCCACCGGGGGCGCGATGGTGTCCGTACGCGCCTCTGAGGACGAGGTACGGGCCGTCCTGGAAGGCGTCGACGGCGTGGAGATCGCCGCCGTCAACGGACCCGGCTCCGTGGTCGTCTCCGGCGAGGAGACCACCGTCCTCGCGATGGCCGCCCGCTTCACCAGACAACGCCGCGACGTCCGCAGGCTCACCGTCAGCCACGCCTTCCACTCGGCCCGCATGGAACCCATGCTGGAGGAGTTCCGCGCCGTCCTGGAGAGCGTGTCGTACGCGGCCCCCCGCATCCCCGTCGTCTCCAACCTCAGCGGAGCCCCCGCCGCACCGGGCGAACTGGAGGAACCGGACTACTGGGTACGCCAGGTGCGCGGCGCCGTCCGCTTCGCCGACGGCGTCACCGCCCTGGAGACCGCGGGCGGCACCCCCCTGCTGCTGGAGATCGGCCCCGACGGCGTCCTCAGCGCGATGGCACGCCACAGCCTCGACCCGGCCTCCGGCATCCGCGCCGTACCGTCCCTGCGCCGCGACCGCCCCGAACCCGCCACCTTCGCCTCCGCACTGGGCGCGTTGCACGTCCACGGCGCCGAGGTGGACTGGTCCGCGTACCTCACAGCCCCCCGAGCCCACCTCGACCTCCCCACCTACCCCTTCCAGCGCGAGCGCTACTGGCTGCGCCCCCTGGCCGCCCCCCGCCCCTCCACCGACCGGCGCTACCGGGCCGAGTGGACTCCCTGGACCGGCACCTCCGACGCCGGACTCCACGGCACGTGGGCCGTCGTGGGCCACCCCGAGAGTCCCCTCACCGCCGCCTGCGCGCAGGCCCTGGAGCGACACGGCGCACAGGCGCCCCGGCTCCTCGCCGGCCCCGACGCGTGCGACCGCGCCACCCTCGCCGCCCGACTGCGCGAACTCGGCCCCCTGGAAGGCGTCGTCTCCCTCCTCGCCGACCAGCCGGACGACCTCGAGACCCCGGCCGCGCCCGCCCTCACGGCCACCCTCGCGCTGCTCCAGGCGCTCACCGACGTCCAGCCCGGCGGCAGGCTCTGGAGCGTGACCTCCGGCGCCGTCGCCCGCGAGGCGGGGGAGCCGGTCCCGCATCCGCAGCAGGCCCAGATCTGGGGTCTGGGCCGCAGTGCCGCCCTCGAACTGCCCGGCCTGTGGGGCGGCCTGGTGGACGTGGCGGGAACGGACGCCACCCCCGCCACCGACCTCCTCGACCACCTCGCCGCCGTCCTCACCCACCCCACCGAGGACCAGGTCACGATCCGCCCCGACGGCCTCCACGCCCGGCGCCTGACCCACGCCCCGGCCTCCGACGACACCCCCGCCTGGCAGCCCACCGGCACCGTCCTGATCACCGGCGGCACCGGAGGACTCGGCGCCCACGTCGCCCGCTGGGCCGCCGCGGCGGGAGCCCCCCGCCTGGTCCTCGCCGGCCGCCGGGGCATGCGAGCCCCGGACGCCGCCGGCCTCGCGGCCGAACTCACCGCCACCGGCACCGACGTCCTGATCGAGACGTGCGACACCGCCGACCGCGACGCCGTCGAGAACCTGATCGCACGGATCGACGCCGGCGGACCACCCCTGAGCGCCGTCGTGCACGCCGCCGGCAATACCCAGTCCACCCCGATCACCGACACCCTCCCCGCCGACATCGACGCGATCAGCGCGGGCAAGGCCCGGGGCGCGACCCACCTCGACGCCGTGCTCGGCGACCGCCCGCTCGACGCGTTCGTCCTGTTCTCCTCGATCGCCGCGGCCTGGGGCAGCGGCGCCCAGGCCGTCTACGCCGCGGCCAACGCCCACCTCGACGCGCTCGCCCAGAGCCGCAGGGCCCGAGGCCTCGCCGCCACGTCCGTCGCCTGGGGCCCCTGGGCCGGTGCCGGCATGGCCGAATCGGTCGAAGGCGACCAGCTCACCCGCCGCGGACTGCTTGCCATGGACCCGCAGACCGCACTCACCGCCCTGGCCCGCGCGGTGGGCCTGGGCGACACCGACGTGATCGTCGCGGACGTCGACTGGGGCACCTTCGCCCCCCGCTTCACCGCCCTGCGCCCCAGCCCCCTGCTCACCACCCTCCCCGAGGCCGGCGCGGCCCTCGCCGCCAAGACCGCCCCGAACGAACCCGCCCCCGCCCTCGCCGGACGCCTGGCGGCGGCGTCGGGCGCCGAACGCGACACGCTGCTCCTGGAACTGGTGCGCGGCGAGGTCGCCGCCGTCCTCGGCCACGCCTCCGCCGGACAGGTACGGCCCGACCAGGCGTTCAGCGACCTCGGCTTCGACTCGCTGACCGCCGTGGAACTGCGCGACCGGCTCAGCCGCGCGGCCGGCGTCGACCTGCCCGCCACCGTCGTCTTCGACTTCCCCACCCCCGCCGAACTCGCCGCCCGGCTGCGCACCGACCTGACCGGCGACGAGTCCGTCCTCACCCCCGTCCTCGCCGAACTCGACGGCCTGGAAGCGGCGTTCGCCCGCGTGGCCGACGAGGACCCGCAGACCCGGGCCCGCGTCACCCAGCGCATGCGGCGCTTCCTCGAACGCCTCGCCTCCCTGGAGCGGGACGACACCGCACCACCGGACGCGACCGGCGTCGAGAGCGCCTCCGACGACGAACTCTTCGCCCTCCTCGACGACCACCTCGAAGCCCCAGGGCAGGCCCCGAAAGGTGACCAGGCATGAGCCTCCCGAACCGACCCCCATGCCGTGCACAGGCCCACCCCACGAGGACGGTCGAGCGATGAGCCAAGCGGACGACAAACTGCGGGACTATCTCAAGCGCGCCACCGTCGAACTCCAGCGCGCCCGCGCCCGCATCGCCGAACTCGAACGCCCCGAACCCATCGCCGTCGTCGGCATGTCCTGCCGCTACCCCGGGGGTGTCCGGTCGCCAGAGGACCTGTGGCGGCTGGTCGACGACGGCGTCGACGCCATCGGAGGCTTCCCCGCCGACCGGGGCTGGCCCCTGGCCGACCTGTACCACCCCGACCCCGACCACCTGGGCACCAGCTACGCCCGCGAGGGGGGCTTCCTCGACGGCGCGGGCGACTTCGACGCCGGTTTCTTCGGGATCAGCCCGCGCGAGGCTCTCGCCATGGACCCCCAGCAGCGGCTCCTGCTGGAGACCGCCTGGGAAGCGTTCGAACACGCCGGGGTCGACGGGCGCGCCCTCAGGGGCAGCCGCACCGGCGTCTTCGTCGGCGGCACCCCCACCGGCTACGGCGCCGGCGTCGAGCGCATGCCCGAGGGCGTCGAGGGGTACGCCCTCACCGGCAGCGTCGGCAGTGTGATGTCGGGCCGGGTCTCCTACGCCCTCGGCCTGGAAGGCCCCGCGGTCACCGTGGACACCGCGTGCTCGTCCTCCCTCGTCGCCCTGCACCTCGCGGTCCAGGCGCTGCGTCAGGGCGAATGCGGCCTGGCGCTGGCCGGGGGAGTGACCGTGATGGCCACCCCGGCCGCCTTCATCGAGTTCAGCCGCCAGCGCGGCCTGTCCGCCGACGGCCGCTGCAAGCCGTTCGCCGCCGCCGCCGACGGCACGGGCTGGGCCGAGGGCGTCGGCCTGCTCCTGGTCGAGCGGCTCTGCGACGCCCGCCGCAACGGGCACCCCGTCCTCGCGGTCGTCCGCGGCACCGCCGTCAACCAGGACGGCGCGAGCAACGGCCTGACCGCCCCCAACGGGCCCTCGCAGCGCCGGGTCATCGAGCAGGCGCTCGCCGCCGCCGGGCTCTCCCCGGCCGACATCGACGCCGTCGAGGCCCACGGCACCGGCACCCGGCTCGGCGACCCCATCGAGGCGCAGGCGCTCATCGCCACCTACGGACCGGGCCGCGCCCTTGACCGGCCGCTGCGGATCGGCGCGGTCAAGTCCAACATCGGACACACCCAGGCCGCCGCGGGAGCCGCCGGCGTCATCAAGATGATCATGGCGATGCGGCACGGCACCCTGCCCCGCACGCTCCACCTCGACGAACCGACCCCGCGCGTGGACTGGACCGCAGGACCGGTCGAACTCCTCACCGACCCCGTCGCGTGGCACCCGGCCGCGGCGGGCGAACCGCGCAGGGCGGGCATCTCCGCGTTCGGAGCCAGCGGCACCAACGCCCACGTGATCCTCGAAGAACCCGCCCCGCCCACCACCCCGGCGGCCCCCCGCATCACCCCGCCCCCGCACGACGCCCTGCCGTTCGTCGTCTCCGCCCGGGGCGAGGCCGCCCTGCGCGCCCAGGCCGCACGCCTGGCCCGCTTCACCCGCACCGCGCCCGACACCCCCCTGCCGGACATCGCGCTCACCCTCGCCGCCCACCGCGCCGCCCTCGACGACCGCGCCGTCGTCCTGGCCGCCGACCGCACCCGGCTCCTCGCGGGCCTGGAATCCCTGGCCGCGGGGGAACCCGCGCCCGGCGTCGCCCGGAACACGGGACGCCGGATCACCCGCCCCGTACTGGTCTTCCCCGGACCCGACGCACCCTGGCCGCAGGCCGCCGCCGAACTGCTGGACACCTCACCGGTGTTCGCCGCGCGGATCGCCGACTGCGAGGCGGCCCTCACCCCGTACGTCGACTGGTCCCTGACCTCCGTGCTGCGCTCGCCCGCCTCGGAACGCGCCGACCTGCGGCTGCCGGTGCAGTGGGCCGTCATGGTGTCCCTGGCCGCCGTCTGGGACTCCTTCGGCATACGGCCCGCCGCGGTCCTGGGCCACAGCCACGGCGAGATCGCCGCCGCCTGCGTGGCCGGCGCCCTCTCCCTGGAGGACGGCGCGCGGATCGCCGTCCACCACGGCCGGATCCTCGCCGGCCTGACCCCGGGCACCGCCCTCGGCGAGATCCGGCCGGCCGACCCCACGGCGCCGTTCCACTCGGCCGCCGCAGCGGGCCCGCCGCCGCCCGGCACCCGCCTCGACGCGGCGTACTGGAGCACCGCCCTCGCCGCCCCCGCCCGCTTCGAGGAGGCCGTACGGCTCCTGCTGCGCCAGGGCCACGACGCGTTCGTCGGGACGGGCACCGACCCCGCCCTCACGCAGACCCTCCACGCCACCGCGCAGGAGGCGGCCGTGCTGCCCGGCACGGACCTCCTCGGCACCCTCACCGAGGCGTTCACCAGTGGATTCGACGTGGACTGGCGTCCCCTCCTCGCCCCTCTCGGCGCCTCCCGCGCCGACCTGCCCACCTACGCCTTCCACCGCGAGCGGTTCTGGTTGGAGAACACCCCCGCCCCGGACGCGGGACCCGCCCCGGCCCACGCCGGCGTCGACTCCGACGAGGCCCGCTTCTGGGAGGCCGTCCAGGAGCGGGACGTCGACGCCCTCACCGCGCTCCTCGACCCGTCCGACGCCACGGGCCGCGACGCCCTGGCCACCGCACTGGGCCCCCTCGCCGCCTGGCGCGACAACCGCCTGCTCACCGCAGGCGTGGACGCCGCCCGCTACAGCATCGCCTGGCACCCCCAGACCGCCACCTCCGAACCGGCCCTCACGGGAACCTGGCTCGTCGTCTCGGCGCAGGACGAGGCCGACGACGAGGATCTCGCCGCCCGGTGCGCCGCCGCCCTCGCCGCGCACGGCGCCCACCCCCTCCACCTGACCGTCACGGCCGGCACCGCCGACCGCGCGTCGCTCGCCGCACGCATCACAGAGCTGCGCGAGGAACGACCCGACGGATTCGCCGGAGTGGTCGGCCTCTTCGGCCTGCGCGAGCACGCCCACCCGAGCCACCCCGCCCTCTCCCACGGCACGGCCGCCACCCTCGCCCTCGTCCAGGCCCTCACCGACACCGAACCGGGCGGCGCCCTGTGGTGCCTGACCCGCGGCGCCGTCCACGCCACCGCCACCGACCCGGCCACCCGCCCCGCCCAGGCCGGGATCTGGGGCCTCGGCCGCGTCGTGGCCCTGGAACACCCCCGCCTGTGGGGCGGCCTCGTCGACCTGCCCGACCAGCCCGACACCCACGCCTGGACCCGCGTCGTCGCCGTCCTCGCCGGTATCGACACCGGCTCCGGCACCGAGGACCAGGCCGCCGTCCGCGCCGACGGCATCCTCGTACGACGCCTGGTCCGCGCCCCCGCGGGCGACCGGCCACCCGTGCGCGCCGTCCAGCTCACCGGAACCGTCCTCGTCACCGGAGGCACCGGTGGCCTCGGCGCGCGCGTCGCGCTGTGGGCCGCCGAGAACGGCGCCGAACGCCTCGTCCTGACCAGCAGGTCGGGGCCCGGCGCACCCGGCGCCCGCGACCTCGCCGACCACCTCGGCGCACTCGGCCCCCGGGTCACCGTCGCCGCCTGCGACATGGCCGACCGCGAGGCCGTGGCCCGGCTGATCGCCGAGATCGACGCCGAAGGACCTCCGCTGAGGAGCGTCGTCCACGCGGCCGGCGTCGGCCAGGCCGGCGCGCTCCTCGACACCGATCTGCCCGAGGCCGCCCGCGTGGCCTCGGGCAAGGCCGCCGGCGCCCAGAACCTGGACGCCGTGCTCGGCGACCGCCCGCTCGACGCCTTCGTGCTGTTCTCCTCGATCGCCGGCGTGTGGGGCAGCGGCCGCCAGGCCGTCTACGCCTACGCCAACGCCTGCCTCGACGCCCTCGCCGAACACCGCAGGTCCCGCGGCCTGACGGCGACCGCCCTGGCCTGGGGCCCCTGGGCCGGCGCGGGCATGACCGACGACGACGGCGCCCGCGCCGCCCTGACCGGCCGCGGCCTCGGCCTCCTCGACCCGGACACCGCCGTCGCCGCGCTCCGCCGAGCCCTGGAACTCGACGAGACGACCGTCACCGTCGCCGACATCGACTGGGAACGGTTCCTCACCGGCTTCACCGCCCTGCGCCCGAGCGCCCTCTTCGACGCACTCCCCGACGCACGGCGCACCCCGGACACCCAGGCCCCCGACCCCGCCGCCTCCGCCACCAGCGCCCTCGCCCGCCGCCTCACCGAGGCCACCCCGGCCCAGCGCGAACGGATCGCCCTGGACGCCGTACGCGCCCGCATCGCCGAGGTCCTCGGCCACGCCGACCCGCTGGCCGTCCCCGCCGACCGCACCTTCCGCGACCTCGGCTTCGACTCCCTCACCGCCGTGGACCTGCGCAACCGGCTCAACGCCGAGACGGGCCTCGCCCTGCCCGCCACCCTCGTCTTCGACCACCCCACCGCCCAGGCCCTCGCCCGGCACGTCCTCACCACGCTCGACGGACACCGGGGACCCGCCACCCGCCCCACCGCACCGCCGGCCGTCCGGGAGGACGAACCCGTCGCGATCGTCTCCATGGCCTGCCGCTTCCCCGGCGGCGTCACCAGTCCCGAGGACCTCTGGAACCTGACGACCGCAGGCACCGACGCGATCGGCGGCTTCCCCACCGACCGGGGCTGGGACGTCGGCGGCCTCTACGACCCCGACCCCGACCGCCCCGGCACCTTCTACACCGCCGAAGCCGGATTCCTGGACGCGGCCGGAGACTTCGACGCCGACTTCTTCGGCGTCAGCCCCCGCGAGGCCCTCGCCATGGACCCGCAGCAGCGCCTCCTGCTGGAGACCGCCTGGGAGGTCTTCGAACGCGCGGGCATCGACCCGCAGACCCTGCGCGGCTCCTCCACCGGCGTCTTCGTCGGCGGCACCCCCACCGGCTACGGCTCCGACGTGGCCCGCATGCCCGAAGGCATCGAGGGCTATGTCCTCACCGGCACGGCGGGCAGTGTCATCTCCGGCCGGCTGGCCTACCTGTTCGGCCTCGAAGGGCCCGCCGTCACCGTCGACACCGCCTGCTCCTCCGCCCTCGTCGCCCTCCACCTCGCCGTCCAGGCCCTGCGCCGCGGCGAATGCTCCCTGGCCGTGGCAGGCGGGGTGTCGGTGGCCTCCACCCCCGGCGGATTCATCGAGTTCAGCCGCCAGCGCACCCTCGCCGGGGACGGCCGCTGCAAGGCGTTCGCGGCCGCCGCCGACGGCATGGGCTACGCCGAGGGCGTCGGCGTGCTGCTCGTGGAACGACTCGACGAGGCCCGCCGCAACGGCCACCCCGTCCTCGCCGTCATCCGGGGCAGCGCCGTCAACCAGGACGGCGCCAGCAACGGCCTCACCGCCCCCAACGGCCCCTCCCAGCAGCGCGTCATCCGCGCCGCCCTCACCGACGCCCGGCTCACCGCCGACCAGGTCGACGCCGTCGAGGCCCACGGCACCGGCACCAGCCTCGGCGACCCCATCGAGGCCCAGGCCCTCATCGCCACCTACGGCCAGGGCCGCGACCCCGAGCAGCCCCTGTGGATCGGCTCGGTCAAATCCAACATCGGCCACACCATGGCCGCCGCGGGCGCCGCCGGAACCATCAAGACCGTCATGGCCCTGCGCCACGGCATCCTCCCCAAGACCCTCCACATCGACGAACCCACTCCGCACGTCGACTGGAGCGCGGGAGCCGTCGCCCTCCTGACCGAGGAACGCGACTGGCCCGACACCGGGGAACGCCCCCGCCGCGTCGGCGTGTCGTCCTTCGGCATCAGCGGCACCAACGCCCACCTGATCGTCGAACAGGCCCCCGAGGACACCGGCCCCGACGAGGAACCCGCACCCGGCGCCCTCACCCCGACCGCCACCCTCCCGTTCCCGGTGTCCGCCGCCGTCCCCGAAGGACTCCGCTCCCAGGCCGCCCGCCTCGCCGCCCACCTGCGCACCGGCGCCGGCCGCGACACCGCCCTCACCGACCTCGCCCACTCCCTGCACTCCACCCGCTCCGCCCTGCGCCACCGCGCCGTCGTCCGCGCAGGCGACCGCATCACCCTCCTGGACGCACTCGACCACCTCGCCGCGGGCACCCAGTCCGCCGACGTCGTCCAGGGCCAGGCCCGCCACGGCGAACGCGTCGTCTGGGTCTTCCCCGGCCAGGGCTCGCAGTGGGAACGCATGGCGGTCGAACTCCTCGACCGCGCCCCCGTGTTCGCCGCCCGCATCGCCGCCTGCCAAGAGGCCCTCGCCCCCTACGTCGACTGGTCCCTGGAAGAGGTGCTGCGCGCCGAAGGCGCCGCCGCGCAGAAGTGGTTCGCTCGCGTCGACGTCCTCCAGCCCGTCCTGTGGGCCGTGATGATCGCCCTGGCCGAACTGTGGCGCTCCTGCGGCGTCGAACCCGCCGCCGTCGTCGGACACTCCCAGGGCGAGATCGCCGCCGCCCACATCGCCGGCGCCCTCAGCCTGGAGGACTCCGCCCAGATCGTCGCCCTGCGCAGCCGCGCCGTCACCGCCCTGTCCGGGCGCGGCGGCATGCTCTCCGTCGGCGAACCCGCCGACCAGGTCGCCGCCCGGCTCCAGCCGTGGCAGGGACGCCTGTCGGTCGCCGCCGTCAACGGCCCCGCCTCCACCGTGGTCGCCGGAGACACGGACGCCCTCGACGGACTCACCGCCCTGTGCGCGGCCGAGAACGTCCGCCACCGCCGCATCCCCGTCGACTACGCCTCCCACAGCACCCACGTCGAGGAGATCGAGGACCGTCTCGCCCTCCTCCTCGACGGCATCGAACCCCTCCCCGCGCGCATCCCCTTCCACTCCACGGTCACCGCCGCCGAACACGACACCACCGGCCTCGACGCCGGCTACTGGTACCGCAACCTCCGCCAGACCGTCCGCTTCGAGGAAACCGTCCGCGGCCTCCTCGACACCGGCCACACCGCGTTCGTCGAGATCAGTGCCCACCCCGTCCTCCTCAGCGCCATCGAGGAGACCTTCGACGACACCGGCCGGCAGGCCGTGGCGCTCGGCACCCTGCGCCGCGACGACCCCGACATCGACCGCTTCCTCGGCTCCCTCGCCGAAGCCCACGCCCACGGACTGCCGGTCGACTGGAGCGCGGTCCTCGGCGCAGGCTTCGGCCACTGCGTCCCCCTGCCCACCTACGCCTTCCGGCACCGCCGCTACTGGCTGGAATCCGGCACCGGCCACACCAGCGCGGGCGACGCCCACGGGCTCGGCCTCACCCCTGTCGACCACCCCTTCCTGATGGCCGGCACGACCCTGCCCGAACCCGGCCACCTCGTCCTCACCGGCCTCGTCTCCTCCCGCACCCACCCCTGGCTCGCCGACCACACCGTCGCCGGCACCACCCTGCTGCCCGGCACCGCCTTCGTGGACCTCGCGATCCGCGCCGCCGACGAAGCAGGCTGCGCCCGCATCGACGAACTCACCCTCGAAACCCCCCTGGTCCTGCCCCCGACCGCCACGACCCGCATCCAGCTCACCGTCGGCCCCCCCGACACCACAGGACAGCGCACCCTCACCATCCACTCACGCCCCACCCCCGACGACGACACCGACTGGCAGCGCCACGCGAGCGCCGTGCTCTCCCCGGCCGGGGAGCCCGCCGACTTCACCCTCACCACCTGGCCTCCCGCCGACGCCACCCTCCTCGACACCACCGCCTTCTACGAGCAGGCCGAAGCGTCCGGCTACGCCTACGGGCCCGCCTTCCAAGGACTGCGCCAGGCCTGGCGCTCGGGCGACGAGATCTACGCGGAGGTCGAACTCGCCGACCCCGAACGCGAGGACGCCGCCCAGCACGGACTGCACCCCGCACTCCTCGACGCCGCCCTCCAGGCGTACGGCCTCGCCGGCACCGGACGGCGCGACGCCCGCATCCTGCTGCCCTTCTCCTGGAACGGCGTCACCCTGCACGCCTCAGGAGCCCAGCGACTGCGGGTGCGCCTGACCCCCGCAGGGCCCGACACCGTCACCGTCCTGGCCGCCGACCACGAAGGCAACCCCGTCCTGCGCGCCGACTCCCTCCTCCTGCGCCCCGTCTCCGCCGACCAGCTCACCGACCACCGCGACACCACCCGCGACGCGCTGTTCACCGTCGACTGGAAGACCCTGACCGCGCCCCCCGGTGACGACACCGAGGACACCTGGGCGGTCCTCGGCGAGCCCGACCCCGACCTCGCCACGGCCACCGTGCACAAGGACCCGGCGGCCCTCGCCACCACCCTCGAAGCAGGCGCGCCGGTACCGGACTTCGCCCTCCTGACCATCGCGCCGGAACCCGGCGAGGACGTACACGGCCTGACCGTGCGGACCCTGGCCGTCCTCCAGGCGTGGATCACCGAACCGCGCCTGGCCGGCACCCGCCTCGTCGTCCTCACCCACGGCGCGCTCGCCACCTCCCACGGCGAACCCGTCCCCGAGCTCGCCGCCTCCGCGACCGTCGGCCTCGTCCGCACCTTCCAGAGCGAACACCCCGGCCAGTGCATCCTCATCGACCGGGACACCACCCCCGCCTCCCGCGCCCTGATCCCGGCGGCGGCCCGCGCCTCCCTCGCCCTCGGCGAACCCCAACTCGCCCTGCGCGACGGACAGGTGCACATCCCGCGCCTGACCCGCGCGAACGAGTCCCGCGCCCTGACACCGCCTCCCGGAGCCTGGCGTCTCGACACCCACCGGGCCGGAACGCTCGACAACCTCGCCCTCCTGCCCGCGCCCCCACTCCCGGAGGCCGACGAACTGGGACCGGGCCAGGTCCTGATCGGTGTCCGGGCGGCCGGCCTCAACTTCCGTGACGTGCTCATCGCGCTGGGGATGTACCCGGACGCCGGTGCGACGATGGGCGGCGAAGGCGCGGGCGTCGTGACCGCCGTCGGCCCCGGCACGCCGGGACTCACGGTCGGTGACCGGGTCCTGGGCATGTTCCAGGGCGGCTTCGGCCCGCGCGCCGTCGCCGATCGCCGGATGCTCACCCGGATGCCCGAGAGCTGGTCGTTCGAGCAGGGCGCCTCCGTGCCGGTGGCCTTCGTGACCGCCTGGTACGGGCTCGTGGACCTGGGCGGACTCCAGCCCGGCGAGCGGGTGTTGGTGCACGCAGGTGCGGGTGGAGTGGGCATGGCGGCGATCCAGGTCGCGCGTCATCTCGGCGCCGAGGTGTTCGCGACGGCGAGCGAGGGCAAGTGGGACGCGCTGCGGGCGATGGGCCTGGACGACGCGCACATCGCGAGTTCCCGCACGCTCGATTTCGAGCAGAAGTTCGCCGGTGGCGTCGACGTGGTCCTCAACTCCCTCGCGGGCGGGTTCACCGACGCCTCGCTGCGGCTGCTGCGCGACGGCGGCCGGTTCGTGGAGATGGGCAAGACGGACCTCCGCGACCCCGACGAGGTGGCCGCCCGGCACACAGGCGTGACGTACCAGGCGTTCGACGTGATCCACGCGGCGGGCCCCGACGGGATCGGGCGGATACTCGCCGTGCTGATGCCGCTGTTCGAAGCGGGCGAGCTGGCACCGGTCGCCGTGCGGTCGTTCGATGTGCGGCGGGCGCCGGAGGCGTTCCGGTTCATGTCGCAGGCCAGGCACACGGGCAAGCTGGTGCTGCGGATGCCCAGGCGGCTGGATCCGGAGGGCACGGTCCTGATCACGGGCGGTACCGGCACGCTGGGCAAGCTGGTGGCGCGGCATCTGGTCGCCGAGCACGGGGTGCGGAATCTCGTGTTGCTGAGCCGTAGCGGTGGTGAGGTCCCTGAGGGGCTGGACGCCCGGGTCGTCGTCGAGGCGTGCGACGTGTCCGACCGGGAGGCGCTCGCCGCCGTCCTGGAGCGGATACCGGCCCCGCTGACCGGCGTCGTCCACGCGGCGGGTGTTCTGGACGACGGTCTCATCGAGTCGCTGACCCCCGAGCGACTGGAGCACGTCCTGAGGGTCAAGGTCGACGGCGCGGTGAACCTGCACGAACTCACCGCGGGCCACGACCTCGCCGCGTTCGTCCTGTTCTCCTCCCTCGCCGGAGTCCTCGGCAGCGCGGGGCAGGCCAACTACGCCGCCGCCAACACCTTCCTCGACGCGCTCGCCCAGGACCGGCACGCGTGCGGGCTGAGCGCCACCTCGCTGGCGTGGGGGCTGTGGGCCGAGGCCAGCGGGCTGACGGGCGGACTCGCCGAGACGGACCGGGCCCGCATGGAGCGCGGCGGGACGGTGCCGCTCTCCACCGAGCTGGCCCTGACCCTCTTCGACACCGGCCGCGCCACCGACGAGGCCCTGCTGGCGGCGGTGCGCATCGACACCGCCGCCCTGCGCACCGACCTGACGGCACCGATCCTGCGGGGGCTCACCCGAGGCAGGGCCCGACGTGCCGCCTCCGCCTCCGTCGGAAGGCCGGTCCAGGGGCCCGCCCTCGGCGAGCGGCTCGCCGGGCTGACGTCGGCCGAGCAGGACGAGCTGCTGCTCGACCTGGTCCTCGGGGGCGTCGCCGCGGTCCTCGGGCACGGCTCGCCGGGCGCGCTGGACCCGGACCTGACCTTCCGGGACCTCGGCTTCGACTCGCTCACGGCGGTCGAGCTGCGCAACCGCCTCACGGCGGAGACCGGCCTGCGCCTGCCGGCCACGCTGATCTTCGACCACCCGAGCCCGGTCGACCTCGCCCGCAGGATCCGCGAGGAGATCGCCCCGCAGCCCGACCCGGCCGGTCTCGACGCAGGGGACGTCCCTGCCGCGGATGCCGGCGCGGACATCGCCTCCATGACCGCCGACGACCTCATCCGTATGGCGCTGGGAGGTGCCTCCGAGTCCTGGGAGAAAGGGGGGGGGGGGGGGGGGGGGGGGGGGGGGGGGGGGGGGGGAAGCGGGGGGGGGGGGGGGGGTTGCGTGGGGGGTTCAGCCCCCTTGCGTGCTCG
>NZ_JBVHXT010000012.1:45634-181722 GCF_055569255.1 Streptomyces sp. NPDC029296
CCTCCCCCCCCCCCCCCCCCCCCCCCTCCCCCCCCCCCCCCCACCCCCCCCCCCCCCCCCCCCTGCCCCCCCCCCCCCCCCCCCCCCCCCCCCCCCCCCCCCCCCGCGTCTGTCAGGTCGTCAGCAACGCCGACTCGTTGGCACGCAGGGGCGGTTCGGCCGGTACCGGCGCCCCGGCGGGCCGTGCGGCGAGGCGCTGCACGGCCGCGACCACCTCGGGAGACCGCAGCCGGGTCAGTGGTGCGGACAGGGTGGTCACCTCCATCGTCGCGGCGGCCACGGCGGGCTCGGAGAGCGCCGCGGTGGACACCAGGTCCGCGAACTGACGGCCCGCGTCGGAGGGGTCGGCCAACCGGGCGTCGGTGACCTCGGAACGGCAGCCCGGGTAACCGAGGTCCTGGGTGGTCGCCAGGATCCACGGGTCGTCGACGACCGCGCTCACCGCACGCTGGACGCGCTTGGCGAGCTGAGGGCCGAGGCCGCCGAGACGGCGCAGCTCGCCGTCCAGGGCCTGCGCCGCCTGCGCGGCACAGCTCATGCCGTGTCCGTACACCGGGTTGAAGGCCGCCAGCGCGTCGCCCATGACGGCGAAGCCCTCCGGCCACCCGGCGACCTGCTCGTAGTGCAGCCGCCGGTTGTGCGTACTGCGGGAGCCCTGCACCTCCGTGACCGGCTCGGCGCCCGCGATGAGACGGCCGACGATCGGATGACGTACCGCCTGCGCGAACGCGGCGAACCCTTCCTCGCCGTTCGGAGGCTCGGCTCCCCGGGTCCCCGAGACGGTGACGATCCACCGGCCGTCCTCGATCGGGACGAGCACCGCGCTCTGCCCCGGCCGTCCCGAACGGTGGTCCGGGTAGACGCTCACCACGGGAAAGTCCCGCTCGGCCCCGGCCGGGGCACGGAAGACGCGGCTGGAGTAGCGCAGCCCCGAGTCGACGGTCTCCTCCCGCACGGGCGGCAGTCCCAGCTCCGCCAGCCACTTCTTCGCAGGCGAGCCGCGTCCGGTACAGTCCACGACGAAGTCCGCCGCCAGCTCCACCGGCCCGCCCGAGCCGTCGCGCGGCCGCACCACGACCCCGGTGACCCGGCCGCCCGCTGCCCGGGGGCCCACCACCTCGACGCCGTCGCGCAGGGTGATGCGGCTGTCGCGCAGCACCGCCACACGCACCGTCCAGTCGAGGAGCTCCCGACTGCACGTGATCATGAACTGGGCGCCCTGAAAGCGCTGCTGCCAGCCGTACGCCGTCAGCGACACCACGTCCGCCGGCAGCCCGATCCGGTGCCCGTCGGCGGCGAGGAGCCGGTCGGTGGTGCCGGGCAGCAGCGCGTCGATCGTCCGCGCGCCGCCGGACATCAGCAGATGGGCGTGGCGCGCCTGGGGCAGCCCCTTGCGCAGGTACGGCCCGTCGGGCATCGTGTCGCGGTCCACGACGGTCACGGAGTCCACATGAGCGGCCAGGACACGGGCCGCCAGCATCCCGGCCACCCCTGCCCCCATCACCACCGCATGCTTCGAGTCGGTCATCGGGAGACCACTTCCTGCTCCTCGGGCTCGGCGGGACCCAGGTACACCACGTCGGACTTGCCCCAGTAGCCACGCATGTCGTTGATCAGCCCGTCCGCCCCGACCTTCACGGCCATCACGTAGTCGAACCGGATCCGCAGAGCGGAGCCGCCCTCCTCCTCGGGCGGTGCGGGAATGTAACCCAGGCGGACCAGATTCGGTCCCCAGGGCAGGTAGTTCATGGTGGTGACGACAGGGACGGCGGCACTGGCACCGTCCTGCGCCGCGACCGGTGCGCCGAAGTCCTCGAAGGCCTGGCACTCGATGGCCGCGCCCGCGTGCGCACGCAGCGCCTCGATACCGGACCGGGGCCCGGTGCCGACCGGGTCCTCGTACGTGACCGCGGGCGAGTACAGGGCGAGCAGCCCTTCCAGGTCACCGGCGTTGATGCGGCGGCAGTGTTCCACCACCAGGTGCTTGCAGAGCATCTCCGTCTCGGACATGGCCGCTCACATGCTCACGTCGGTGGTGCCCCAGAAACTGCGGACTTCCTCGATCAGCCCCTCCTCGCCGACCGCGAACGTCATCACCGCCTCGACGGTGAGCCGTTTGCGCTCCGGGTCGGTGATGTTGACCAGGTCCGCGGTGAGCGACGCGGCGACATACCGGTCGTCTTGGGCGCAGACGATCGACTTGACGGTGTCCTTGATGTCGGCCTCGACCATGGTGACCTGGAAGAAGTGGCGCAGCGCCTCGTGGCCGCGCGCGACGGACACGCCTATCGGGTCCTCGATGAAGCCGTCGGGGGCGAACATGGCGACCACCCCGTCCACGTCACCGGAGTTCAGCCTGCGGTAGTACTCCGTGATGATCTTCTTGCGGGTGGGCTCGTCGGTCATGGTGCTCCCTGAATCGGTGGTGCTCGGCCGGAACGCGCCGAGCCAGTAGGGCTCGCGCTGGAACGGATACGTCGGCAGGTCGACCCTGAGGGCGGCCGTGTCTGCCAGCAGCGCGGTGAGGTCCAGGCCGGCCCCGGCCGCCCACAGCCGGGCGAGCTCCCGGTCCAGGCGCGCGGCGGGGGAGGAGACCGGATCCGCGTCGCGGGCCCCCAGGTCCAGCACGAGACCGGCGAGCCGCGGCGCGTCGCCGCTCGGGGCCGGTGCCGCGCCCGCGAGGAGGGCCTCGGCGTCGATCTTCTCGCCGCCGCCGTCCACCAGTGCCGCGATCAGCGGGGGAGCGGCCCTCAGGTCGTCCACGGTGTCCGCGCGGCCCGCCGCCACGCAGGCGGCCTGACCGAGCGTGAGACTGCCGGCGACGTGAGCGGCGGCGATCTGCCCGCTGCCCCGGCCGAGAAGGACGTCCGGGCGCATGCCCCGGCTCTCCAGCAGTCGATGGGCGGCGACCAGCGCCACGAAGGCGGCGGCGACGGTGTGCTCGTGCGCTTCGCCGGGCGCGGGCGGCGGACCGTCCAGGTGCGGTGCGAGCGCGCCGGCCGCCTCGTCCCAGGCGCGGGCATAGGCGGGGAACGCGGCGTGCAGCGCGGCCTCGACGGACAGTTCGCGCCCGTCGGCGTCCGGCAGCAGGACGGCGAGCCGGACCTCCTCGTCGTCCGCCCGGCCGCGCACCACACAGGGGTGCGGGTCGCCGGCGGCGAGCGCGTCCAGCGCGTCGAGCAGGTCCGTTCGCGTCTGCGCGAGGACGACCGCCCGCTCCTCGAACGCGGTCCGGGCGGCCAGGGACCGGGCCACCTCGTGCGGGCCGAGCGCGAGGTCGCCGGCCACCCGCTCCCGCAGCCTGCGCGCCGCCGAGGCGAGAGCGGGCCCGGAGCGGGCCGACAGCAGGCATGGCACGGGCAGGCCGGTGGTGCGGGGAGCCGGACCGGGCGACGGGACGCCGTCCGGGTCGGGCGACTGTTCGAGGATCAGGTGCACCTTGGTGCCGTTGCCGCCGAACGACGACACCCCGGCCCGGCGCGGACGCCCCGTCTCCGGCCACGCCACCGCCTGGAGGGGCAGCGTGATGCCCCCGCCCGCCCAGTCGACGTCCGCCAGCGGCTCGGCGGCGTGCAGCGCCTCGGGCACGATCCCGTGCCGCATCGCCAGGACCGCCTTGATGACCCCGACGACCCCCGACGCGGCATGGGGATGACCGACGTTGGCCTTGACCGACCCGAGCAGCACCGGACGGTCCACACGATGCCGCCCGTACGCCTCGATGACGGCCTCCGCCTCCACCGCGTCCCCCAGCGGCGTGCCCGTCCCATGCGCCTCGACGACGTCGACGTCCTGCGGACCGAGCCCGGCGTCCGCCAGCGCCAGCCGCATGACCTCGCTCTGCGACGGGCCGTGCGGCGCGGTGAGCCCGTTGCTGGCACCGTTGTGGTTCAGCGCCGAACCCCGGATCACCGCGAGCACGGGATGCCCGCGCCGCCGCGCCTCGGACAGCCGCTCCACCACCAGGACCCCGGCCCCCTCACCCCAGCCGACCCCGTCGGCGTCGGCGGAGAAGGACTTGCAGCGGCCGTCCGAGGCGATTCCGCCGAGATTGTCGAACGCGACCGGGAACGCCATCACGGTCACCCCGCCGACCAGCGCCGAGGAGCACTCGTTCCGCAGCAGCGCCTGGCAGGCCAGATGCAGGGCGACACCGGAGGACGAACAGCCCGTGTCGACGGCGAGCGTCGGTCCCCGCAGCCCGAACGTATAAGCCACCCGGGCACACGCGAAGGGCGAACCGGCCCCCGACGACACGTACGGCACGCTGCCCGCGGGGACCTGCCGCATGTCCGAGACGTAGTTCTGGGTGAAGGTCCCCACGTAGACACCCGTACGCGACCCGCGCATCCGGCGCGGGTCCTCACCGGCCCGCTCCCACGCCTCCCAGGCCAGCTCCAGCAGCAGCCGCTGCTGGGGGTCCACCACCAGGGATTCCTCCGGACTCATGCCGAAGAACGCCGGGTCGAACCCGGAGGCCCCGGTGAGGAAACCGCCCTCGGCCAGCAGCCCGACACCGCGCAGGGAACCGTTCCACGAGGCCATCCGCTCCAGGTCCCAGCCCCGGTCGTCCGGGACCGGCCCGATCGCGTCCCCGCCGGACACCAGCAGCTCCCACAGCTCGTCCGGCGACCCGATGCCCCCCGGCAGCCGGCAGCTCATCCCGACGACCACCACCGGGTCGTCGGTGCGGTCGGCACCGGTCACGGCCTCGGGGACCGCCGCCTCGGGAGCGTCTCCCGCGAGGCGGGTGCGCAGATACGTGGCCATGGCCTGCGGAGTGGGGTGGTCGTACACCAGGCCGACCGGCAGCCGCAGACCGGTGACCGAGGAGAGCCGGTTGCGCAGTTCGACCGAGCTGAGCGAGTCGAAACCCAGCTCACGGAAGAGACGCCCCGCCCCGACCGCGTCCCCGTCGGGATGACCCAGCACGGCAGCGGCCTGCTCCCGCACCAGCTCCAGCACGATCCGCGTCCCGTCGGCCACGGACTCCCCGGCCAGCCGGGCCGCCAGCCCCGTACGGTCCTCGGACCCCGCGCCCGAGCCCGCCTCACGGCGCTGCGGAGCACGGATCAGGCCCCGGTACAGCGGGGGCGGCCGATGCCCGGCGAGCCGGCGCGCGAGCGTGCCGAGATCCGTCGGCACCGGCACGAACAGCGCCGTCTCGGTCCGCACGGCGGCGTCGAACACCGCCAGGCCGTCCGCCGTGGACAGCGTGCCGAACCCCGCGTCGGCCATCCGCCCGCCGCCGTCCACGGCCACACGCCGGGTCAGCTCGCTCAGTTCCTCCCACATGCCCCACGCGAGCGAGGTGGCGGGCAGACCGTGCGCCCGCCGGTGCGCGGCCAGCGCGTCGAGACAGGTGTTGGCGGCGGCGTAGTTGGCCTGCCCGGCCGTGCCGAGGACCCCCGCGGCCGAGGAGAACAGCACGAACGCGGCGAGCGGGAGGGAACGCGTCAGGTCGTCGAGGTGGCGGGCGGCGTCCACCTTGGGCCGCATGACGCCCGTCATCCGCTCCGGCGTCAGATCGCCGAGGAGAGCGTCGTCGAGGACGCCCGCCGCGTGGATGACGGCGGTGAGGGGCCGATCGGCGGGCACGTCCGCCAGAACCGCGGCGAGCGCGTCCCGGTCCGCGACGTCGCACGCGACGGCGTCGGCCTCGGCGCCCAGGCCGGCGAGTTCCCCGGCGAGTTCCCGGGCGCCGGGCGCGTCAGGCCCACGCCGGCTGAGCAGCAGGACCCGGCGCACACCGTGCTCGCGCACCACATGCCGGGCCAGAATTGCCCCGAGCGTGCCGGTCCCGCCCGTGATGAGCACGGTCCCCTCCGGATCGAGAGGACGGTGCCCGGCGGCGGGAGCGGTGGAGGGCCGTCCGAGCCGGGGCGCCCGCACCGCTTGACCGCGCACCGCGAGCCGGGACTCCCCGGCGGCGAGCGCCTGCCTCAAGAGGGCGACGGACAGCGGGCCGTCGCAGTCCAGCAGCAGCAGCCGCCCGGGATGCTCGGCCTCCGCCGCACCGACCAGCCCCCACAGCGCGGCGGCCGCCACATCAGGAGCCTCACCGGCCTCCACGGCCGCCGCACCCCGGCTGACCAGGACCAGCCGGCTGTCCGCCAAGCCCTCCTCGGCCAAGAACGCCTGCAACGTCCCCAGCGCCCACACGGCGACAGCCTCCGGACCGTCCCCCGCCGGCACCGGCACGATCACGGCCTGCGGTGCGGGCAGCCCGCAGCCGGCGACCCCGGCGAGATCGGGGTGCACGACACAGTGGCCGCTCAGCCCGTCCACCTCACCACCGGTGAGCGACACCCAGGACCCGACGGCCACGTCACCGGCAGGCACCACCGGCACCCACTCGACACCGAACACGGTGTCCCGAGGCAGGCTCACGGGCATCCCCGCAACCCGGTCGGCGGGCGGCCCGAACACCACCGGCCCCAGCTCCGCCAGCGGCTGCCCGCCCGCGTCGGCCAGCGTGACGACGACCGTGCCGTCGGCCTCCGGCGACACCCGCACCCGCGCACTGTCGGCGCCGGTGGAGTGCACGACGACACGGCCCAGCGAGACCGGCGCCCGGTACCGCGTGTCGCCGTCGTCCCGCGCCAGGTGCCAGGCCCGCAACGCGGCGTCCAGCAGGGCGGGATGCACCCGGTGGCCGCGCACCTCACGGGCCGCGTCGCCGAGCGCGACCTCCGCGAAGACCACGTCCCCGTGCCGCGCCAGAGCACGGATCACCGCCGTCCCGGGCGAGCCGTCGTCGTCCGGGAACGCCAACGCGACCGCGTCGGACGGCGGCCACGCGCCGTCGAACCCGGCCGCGGCCTGAGGGAGCGAGGTGAGCGTGGCAGCGGCGTACCGGACCCACCGCTCGTCCTCCACCGCGGGGTGGCAGGCGTGCACCGCGACCCCGGCGGCCGCGTCGGCGGTCACCTGGACCCGGGTGGTGCCCTCCGGCAGGACCAGCGGCCGTTCCAGGGACAGCGCGGCCACACTCGCCCCGACCTCGTCGGCGGCCCGCACGGCCAGCTCCGCGAGGACACCCGCGCTCATGACGGCCGGGCTCTCGACCTCGACACCGCCGGTGAGGACGACCGCGTCACGGTCGGCCAGCCGCACCGCCACCCCCAGCACCGGATGCCGGGCGTCGTCCAGGCCCAGCGCACGCGGATCCGTCCCCGACCCCGGTGACAGCCAGTAGCGGGCCCGCTGGAAGGGGTACGTGGGCAGGGCGACGTCCCGCGCGTCGACGCCGTCGAACAGGGCGGCGAGGCTGATCCGGGTGGACCGCACCGCCACCTGCGCCAGCGAGGTCCGCAGCCGCGGCAGCGAACCGTCACCGCGCTGCAACGTGCCGACGGCCACGACGTCCGCCCCGGCCTCCTCCGCACACTCCTCCACGGCCGCCGTCAGCACCGGATGCGGACTGGCCTCGACGAACACCCCGTGCCCCGACGCGAGCAGCGCCCGCACCCCCTCCTCCAGCAGCACGGGCTGGCGCAGGTTGCGGTACCAGTACGCGCCGTCCAACTGCGACGTGTCGATCCAGTCCCCGGTCACCGTCGACCAGAACGGCACCTCGCACCGCCGCGGCACGATCCCCGCCAGCTCCGAGGCCAGCCGCTCCCGCAACGACTCGACCTGCGGCGAGTGCGAGGCGTAGTCGACCGGGATGCGACGCACCCGCACCCCGTCGGCCTCACACGCCTCCACGAAGCGGGTGAGGTCGTCGGCGCCGCCGGATACGACGGTGGAGCGCGGCCCGTTGCGGGCGGCGACCGACAGCGAGAGCCCGGCCCGCCCGGCCCGTCCCTCCACCTCGCCGGCCGCCAGCGCCACCGAGGCCATCCCGCCCCGCCCCGCCAGCTCCGCGGCGATGGCCTTGCTGCGCAGCGCGACGACCTTGGCCCCGTCCTCCAGCGACAGCGCGCCCGCCGCGCAGGCCGCGGCGATCTCCCCCTGGGAGTGCCCGAGGACCGCGGCCGGCCGCACCCCGTGCTCCTGCCACACATGAGCCAGCGAGACCAGCACCGCCCACAGCACGGGCTGCACGACCTCGACCCGGCCGAGCGCGGCCTCGTCGTCCAGGACGTCGCTCAGCCGCCAGTCCGTCCAGGGCGCGAGAGCCTCCTCGCACGCGGCGAGCCGGGACGCGAACGCGGGGGACTCCTCCCGCAACCGGGTCGCCATCCCGGTCCACTGGGACCCCTGCCCGGGAAACACGAACACCGTCTTGCCGCGCACGTTCGCCTGCCCTGCCACGACCAGCGGCGACGGCTCGCCCCGGCTCAGCGCACCGAGCGCCTCCCGGGGAGCGCCGAAGCCGTCGGCGAGGACGACCGCCCGGTGCTCGAACACCGTGCGCCCCGCGGCCAGCGCGGCCCCCACAGCGACGGGATCCGACTCCTCGCCGCACCACCGGGCGAGCTGCCCGGCGCGGGCCCGCAACGCCTGCGCGGTGGCCGCCGACACCAGCCACGGCACGGGACCCCGCGCCAGCGGCCCGTCCGACGGCCGGCCCACGGGCTCGGCAGGCGGCGGATCGTCCTGCGCGTCGGCCTGCTCCAGCACGATGTGCGCATTGGTGCCGCTGATCCCGAACGAGGACACCGCCGCACGCCGGGGCCGCCCGGTCTCCGGCCAGTCGAGAGCCTCTTGGGCGAGACGCACATGCCCGGCGCTCCAGTCGATGTGCGGGGAGGGGGCGTCGACGTGCAGGGTGCGCGGGATGTGGCCGTGCCGCAGCGCCATGACGGCCTTGATGACGCCGGCGACACCGGAAGCCGCCTGGGTGTGCCCGAAATTGGACTTGAGCGAACCGAGCCACAGAGGCGGCGCGCTCTGCGGCCGCCGGCCGTAGGTGGCCAGCAGGGCCTGCGCCTCGATGGGGTCGCCGAGGGTGGTGCCGGTGCCGTGGGCCTCGACCAGGTCGACCTCGTCGGGGGAGAGACCGGCGTCGGCGAGGGCGGCGCGGATGACGCGCTGCTGGGACGGCCCGTTGGGCGCGGTCAGCCCGTTCGACGCACCGTCCTGGTTGACGGCGCAACCACGCAGCACCGCGAGAACCCGACGGCCCGCGCGGCGGGCGTCCGACAGCCGCTCCACGAGCAGCAGCCCCACGCCCTCGGCCCAGGACGTGCCGTCGGCGGCCGCGGCGAACGGCTTGCTGCGGCTGTCCGGCGCCATCATCCCCTGGCTGCCGAAACCGTGGAAGATACTGGCGGTCGACATCACGGTCACCCCGCCCGCCAGAGCCAGCGAACACTCACCGGCCCGCAGCGCCCGCACCGCGAGATGCAGGGCGACCAGCGAGGAGGAGCAGGCGGTGTCCACGGTGAGGGACGGCCCCTCCAGCCCGTAGACATAAGAGAGCCGCCCGGACAGCACACTGCTGGCCGTCCCGCTGACGAGGTAGTTCGCCACCCCGTCGGGCAACTCGGTGACCCCGGTCCCGTACCCGGTGTTCGCGGCTCCGACGAAGACCCCGGTCGGGCTCCCCTTCAGCGAGCCGGGCACGATGCCGGCCCGCTCCAGGACCTCCCACGACGTCTCCAGCAGCAGCCGCTGCTGAGGATCCATGGCCAGCGCCTCACGGGGCGCGATCCCGAACACGGCCGGGTCGAACAGGTCCGCCCCCTCGACGAACCCGCCCCGCGGAACCGTCCCGTCCATCGCGGCGAGCTCGAGCACCTGCTGCTTCCAGCCGCGCCCCGCCGGCAGATCCCCGATCGCGTCGGTCCCGTCGACGACCAGACGCCACAGGTCCTCCGGCGAGGTCACATCCCCCGGATAGCGACACCCCATCCCCACGATGGCGATCGGCTCCCGGTCCGCCTCACTCAATTCCTCATGGCGCGCACTCAGCCGCTCGTTCTCGGCACGCAGCCTCTCGTTCTGGGTCAACGACGCCCGCAGGGCCTCGACGAGCTGATCGGCAGGGGCGGTCATCGCGGACTCCGCTCGTTGCAGGGGGAGTTGTTCCCGGATCGCCGACAGCCAAGGTGACGCGGCACGACGGGGCCGCCGCACAACCTATTGACCTCGCCGCCCCGCCCCAACCCCTACTGCCGCTCCCCACCCCCTGTTCCCGGAACTCCGCCCCCTGCGGGACCTGGACACAGCCCTGCCCACGGCCGGGGACGGCGATCGCGGGGTCCAGGGCCGGCCCGCTTCCCTTACCGCACGGGCCGGCCACGGTGCACCCGGCGCGCCTTCCGGCCGTCCGGACACCGCCCCGGCGCCTGGACCGCCTCCGCGCCTGCCTGCCGGTGAGGTGTTCGCTGCTGCTTCCGTGGCTGACAGAGGGCCTTGCAGACGGCCTCGGACTCCGCCGTGCCGACGCCCCACCCCAGGACCCGCAGTCCGCCCGCATCCGGCGCGCGGTAGGGGACGGCACCCTTCAGCTGCTCGCGCACTTTTCCAGCCTCGTGCTCGATCCGTTGGCGAACCGGCGTCTCGGCCGCACTCCGCACGAGGACATGCGTCGCATGGAGGCCCTCGTCTGTCAGACGGACCTCGACTGGACCCTCGTCCGGCCCTCCGGTCTTTTCGTCCACCCCGCCGTCACGGCTTGCCTCACCCCCGGAGAGCAGCGCCGGCGGCGTGTTCACCGCTCGTGCCGACCTGGCCGCGAGCATGCTGCACGAGTGGCGCCGGGCGTGCGACCTCAGCGCTGCCGCTCCCACTGTTCCTTGGTGATCTCGTATCGTACGCCGCCATGTTCGGAGCCCTCGACCATCTCCATGTCGGACGGAGTGGGAAGGGTGTCCGCGAGTGACATGTCGAGTTTCTCCATGACGTTGCGCGAACCGCGGTTCACGGACATCGTCTCGGCCCAGACCATGCGTACACCGAGTTCCGTGAACGCTTTGGTCAGCAAGGCCCGTGAGCCCTCGGTGGCATAGCCCTTGCCCCAAGCTGCCCGCCGCATCCGGTAGCCGAGTTCGACTTCGTCGAGCGGGCCCTCCGGCTCGGGACGCAGGATGTACCAGCCTATGAATGCGTCACCGTCCTTCTCGTGCGCGGCGAACAGTCCGAGGTCGCCCCACTTCTCGTAGCCGGCGAGGATGTTCGGCAGATGGCGTTCGCGGATGATCTCCGGCGGGGTGGGACTGCCGCCGGTCAGATAGCGCATCACCGCCGGGTCGCTGTCCAGCTCGATCAGCAGGTCCGCGTCATCGGCGGTGAAGCGGCGCAGGATGAGACGTTCGGTCTCCAGGTAGGTGTCCACGAGCCGATCATGCCTGGAGCGAGCCGAGCGACCCAATGGTTTTCCTGCGACTCCGAGTGCTCCCGGCGCCGCCTACGACGTCGACCGGATCGCGGAGATGTCGAACTGCAGCCGGACCTTCTCGCTCACCATGGCGCCTCCTGCCTTGAGGCGCTGGTTGTAGACCAGGCCCCACTCGGTGCGGTCGATGGTGGTGGTGCCGTCGAATCCGGCCCGCTCGAAGCCGAACGGGTCCAGAACGGAGCCGAGGTAGTCGAGTTGCAGGTCGACGGGCCGGGTGACGTCGCGGATGGTCAGGTCCCCGGTCATGCGGAAGGTCTCTCCGCCTTCGTGCACGGTGGAGGTGCTGTGGAAGGTCATTTCCGGGTACTGGCGCGCGTCGAAGAAGTCGGCGCCGATAATGTGCGCGTCCCTTTGCTCCACGCCCGTGTCGACGCTCGCGACCCGGATGACGAGGTCGGCCCGCGACTCGGAGGGCTGGGCTCCGTCGAAGTACAACGTGCTGTCGTAATCGGTGAAAGCCCCCCGGACCGTCGTGACCATGGCGTGCCGTACGGAGAATCCGATGTGGCTGTGGGGGCGGTCGATCGTCCATCGCCCGGTCAGGGCTTGAAGTGCCGGGTCGAGTGCGGCACCCCCGGACGTGGCCCCCGCGAGAGCCGGGGGCGGCTCGCTGACGGCGGTCTGGCGTCGGCCGAAGATACCCATGATCGTGAGCCCTTTCCCATCCGATTGCTCTGTGCTGCCAAGGCGTCGCCGGGGCGCTGCCCTGATCGGTGACCCCGCCCGAGGTGGAAGCGGTCGACGGTGAACCCGCTACGCGGCGTTACTTCGGTGGCGTGGGCGTGTCGTGGGTGCGGTACATCGCCTGTACGTCCAGCTCCAGTTGGACGGTCGGCCCGACGACGGCGATGCCGCGGGCGAGCATGGAGCGCCAGTTGAGGGTGAAGTCCTCCCGGTGGAGTTCGGCCTTCGCGAGGGCCGCACAGCGCAGCTCCTGTTCGTAGCCTCCGTTGATCGACCCGAGGTAAGTGGTGTCGAGGCCGACGGAGCGGCTGGTGCCGTGCATGGTGAGGGTGCCGTGCAGGGTCCACTTGGAGCCGCCGCGGTGGGCGAACCGGGTGCTGGTGAAGTCGATGTACGGGTAGCGTTCGACGTCCAGGAAGTCGGCCGAACGCAGGTGGTTGTCGCGGGTGTTGTTGCCCGTGGTGACACTGGAGGCGTCGATGCGCACCGCCACCTGTGAGTCGGCCATGTTCGGAGCGATGCGGATGCTGCCCTGGAAGCGGGTGAACCGCCCGTGGACATGGGCCATGCCGACGTGCTTGGCGATGAACCGGATCGCGGTGTGCGGAGGGTCGAACAGCCAGGTGCCGGCTGTCGGCAGTTCCAACTGGCGGGCGGGCTGGAGCGCGACCTGTGCGGTCGGCCGAGCCACTCCGGCCGCGATGTCGAGGTCCTCGCGGGCGGGTGACAGGCCCTCGGCCACGATCATCACGCTGTAGGAGCCGGGTGGCAGCGTCGCTATGAAGTAGCCGTGGGGGTCCGTGACGCCACGCGTCGCGATCCGGTGGCTGTCCAGCGCGGTCACGGTGACCTCGGCTCCGCCCATGGGCTGCCCCACGGGATCGAGCACCTCGAAGCCGAACGCCCCGGCGCCGGGCGGCAGCGGGACCGAGATGCTCGACACGGCACCGGAGGCACCACGGGAACGCCGACGACGGAGCAGCCCGAGAGCCATGGAGTACACCCTTCTTCTCCTGCGTCTCGGTTACGCGACTCGCTCGGAGTTCTTGCATTCCCGGTCGCTCAGAAACGTGGACGACAGGAGGACGGACGCAAAGCCAGTAGTTCGCCGACGATCATAAAGCGCTCCGCGAGCAGGTCACCCGAGCCGGTGTCGAAGCTGGTCAGCCTGCTCGAGGACGGTGCGGGGCCACATATCGGTACATCGGCCGACCATATCGCCACAGCTCGATTCGTTGCCTTGAGGCAATGCTGTGGTGAAGGGCACGGAAAAGAGCCCGGATGTTCACAACCGATCTGCGGTTTCATCACGAGCCTGACACAGAACTCGCCGTGCTGCAGCCCTTCCGCGGGTCGGTGAGAAGGAGGCGCCGCCAGACGTCGGCGAGTATCTCGATATCCACACTGCCCGTCGATCGACCTGCTGCGCGTCGGTCTCGCGTGCACCGAGTCACCTGACGCGGGGACTCGCTGCTCCGGGTTCCGCTCCTCGTCGCAGGGGAGGGACACGCCGCGCGCGGCGCCCCACAGCCACTCCTCGCGGGTGAGGCCCGGCTCGCGCAGGGCCGCGTCCCGGCAGGCGGCGATGTGTTCGGGCCGGGCCCTGCCGATGACCGGGAGGATGCCCACCGGGTGGCGCTGCAGCCACCACAGGAGAACGGTCTGTGGTGTGGTCCCCTTGCGCCGGGCGAGATCCGCGACGAGCCGACTCACCGGTGCGTCGGGGTCGGCGAGGAGGCTGCCCCGGGCGAGCTGCCCATGCCAGGTGCTGCTCCTGGGGAGCGGGGGCCTGGTGGGGGGACGTAGTTCGCAGCGTTGAACGCGGCAGAACAGGACGCGGTGTGCTGTCGATCGCCTCGTCCAAGCGCTCGCCGTGGCCATCGGGCAGGGAACGGACTGGGAAAAGTGCGCACGCGGTCAGGAGCGCCTCGGCGTCAGGTCCTTGCAAGCCCACCACCCGCAGCAACTGCAAGCGCTCATACGACTCCGTGCCCGGGCGAGCCGTGAGATGACGAGCTGCTGGTTGTGGTCGGAGTTGACGAGGACCTCGCAGTCGAGTTCGAGGATACCGATCGCAGGATGCCGGAAGCGTTTCATGGTGGCACGGCGCACGGCGACCTCGTGTTTGTTCCAGAGATGGGTGAACTCCTCGTCGGCGGAGCGTAGTTCGGCGACGAGGTCGGCGGGTTCGGGGTCCGTGGGGCGGGCCGAGGCCACCGCTCGCAGGCCGGCGACGTGCTCTCGGGCGCGCACCGGGCGGTCCTCGGGCGGGAACAGCTCCTGGGCCGCCGGGTCCAGGAAGAAGCGGCGGATCATGTTGCGGTCTCGGGGCGGGCGGGCGAGAACGTCTCCGCTCAGCGCCCGCGACAGCGCGTTCGCCGCAGTCGGTCACCACGATCGCCGGGGTGTCGTGCAGCCGGTCCAGCACCAGGAGCAGGCCCGGGCGCACGTGCGTGCTGGTCGCCTCGCGGCGCGGCGGCTCCTGACCGGTGAGGTGGAAGAGGTGGTCGTGCTCGTCCTTTGTCAGACGGAGGGCGCGGGCCAGCGCGGTGAGCATCTGGCGGGACGGGCGCGGGCCCCGGGACTGTTCCAGCCTTGTGTAGTAGTCCACGGACATGCCCGCCGGCTGGGCCACCTCCTCGCGGCGCAGCCTCGGCGTACGGCGGCGGGCGCCGGCCGGGAGACCCACGTCGGAAGGGGCCAGGCGGGCACGAGCCCGACGCAGGAAGTCGGTGAGTTCGACTCGGTTCACCTCTCCAGGGTGGGGGCTCCCGGCCGGCTCATCCAGGGACTGCCGATCCCCTGATGCAGAAGTCTCTGCCGGTCGTTCCCGCATCCGCCGAGGCTGGTCTTCAACGACAGGCGACACAGTGCGTGAGGAGCACATGATGCTGACATTGGTGACTGGTACGACGGGACAGGTCGGACGCCGCTTCGTGCCGCGGCTGCTGGCCCAGCGGCAGCCGGGCGAGCAGGTGAGGGTCCTGGTGCGGGACGCGGCTCGTGACGAGCGCTTCGCGGGGCTGGGCGCCCAGGTCGCCGTAGGAGACATGCGCGACGCGGAGACACTCGGCGAGGCGCTCGCCGGCGTGGACGCCGTGGTGAACGTCGCCGCCTCCTTCCGCGGGGTGCCCGACGAGGAGGCGTGGGCCGTCAACCGGGATGCCGCGGTGGCCTTGGGCCGCGCCGCGCAGGCCTCCGGCGTGGAGCGGTTTGCGCAGGTCAGCACGAACAATGTGTACGGCGTCGGACGGGGCCGCCCGCTGACCGAGGAGGACGAGAGCCGGCCGGGCGGCGCGTTGTGGGGCGCCTACCCCGAGTCCAAGGCCGAGGCCGAGCGCGAACTGCTTGCGCTCAAGGGCTTGGACGTACGCATCGGGCGGCTCCCGTTCATCTACGGGCGACGACGACCCGCACCTTGCCAACTCCTTGCGCTGGGCCACCGGCTGGGCACCGCACCAGCGCCTGCAGATGACCCACCACGCGGACGTCGCCCAGGGCCTGATGCGTCTGCTGTACGCGCCGGGTATCGCCGGCCGGATCTACAACATCGCCGATGACGCCCCCGTCACGACGGTCGAGCTGTACCAGCTCAACGGCGTCCAGGTGTCTGCCGGGCTCCAAGAGTCCACGGACCCCGACCCGTGGTTCGGGATCACGTCCAACCAGCGCATCCGCCGGCTCACCCGGCCGCTCGGTCGGGCAGCTCTCCTCGGCCTGTGCGGGTGGCTCGGTCTTCCCTGTCCCGTCGGGGATCAGAAGACCTCTTTTCCGCTGTTGAGCAGCATCTGATGGTATTGCTTGTAGTAGTTCCCGAGGTCAGGGCTCGTCAGGCTGTATCCGCGCACAACGTCATCGTCCATCGTGATGGCGCAGAAGACGGTTCTCTCGTCAATGACAGCGATGCTCAGCACGTTGGTGACATCGATCTGAATATATTTGAGTCTGTATGCTCCCTTCCGGAGGCGACGCTTGCTGTGTTCTCGTTGCTCTTCTACCCACTCGCGCATGGCAGGGGTCGCGGGTTCGGGCATGACCCGGAGGAGCTTCCTGTGCGACTTGGCGTGCACCCAGGAGATGCACGCTCTGAAGTAGTCGTCCGCCGCCTTGTCGTAGGTGGGAGGAACACGCCGGAAGTAAGTGGCCCGGACCTCGAAGTCCGCCTCCTTGACAGCGCTGGTCAGAGCTTCGTAGAACTCCTTGGCGTTGCTGTAGTGGGTGGCCGTTCCGTTGGCCTCGGCGATCTTCTTGATTTCCTCTCGGTTGCCTTCGGTCAGTTGCCGGATCGACTCCATGCTATTGAATGCGAGACCGGCAATAAAAAGAGCGATCACCGGAACCCATCCGTTTGCAGTCCATGCCGCCTTTACCACATTCCATACGGTTAAGAACCCGGCTGCGAGGATCGGCCCCCAGATGGTTACACGAGCGCGCCATTTCTCGGCACCTAAACCGGCCGTTGATCTCACCACGACTCCCCTTTCACGGTCAGGACCTGCACCATGACCAGCATCCTCAGGCGCTTCTTCGCCGGTCAATCATGTCCACATGGTGAGACGGTTGCGGATGCGCGCCACGACGTCGAGGCGGACACGGGCTAGATGATCGATTCCAAGGGGTAGTTGCGGCTGCGGGGCTCAATGAGTTTTTCTGGTTCCTGCGTTCGGCGATCTCCGTGGGAGCAATCAGGTCCGGCTGACGGCCCTCGTCTGGGACAGTCGACGGGAGTAGATACTGGCCCTCAACGCAGGCACGGATGAGGAGCGCAACCAGTGACCAGCGACAACCGCATAGGACCGCCCAGTTTTGGCAGCGAACGCGACATGCTGCGGGATTTCCTCGACTACCACCGCGCAACCCTCGTCATGAAGTGCGAAGGGCTCACTGACGAGGAGCTGCGACAGCAGTCGATGCCGCCGTCCACGCTTTCGCTGCTCGGTCTGGTGCGGCACATGGCGGAGGTGGAGCGTGCTTGGTTCCGTCGAGTGTTCGAGGACCACGACGCGCCCATGGTCTGGTCCGACAAGATCGACTTCCAGGCGGCGTACGACGCGAGTGCGTCGACCAGGGACGAGGCGTTCGCGGCCTGGGAGGCCGAGGTGGAGAACTCGCGCCGTATCGAGCGGGAGGCCAAGTCCCTGGACCAGGCCGGGTATCAGCCCCGATGGGGCGAGGAGGTGTCGCTGCGGATGGTGATGGTGCACGTGCTCCTGGAGTACGGCCGCCACAACGGGCACGCGGACTTTCTGCGTGAAGGTGTCGACGGGACCGTGGGCGCCTGAGTCCGCGGGAGCCATTGCTCTCCACAGGCTGATCCGTTCCAGAGAATCACCCGCGGGGTTGGAAGGAGGGAGTCCAACGTCAGTGTGTGAAGACAGAGTTGGACTCCCTCGCCACGGCACTCTATGTGAAGACCGACGACCTGCTGAAGGACTCACCGCACCTGGCACCCTGGCGTCCGGCGGTCGGGATCGCTCCGCAACTAACCGATGCCGAGCTGGTCACGCTCGCGATGATGCAGGCCATGCTGGGCTTCACCTCCGAGGCCAAGTGGCTCCGCCACGCCCGCGCCCACCTGGGGCACCTCTTCCCCTACCTGCCCAAGCAGCCCGGCTACAACAAGCGCATACGCAAGGCCACCGAGCTGCTGCGGCGGGTGACCCGGGTGCTGGCAACCGACACCTCTGTATGGAGTGATGACGTGTGGATCGTGGACTCCACGCCGGTGGAGTGCGGACGCTCCCGCGAGACCGTCAAGCGCTCCGACCTGGCCGGATGGGCCGAGTACGGGTACTGCGCCAGCCACAGCCGCTTTTTTTGGGGCCTGCGCCTGCACCTGGTGTGCACCCTGCAGGGCCTGCCGATCGCCTTCGCCCTGACCGGGGCCAAGGCCGACGAACGCGAGACCCTGCTGGACCTGCTCGCCGCCGAACCGGAACTGGTCGCCGCCCGGGCCGGGCAGACGCTGATCGGCGACAAGAACTACTTCGGCCGCGCCTTCGAGCACCAGTTGGCCGAGCAGGACATCCGGCTGCTGAGGCCGGCCCGCAAGGACGAGCCGGAGCGGGCCGGGACACCCCTGTTCAAGCCGTTGCGGCAGGTCATCGAGTCGGTCAACGAGACCTTCAAGGGCCAGCTTGACCTCGAACAGCATCGAGGCCGCACAGGCGGTGTCATCGCCCGCGTCATGCAACGCATCCTCGCGCTGACGGCCGCGATCTGGCACAACGACCACACCAACCAGCCCGTGCTACGCTCACTGACCGCCTACGACCACTGACCTGTTGGAATCGATCACCTAGTACTGCAACGGTGTTTGCGGTGACTGATGGTCAGGTCAGGGGCTGTATCCGCGTTGTCTGTAGTGGCTGGTGCGGGCCTGGTGCTGTCGTCGGCGGCGCCAGGTCGCAGGAGGTGCTCGACGGGTGTGGGCCGGCGGTCGGCGGCGGTGGTGATCTCGTGGAGGTCGTCGTCACCGCGCGCGAATAGGGCCCGGGCGCCGCGATCGGTGAGGATGGCGGCGGGGACTGGGGCGAGACCCCGGTGGGAGGAGCCGACGAGGGTTGCTCCGGGATCGGCCGGATGGGTCAGCGGCGCCGAGTGGTTGATGGTCGTCGGGACGCCGAGCGCCTTACGGACGGGCCCGGCGTGCCGCAGACCGCGGTGGAGCTTCGCTACGAAGGTGAAGTCGATCCCGGCTTCGCGCACGCAGCGGGCGACAGCATCGGGGCACAACTCCAGGGACAGACCGAGAGCCTCGGGAACATCGGCACTGCCCGCCTTGGAACTGACACTGTGACCGCCGTGTTTGCGACGGGGATGCCGGTGGCGGCGACGACGATGGCGGACAACGTCGAGACGTCGACGGTGTGGGCGCCGTCGCCTCCCGTACCGACGATGTCGACGACCCGGCTGCCGTCGACCGGGGGCGGAACGACCCGCTCCATGAGTGGGTCGAGGAGCCCGCGCAGCTCGCCTGCGGACTCGCCCTTGGCGCGCACGGCCACGAGGAATCCGGCCAGTTGCGCGGGCTCGGCGGCGTCGTCCACGACCTGACGCATGGCCCAGGCCGTGTCCTCGGGTCCGAGTCGGTGCCGGCGGGCAGGCGCGGCCAAGCGCGGGCGGCGGGTGTCACGGGGGTCTTCTCGGTGCAGCCGGCCCCTGGTGGTGCGGGGGCGAGGGGCTGCGGGACGGCCTGAGGTCCGCGGCTGTGCCCGGCTCGGCATGACCCGCGCACTGCTTCGGACAAGGTTCGCCACGCTGCCACCGAATTCCTCCTGCGGCTCACCGACTCGCCCACCAAGCCGCCCCGGCGCTGTCCGAACCTCATGAACAGCAACTGCTGAGACGTCGAGCTGACGCCTGCCGGTGGTCTTCTTTTGCCCCCTGCATCACCGCCTTTTGGAAGTGGTCGGTCGCATGCCACTTGGCCCCAGTCGTCGGCCTTGATCGCGGACCGAAGCGCACTACGGCACCATCCGCGGCCTGCGCGCCGGCGGCCCGAGGAACCTCTTATCCGGGGGTGCGGCGGGGGAGGGTCAGGAAGCGCTGCCGCAGCCGGAGAAAGTGCTGCTGGTCCGGGCCAGGTAGATGCTGGCGCCGCCCTGGTCGTCGCTGAGCAGCGGGACGGTCAGGGTGTCGTCGGCGGTCCAGGGGTAGCCGTTCACGTCGAAGGTCCAGGTGCCGGTGACCTTCGTCGCCAGCTCCGACAGCGCGACCCAGCCGTACTGCGCCGGCGGCACGCTGATGGTGAGGCTGTTGCCGAGTTCGTCGGTCAGGCTCTGGGTGACCTTGCCGTTGATCTGTGTGCTGATCTTCGCGGTGACCGGGGTCGCGCCGCCGGTGCCGAGCTCGGTGCCGAGGCTGAAGCCCAGCTCGGACTGCCAACCGGTGGTGCGCTTCATGGAGAACGTCCAGGGCACCGCCGCCGTCGTGCCGTTGTACCAGACGGGCGAGACGCACTGCTGCGGCAGCGGCGCGGCCGGGGCCTGGACCCGGGTGCGCCAGGAGCAGCTGGAGGTGTCCTTGACGCAGCGGACCGCCGCGTGGTCGACGGCCGCAGCGATGGCGGCCTGCTGGGCGCTCGCGGGCAGCCGCCACTGCTGGGCCTGGCTGCCGTTGCAGCCGTAGGTGTCGGTCCAGGCGTCATTGTGCTGTGCGTTGTACCATACGTCCAGACACTTGTCGTCCTGGGCGTTGCGGACCATGAAGGCGCCGGAGCCGCCGGCGACGGGCTGCAAGTACCAGCGTTCGCCGCTGCGGCCGTCGCAGGGCTGCTGGGTGAGTGGCAGCCCGGCGGTGGCGCATTTGCCGGTGTCGTCGTTGACGAGGGTGAAGGAGCCGTCCGTGCCGAGGTTGGCGCTCCACTTCTGGTGGTAGCCGGGGGCACTGTTGGTGACCAGGAAGACGCCGTTGCCGGTGTTGCCGTTCTGCACGTCCAGACCGCGGCCGTTGCTCACCGAAGTCAGCGTCAGGCCCGTCAGCTGAGCCGGGTCGGGGGCGACGGTGGCGGCGCTCGCGGGGGCCGCCGTCCCGGCGGTGACCCCCACGAGCACCGCGAGCGCGCCGAGTCCGACGGCGGCCGCGCGCCGGGCCCGGAACCATCGGGATATGGGCTGGTCTACCATGGGCTGTCCTTTCGCCGGTTGCAAGACCCGGGGAAACTAGCCCGCGCGGGTTCCGGCACGGCGTGCAATCCCGGTAATCGTCCGGGTAAACCCGCTCTTTCCCGTCAACGGCCCTTTCCGGACACCCCCCGGTGCCCCGCGTCAGCGCCTCAGGGTTGGCGGAGAGACGGTCCAGACCCAGCAGGGCCGCGCCGAGCACCGGGCGCGCGGTGACGACCCGGACCCAACGTGGGCGCGCGGGCCGCCAGCAGGGCCCGGTCGCCGTCGTCCAGTCGGGGGTGCCCGGCAGCGAGCGCGCTGCCGCTGAGCAGCATCGGGGCCAGTTTTGTCCAGTGGCCTTGCCCTGTCCGCCGCGTGTCACAGCGCCTCCTCGGTGAGCAGCCGCAGCCTCAGTCACTGAAGATTCGGCCGACGGCCGGGAACCGCGCGGTACGGTCGTCAGGCCGCATCCCCACGCAGTTGACGCTCGCCCCGCAGACCACCGCCACGCCCAGTGGCTTGGCGACGCCCGCCCGCAGAATCGCGAAGGTGTCGTTGCGGACTTCCACCGAGCCGCCCCAGTCGGGCTCCTCCAGCCCGGTCGCCAACTGTTCCTCCTCCACGGGCAGACCGGCGTTGGAGAGACAGGCGGAGACATGAGTGATCCGGTCGAGCCCCGCCTCGGCGAGCGCGTCGAAGGCCGCCGGCACGCCCACCCTTTCCTCGGTCTCCGGGTGTCGCTGAGGCGGGGAGTTTCGGACGCCGGAACCTGGTGACTCAGGGACGCTCTGGGCCACGAGCTTCCGCAGGGTGGCGGGGGTGGCGTGCGGTGCACTGGCCATCGCTCTGGTGGTCCGGGCTTCTCGGTGTGCGATGCGCGAAGCGGATACGCCCGGAGTCCCGAGAAACGCAGCGTTCCCCGGGTGCGGGGTCAGCGCAGGGTGAAGCGCTGGTCCTTGCCCTTGTTGCACGACCAGAGGATCACTGGGGTGTTGTTTGCGGTAGAACCGCCCTTCACCGACAGGCACTTGCCGCGTTGGTTTCCCTGGTTCGGATGGACGTTGCACTTGCTGAGGTTGCCCGCGCAGTTGATCCAGAACTCCTGGTTGATGCGGCCGTTGCAGCTCCACAGGATCGGCTGGCGGCCCTTGCTGTAGTCGCTTCCCTGAATGTCCACGCAGAGCCCGCCGTTACTCACCGGCCTGATGGTGTAGGTCGGGGGAGTGGAGCTGACAGTGACAAAGGACCACTTCTGGTTGGCACCCCCCACGCACTTGTACTGGTCGATCTTTGCGCCCTTGCGGATGCCTCCGTGCGCGGTGATGCATCGTCCGCTGGTGTGCTCGGGCTTCCAGTACGCCGAACTGGGCAAGTAGGAGGAGGCTACCTTGGCGCTGGACCCATCGGGCTGTGCGGTGGCCGGCTGCCGCGGGCTTTCGGCGCTCGCGCTTTGGGCATTGGGAGCACCGGCCAGCGCGAGCAGCGCGGCGCCGGCCAGTGCGGGCAGGGCTGATTTGAGGCTCATCATGAGGTCTCCGAGGTTGGAGGTGGAGGGCGGGGAAATCGGATCCAGCCGTCCCGTGTGCATGGGGTGTCTCGGCACGCTTCCGGCCGGGGCCCAGGGAGCGCCGATCAAGGCGAGCGCTGTACGCCACGCAGCCGCTGGTGCATTTGTTGCCTTGCTCCGCCGAACAAACGGCGCAGCGACTCCCGCAGGGGGCGCGGCTATACCCAGCTGATAATCGGAGTGCATTGTTCCCCGCTGCGCATCGGATTGGTGGTCGTGCCTTCACTCACGAAGATAGGCAGATCTGTCGCCGTGCACATCCAGCACAGGTTTACCTTGGTGTTCACCCGACGCGGTAGGGACGTCAACTGAAGTGGTAGAGTACGGCTTTCCTCGGCACTGATAACAGCGCCTAAAAGAACGGGCGCTTGGTGCCTTCGGTTACACGTTTCCCGTCTCGCCGTCGGCGATGAACCGTGTCAGGGAGCGCTCCAGCAGCTCCAGGAACTTCCGTAGATCATCGGCCACCTTGTCGAGCTCCGGCTCGCCCAGCGACGCCGTCCGTGTCCGGTAGACAGCCCCATCAGGGCCCGGCGTAGGCCAGGCCGCCGCCGTTCGATCCGATGACCAGGCCATGGGACTTTCGGTCTGTGCCGGCATCGACGATGCCAGTCCTACTGGAGCTGCTGCAGGACGAACATCATGGCCACCGGTGACGGTGCCCCCGTCCTCATCGACCCCGCAGTGTCCTATACCTGACCGGAGGCCGACCTCAGCATGCTGTGGTGCTCGCCGCGCCCAGCCGTCGCAGAGCGCTTCTTCGCCGCCTACCGGGAAATCGCCGGGCTCCAGGACGGTTGGCAGGCGCGGATGCCGATCCTCCATCTTCGCGAACTCCTCAGCACCATCGCGCATGGTGACGACGACTAGGACGCTGCTGAAGCAGTCCGAGAGATCGTGAGACCGTTCCGGAACCGCGGGGGGATCGTGCCGCGCGAGACAACCTGATCTTGTCGGTGCCGAGGGCGACGCTTCCCAGGGCCACGCGATGAGACATCTTTCGAGCGTCTGGAGAACCGTCCCACTTCGGTTCGACTGCCCACCCGGGGGCGGGGCTGTCCACGGCGGGGGCCAGCATCGGCTCGGGCAAGGACCAGCTCATGCTCTGATGCCTTCCGCACGGCCACTACCTCCCCGGGCCGGGCGACGAGCACTTCACGCCGCTCGTCATCGAGAGCGGAGCGGATGTTCGACCAGTGCGACCGAAACAGGTTGAGCAGGTCCTCGGCGTTCACGCGGTACTACTTGTGCGTGCGTGCCGCATACGAAGAACCGGGGTGCCCTTCTGCGTGCGTGTCGCTACGAAGGGCCGGGATGCCCCTGGTGGATGAAGGAGGCCCAGAGCGCCGGCCGGGTGAGACCCGGCAGTTCGGCCTCGCCCGGGGTGAGTACGTCCAGCACGCCGTCGGGCAGCCGACGCCCCGGATCCAGCATCCACAGCTGCGCCGCTCGCAGGGCGCCGGCCGGATCGAAGCCCTCGACGGCCACGAAGTGGTGGAAGACCGCCATCATCAGCGCGGAGGTGTTGTCGGTCGTCGTCCACCGTGAGCCGACGACGTTCCGCGCGCCCCGCGCTATGAAGGCCGTTGCAAGGGTCAGTGCCTCGTCGTGGTCGCGGGTGCTCAGATCCGTCTCGCACGCGCTCAGGACGACCAGCGGCCCGCTGGCCGGCCGAGCCGTGTCCTCGGCCGGGCAGTCCAGCAGGCGCGTTACGGTCAGCATGCCCGCGTCCGGCAGGGCTCCGGGGCCGCCCAGCCCGGCGGGCCAGGACTCGGAGTCGCCGGGGAACGCCAGGCTGAGCGCCGAGACGGTCGGACGCGAACCCGCGGAACCGTGCGACGCCACATGCAGCAGCGAGAGCGACCGCTCGTGTCCGGCCGTCAGCAGCTCCAGCAGTTCGGCCGGAGTTCCGGGCGCCTCCGGGGGAGCGGGCGGCTGGTAGAAGTCACCGAACAGCCTCGCCCGCGGATAGAAACCGGCGTGCAGCGCGCTGATCTCCCGTTCCGCGTGGGTCAGTGTCAGCCGGGGATCCGCCACCAGCACCGGCGCCGAGTCCACCGGGATCCTCTCGCGCCCCGCCGCGAGGAGGAACTGACGGCCCGAGGCGGCGTAGCTCACCACCATGTCCTGGCAGGCGTAGCGGTACCCGTCCCCGTCGCGCACCCGCGCCGCGTGCCAGGGCACCACGCCCAGGTTCCCGCAGGGCACCAGGACGACCCGGGGCGCGGCGGGCGGATGGTCCGCACTTTCGCCGGCGCCCGAGCGGAGTCCGGCGGCCAGCTCGCAGACTTGTGCCATCACCCCGGACCAGGCCCAGTCGCAGAGCTTTCCGAGGGCTTCCTCCCAGGCGTGCTCGGCGGCTTCGTTCCGGGACCGGGACCGGGCCGCGGCCGCGTCCAGGTATCCGGCCAGCGGCCCGCTCCCCTTGCCGGACAGGGCGGGCACCAGGGCGCTCACCGCCCCCGTCTCAGGGGCCAGGACGAGGGCCATCCCCGGATTCTCCGCGTCCCCGGGCACCAGGTAGACCAGCATGTCGGTGTCGGCCGCGGCTGCCGCGTCGCACAGTTCCTCGATCGTCGGGATGTCGAACAACTGCCGACGATCATCGTCGCGCCGGTAGCCGAGCGCTTCCAGCGCGCGGCGGCGCAGACTGCTGGGGAGCTGCCCGTCCGGCTCACCTGACCGCGAGGCGGACGCCTCGCCCCAGGCGTCGGCCAGCTCTCGCCTCCCCCGCGCCCGCAGCAGCTCGGGCACCCCCGCGGAGGCCGAGGCGGCCTGGAGCACCAGCGCCCGGCTCCATTCCAGGGCCTCGACCGCCTCGGCCGGGCGACCGCACACCGCGGCCCAGCGGGCGACCAGGACCCCGCGTTCGCCGCCGCTCCTGGCCGTCACCAGGCCGTGCTCGGCGCCGGACTGCAGGAGAACGTCGGCGGCGACGGAGTGCAGGGAATCCAACGCGGCGGTGAAGGCCGCATCCAGGTCGGCCGGGTCCTCGGTGTGGTCGGACCGGCAGGCGTACGCCTTGGCGAGGTGCCACAGGACGTTTCCCGCGAGCAAGGTCTCCTCGCCCCGCCGGATTCGCTCACGGATCCGTTCGAAGCCCGCGATGGCCTGATCGAGATCGGCGGGATCCTTGGTGTGGTCGTACAGGGAGAGCAGGCCCACCGCTGTCGGGAACTCGCCCTCCTCGCTCGCGGGCGGGATGGCGAGGCCTGCGCGGATCAGCTCGGGGTCGTTCTCCTCCCGGCCGCGCTGGATCCGGATCAGGCGGGTCAGCTCCCGGGTCAGCTCCTTGAGGGACGGTGACAGATCCTCCAGCCGCACGGCTTCCTCAAGGCAGGCGTACCTGCGCCGTCGATCCGAGGCGTCGCCGCGCAGGGCGCCTCGTGTGTCGTAGGCATGGGCCAAGGCCAATAGGATGTTGACGGCGATGTCGTCGTCCCGCGGTGCACTGTTCCGAAGGCTCACCAGTTCGTCGAGGACCGCGTCCAACTCGGCCAGGTCTTCTGCCTGTCGGGCCCGCTCCAGTCGGGACAGCGCAAGGACGGTCCGGGTCATCACGGTGAGACTCAGTGGGGACCGGGTCTCGGCGAGGCGCTCCACCGCCGCTTCGAGGAGCTGGTGGCCGACTGCCGCGTCCTCGAGGCTCCCGCCGACCGCCTCGGCGCCGCCCACGACCGCGGACCGCAGCGCGTCCACCATGGCGTCCAGTTCGTGCCCCGCCGGGAGCCGGCCGGAGACGCCCGCCATGCGGCCGAGCGCCGAGTCGAGCAGGTCGGGGTCACCGTTACGGAAGGCCGTCAGCGCTTCCCGCAGGGCCTGGGGAATGGCGTCCAGTGCGCGGTCCTCGGGCCGGAGCGGGGGGTGCACCGGGTCCCGGTCCAGTTCCTCGTTCATCTTCCGGAGCGTCTCCGGGCTGATGAAGCCCGGGTGAAGGGCCTGGAGCGCGGACAGTACCCGGGCTCTTTCCCGTGACTGCGCCTCCGCCGTGCCCGCCTCGGACCGATCGGGTTGGCCGGACCGGAACTCCTCAATCGTGGACGCTGGTTGCTCCCGGAAGCGTTCCCGGGCCTTGCTCACCGCCGCGATCTGATCGGCCCAAGGGAAGTCGTCCGGAAGCACGCCGGCGAAACGCTCGCCCGTCACCCGGGAAGCACCGCCCGGCCGCAGCATCTCCGTCAGCAGGCCGAGTGCGGGGACCGCTCGGTCGAGGACCTGCCGCAGCTCGGGCGGCATCGGCAGAGCCTGGACGTCGGTGAAGAGCCGGGGCAGTTCCGCGACGTCGAAACTCCCACCGTCCTTGAGATACCAGTCCATGAAGGCCGCGTGGTCGGGAAGCCCTCCCGCGCGCCCGCCCAGCTCCGGGCCCGGGAACAGCGTCACCAGCAGCCCGAACGCAGCACACCGCCGCTCCCATTCGGGTGCCTTCGGCTCGGCGTCGCGGATCTGGCGCATGTACCTCAGCACCCGCCCGCGGTCCTCGGCCGCGCCCCCGCTCGGGCCGGCGTACCGCAGCGCGAGCAGCACGCCCAGCCGTGCGACCACCGTATGGCGCACTGCCTCGCGGGAATCCAACAGTCGCTCCAGCTCGGTCAGTTCACTGATCGCCCGGTCCTGGATCCCCGGTTCGGACATGACTTCTAACCGGGCCGCTGCCGGGACCTCGGTGAACGGAATCAGCGGATCGGCCCGGGCCGCGGCGTCCCGAGCCCACATCCGCAGTGCCTGTGCCCCACCGCTGTCGTCACTCATCGCTTCCCCAATCGAGCCGCCTGCCCCGTCTCACGGTCCTCGCATCATGCCCAGTCGAGCGCCGTCGGTGGCGGATACGGGGCACCGGACGCAAAACGACCTGGATTCAACCACATACCGACCGCAACCCGGCCGGTGGGCGGAGATCGCCGGCTGGTCGAGCACGACTACCGCGAACTCCAACACCGTCTGGGCCTCGACCACTTCGAAGGCCGCACCTGGCGCGGCTGGCACCACCGCTTCACCCTCGTCACCGCCGCCCAGTCCTTCCTCACGCTCCGGTGGCCCGACCCAAAGCACACACGCCGGCCTGACTCGCCACCAGGTCCTCGACGCCCTCCCGCGGCGGACATCGCCCCCGGCGACCGCACTGGCGGCTGCGGGACCGCCCTGGACGGCCTCGCCACGGACGAGACCGGCGACAGCACCATCTCCGTCGAGGACTACGCCGTCGCCCTCCTCGAACCCGCGGGCTCGGCTGCCGGCTCCTGCTGTGGTGATCGTTGTCGGACCGGGGGCGGGGTGCGTTCGGCGCGGGCCTTCATGCTCGGAGGTGACGAAAGGGTGGCGTTGCGGCGGCCGTTCCCGGTCCTGGAGCGGCGCTCGCGGTGGTGTGGGCGTGCCCGGTCAGGAGCGCCAGACCACGGCGTGGTGCGAGCCCGCCAGGTAGGTGGCCAGGGGCGTTCTGATCGACACGCCCGCCAGGGTCCCGCTGTTGTTCACCAGCGTGGCCGCGCTGTAGGGGTCCCCGGGTGCGGTGCCCAGCATGGTGGGCGTCCCGTCGGCGGCCCAGCGTACCGCCAGCCTGTTCTCCCGGGCGGGGTTGCCACTCCAGAGGTCGCCCGCGACGAGTCCCGCGTCGTTGATGTCGGCGGGGGAGCCGGCGGAGGCCGGGTACTCGGCGGGGACCGCCAGCACGGTGACGGCCCCGCCCGGATTCCAGCGTTCCGCCGTGCGGGCGCCGGTGTCCTGGTCGTAGTGCGTGACCGTCACGGAGCCCCGGGCGTTCAGGGCCGTGGCGGCGGCGGAGGGACCCAGGTCCCGCAGGACGCCGCCCGGATTCCAGCGCACGGCGTGGGACTGCATGTCGCCCGCGGGGTACGCCCTGCGGCTGTCGCCGATGACCACGCCCGCGTCGTTGATACCGGTGGCGTCACTGGCGTCGTGATCGGGCCAGCGCTTGCGGGCCGCGGCCCCGAGGTCGGCCGGTACCCCCGACGCGCTCCACTGCACGGCGTGCCGGGCGGTCAACCCGCCGTTCCAGGAGTACCCGACGACGACGCCGGCGCGGTTCAGGGCCACGGGCACGCTGTAGGCGTCGCCGGACAGCGGGGGCAGCTTCACGATGCCGCCGTCGGGCCCCCAGACGACACCGAGACCCTCGTCGCTGCCACCCTCACCGCTCCAGGAGACCCCGATGACCGCGTCCGCGTCGTTCAGGGCGACGGCCCGGCTGTGGGCGTCGCCGGGAAGGGGCGCCAAGGGCGTGACGACCCCGTCCGGGCTCCAGCGGACGGCGTGGCCGTGCCGGGCCGCGGAGGCGGTCGCCTCGGGCCATGAGTAACCCGCCGCGCTGCCGGCCGCGTTGACGCCGACGGCTCTGCCGTACAGGTCGCCTGGGGCGGGTGGCAGGGCGGTGATGCCGCCGTCCGCGCCCCAGCGCACCGCGTGATCTCTGAAGGAGGCCCGGTAGACGCCGTCCGCGGGGCTGGAGTAGCCGACGATCACCCCCTCCTCGTTCAGCCCTGTCGGGTCGCTGTACCAGTCGCCCGGCAGGAACGGGAGCTGGGTGAGGGTGGGAACGTTTGTCGCGGCGGGGGCCGGGGAGGCGGCCGCCACGACGCAGACGGCGGCCAGGGCGGCGGCGGTGAGACCCGCGCGCAACCGCCCCGGACGGAGGTGCGGGTCCCGCCCCGGATGGACGCGCGGGTCCGGTAACGCGGGTGACGAGGGGGTCCGGCTCGCAGTGTGCGCGGTCATGGCTTCTCCGTGAGGTGGACGGCCGCGGGCGACGGTACGGGGCCGAGCGTAGTGCGCACCACCTTGGTATGGACATGCCGGAAACATGAACACCTCCGAGTACTCCAGCGCGACTTCGTGCTCTATCCGCTCGAGTGGTCGCCGAGTCGGCGCCGGCAGTGGCTGCGGCGGGCGGTGACTTGATGACGTCTGCGCCAGTATGGCCAGTGCGGCAGCCTGTGGGGGCACGTGCTGGTGGGTTCAGCACGCCCGCACCGTCGTACTGCCCGGCCCCGGGCTTCGCCGTCCTGTACGGCGACGCGGACGCGTGGGGGAGGTGCTGCTCGCGGCGGGTCCACCCGTCCCGCGCCGGTTCCGTTCGTCCAAGGGCCACTGTTCGGTCCGCCCTGTTCAGCTTGGCCGCCGCCCGGCCCGCCGCCCCGCGCCGACGGCCGCGCGTGCCGGCCCCGCGCGGCGGCCGCGGTCGGCGTCTCGTCAACCGGGTCGGCCGGTCTCCGGCCGTGGCGCGCCGGAAGCTCTCTTCTGGACACCCCAGGGGGAGGAACTGCTACCGACCCAGCCCCGAACTGTCTCCCACTCCACTGCCTGACCCCTGCCGGACTACGCTGACCTCCCAACCCGGCATCGCCGGCTGCTTCGTGCCTTGGCGGCGGGAACGCTCGCCGAGCGCGGCCTGCCGGGTTCCCGGGACGTCCTGCGCGCCTACGTCGGGCTGCCCGGCACCGACTGAGCCGCACGGTGCAGCGAAAACGGCTGCCGCCTGCCGTGGGCGGTCATGAGCACGCAAGCCGTATGCTGCGATGGTCCGGCGAGCCGCCCGTTGAAGGGAAACCGTCCCACCGTGTTCCGAGAGACCCCCGTCTACGACCGCCTCGTCGCCGAACGCGGCGACATCCCCGTCCAGGTCCGCGGTGAAGCCGACCGGATACGCCGCGACCTGGCACAGGTACTGCCCTGGGCGGCCACCGCCCATCCGAGCGCACCGCAGAACGTCTTCGAGCCCAAACACCTCCCCACCGCCCTGCGAGGACGGTGACAGCAGTGGCCGAAGACAGCACCCGGGTGGCGACGAGGAGACAAGCGGGCACGTGACGTGTGCGAAGGCATGCTTGATCGCCGAGCCCCCGTCCGACTGAGACCTTCCGGTCATCGACTGCCCGCCCCGGCCGGTGTATCCGCGTTCCGCCACCCCGCCCGGTCAGTCCCCGCCCCGCCCTGATGGGCCCCCTCGCCCGCGCTCCGCAGCTCCGCGCGCCTAGTGTGCCTGTCCGGCCCCGCTCGCGGCGCGCCTCCAGTGCGGCAGCTGACGACCGCGAGACGGTGTAGACCCGCATGGTCGTGGTAACACCAGCGTCGGAACCCGGCCACCGGACCCTTAGTGGGCGCCGTAGGTGTCGGTCGTGCGCAGGACGGAGGGCCGGGCGGGCGGGGCGGCCAGCGCTGGAGCAGGTAGTGCTCGGTGATGGTGTCGGGGACGAGGCCGACGGCGAGGTCACGGCCGCGGGTGTGGACGCGCAGCCGGTAGTTGCCGGGGCCGGCCGCCGCCAGGGAGGGCAGGTCGTCGTCCGGGTCGGTCGTGAGGGAGATGACGTGGAGGGCACCGGTGCACATCGAGGTGTCCGAGACCGTGACGCCTCACTTCCAGGAGTGGCGCAACAGGCTGGAGCGTTACGGCGTGGAGGCATTCCCGGTCATCTGGTGACCGATGGCCCCGCCGCCTGACTCCGGCTCTTCCGCGTTGCGCGAGCAGGTGCCGCAGGACGCCTGCGTGGTCACTCCGGTAACACGCGGTTCCGCCGGGACGGGGGCTCGAGGCACCCGGTCGAACCGGCCGAGCAGCGCGGTGAGGAGGACCGCCGTCAGGGTTCCGGCGACGACGCCGCTGCCGAGGATCGTACGGGCCCACTCGGGGAACCCCGCGTACAGCTCCGGACTGAGCAACGGCAGCAGTCCCACCGTGAGCGCGAGCGCGGCCGTCAGGTTGCCCGTACCCGGGCCGGACAGGTCGGCTCGGCGGAGCATCTCGACGCCCATGACGGCGATGACGGCGTAGACGACGAGTGCGGAGCCGCCCACGACGGCCTCGGGTATGCCGGCCAGCGCCCGCGACACGGGCGTGGCCAGGCCGGCGACGATCAGGAGCACGCCTGCCCCGGCGGTCACGAAGCGGCTGCGGACCCCGGTGAGCCGGCCGATGCCGATGTTCTCGGCGCTGGTGATCATGAGGGAAGTGCCGAACAGCCCGCCGGCCAGGGAGACGAGGGCGTCGGCGCGGGCGACGCGCGGAACATCCCGTTCGGGAGCGGGGGTTCGGCCCACGGTCTCACTGTTGAGCACGGTCTGCCCGGTGATCTCGGCCAGCGTGGTGAGGCTGAACACGAGCAGGGGAAGGGCGGCCACGAGGTCGAAGCGCGGTGGACCGAAGGGCAGGAAAGCGGGCAGCGCCAAGCCCTTGCCTGGCGCGGGGGCGAAGGCGCCGAGGCCGGTCGTCACCGCCAAGACGGTTCCGGCCGCCATCCCGATGAGGACGGAGGTCTGACGCCAGACTCCGCGCAGCAGCACGTACGCGGTGACGGTCGCCGCGACCGTGAGCGCGGCCAGGAGCACCGCGCGCGGCTCGCCCCTGCCGTCCGGGCCGGTGACGAGCCGGGCGGCGACGCGGATCATCGCGATCCCGATGAGCAGGACGGTCACGCCCATGACCAGGGGTGGGAGGAGCCGTACGACACGGGTGTACAGGGGCAGTACGGCGAGCAGCAGCGCTGCCGCCAGGAGGACGGAACCGGTGGCGGTCGGCGCGCCGTGTTCCTGGGCGATCTGGAGGAACAGTGCCGTCGCGGCACCGCCGGGCAGCATGACGAACGGCAGGCGGCCGCCGATCCGCCACACCCCGAGGGACTGGAGCAGGGCGCCCGCGCCGCACAGCAGCAGGACGGTGCTCAGCAGCGAGGCCGTAGCACCGGGCGGCATCCGCAGGGTGCCGGCGACGAGGAAGACGGTGGAGACGGGGGCGGCGATCATCGCCAGGACGTGCTGGGCGGCGAGCGGCACGAGCCGCCGCAACGGCACCCGCGCGTCGACGGCTTCGGGGGAGCGGGGGGCGGGAGGGGCCGGGATGCTCGTCATGCCGTCGCGTCCAGCCACGGGATGTCGGCCGCCGTGTAACGGTAGGCGCGGAAGACGGCGTTGGGTTCGGACGGGAAGAGGCCCCGGACCTCGCTTTCGCGGTAGCCGGCGAAGTACGGGACGACGTACTCCCAGCACAGGTAGCCGTCCTTCGTCACCTCGAACAACCGCCCGGACGGAGAGTCGGTCACGAGCGTGTTGCCGTTCGGCAGGCGCTGCGCGGAGCCCATGAAGGGTGCGAAGAAGAACTCGCGGGCCGGGTCGTGGTACTCCCACACGATGTCCCCGCCCGCCCGGTCGATCTCGATGACGCGGGAGTACGGCACGTCGTGGCCGGGCCGGAAGACGCCGTTGTCGAAGACCAGCAGCCGGCCGTCGTCCAGTTCGGTGGGCGCGTGCTGCTGGCTGACCGTGCCGGGGCGGCTGCGCCAGAGGATCTCGCCGCTCTCGCGGCTGATGACGACGAGGGCCGATACGCTGCGCAGGCTGGCGAGGATGTTGCCGTCCCGCAGGGGCGTGACACTGTTGATGAGGGGCCAGTGTTCACGGGCGTACGCCTCGTGCAGCGGGAAGGACGCGCGGTCGAGGTGCTCGGCGGCGCGCCAGGACCACAGGAGTTCACCGTCCGGGCCGACCTCCCTGATGGTGTCCGCCCAGACGGTGCCGCCCGCGGCTTCGGAGCCGGGCGCTCCGCCCCGTACGGCCGCCGCCTGGGCGCCGGTCAGGGCCTCCAGGGCCGTATAGAGGATCCGGCCGTCTTCGAGGTGGTGGGCGTCGTGGTGCTGGAGGGGGTCGCGATGCTCGCGCAGTACCGTGCCGTCGGGTGCGGCGCGGAGCATGACGCCGCCCCGGTACTTGTGCCACATCGGGAAGAGGGCCTTCTCTCCCGGGAGTACCCCGTTGTAGGCGAGGGTTCCGTCGGCCAGGAGGCGGGCGTGACGGCCGGGCCGGTAGGGGAGGTCCCAGCGGTGGACGGTGCGGCCGTGGATGTCGACGAGGTAGATCTCGCCGGTGCCGGTGAGCGGTGCGTAGAGGGTGTAGCCGTCGCACACGGCCGTCTCGTCGAGGGCGATGAGGCCGGTGGGACGCCGGCGGCGTGAGTTCTGGTCGATCGATGGCACGTCGGACCTCCTCATTGCTTCAAATTTTCTTTGATGTGATCAATCGACTTTGACAGTAGAGAGGTTGTGTGACGGGCGTGTGTCGGCGGTACGAAACCGCCTGCGGCCTCTCGGCGTGTGCCGCGTAAGGTGCCGTCAGGCATCGGCGACCAGCGAGAACGGCGCCGCGGGGCGGGAAGGGACGGGACGACCATGGAGGCCGGGAACACACCTCGGGTCGGTGCTGCCGTACGGCGTCGCCGCCGGGCACTCGATCTGACGCTCGCCGAAGTGGCGCGGCGCAGCGGGCTCTCCTCCCCGTTCCTGAGCCAGATCGAGAACGACCGGGCGCGCCCCAGCATGCGCTCGTTGCAGCGGATCGCGGACGCCCTCGCCACCACGGCGGTACAGCTCCTCGCGGCCTCGGACGAGACCCGCACGGTCGACGTGGTGCGCGCGGGCGACGACAGTGGCCTCGACCTGCAGGCGCGCGTCCGGCCGGTGGTGCGCGGCCGACATCAGCTGCACGCGCTGGAGTTCGTCGGCGAGCACGAGGCGGACCGCGAGTTCCTGCACCGCAACGACGAGCTGATGTACGTGGCGGACGGCTCGGTCGAGGTGGAGGCCGAGGGGCGGATCCACCGGCTGGGGCGCGGGGACACGCTGCTGCTGTCCGGCGGCGTCCGGCACCGCTGGCGCTCCACCGAGCCGGGCGCGCGGGTCCTGGTGGTCGCTGTCGGCGACCACGTGGAGGTGGTCGAGTCCTGAAGGGGGACACGGCGCGCCGGTACGCCAGCCCCGGTCCGGCGCGGTTCAGCCCCGCGGCAGCAGGCAACAGGGCCCTGCTGCGAGAGCGTATCCGGCTCCAGTTGGTGCCCACGGTCCCATCGGCTCCTACTCACTGCCCGCTATGCCGCACTCGCTGATCGACCGGGCGAGCAGTCACCAGCGGTCCGACCTGGCCAACTGCGGCAACGCCGACAGCCCGGCATGGGCCGGTATCCCCTCGGCCTGCCGTGCAGCGTGGTCTCGGTCCGGCCGCGACCGGAGCGTGTGACGAAGACTGTCCGGGCCGGCTCGGGGTCCGGGTCGTGAGCGTGGTCAGCAGCCGGCCGCCGGGCGCAAGCCGCTCCACCCATGCGGGCGGGGCGCACGGCACTCCGACGGTCCGCGGCTCACTCCGTGCGGTGCGGCGGGTGGCGGGCGACTTTCACGCGGACCTCGGTGGGCATGTCGGGCAGGCCGGTGGACCGGTGAGCGGTCCGCAGCGGGCCCTCGCACAGGGCGCCGAGGACGGCGCCGGGGGCGCCGTGCGGGGTGAGGGTGAGTCCGACGCGGGTGCGCGGGCGGGCGGGGCGGCCGGTGATGCGTACGGCCGCGTGCCGGACCTCCGGCAGGGCACCGGCCTCGGCCGCGATCGCGTCGCTGAGGGCGTGGTCGCGCAGTTCGACGCCCTCCCGCGGGGGCGTGCCGCCGACGGGCAGCGCGCCGGGGCGGCGCCGGTTCAGCTGGGTGAGCAGCCACCACAGGGCGAGCAGGGCGGCGATGGCGAGCGCGGCGATGACCGCGGGCCACCACCACCAGCCCTGGCCGCTCCAGCGGGCCCGGTCGGCGGAGCCGAGCAGGACGTCGTCCGGGGCGGTCAGGGGCCAGCCGTCGGGCGGGCCCAGGTCGTGCCGCCGGTAGAGGTCGAACCCGGCGAAGAGGATCAGCAGTCCGCCGCCGAGCAGGACCAGTCCGGCGAGGGCCAGCAGAGTGCGGTTGAGTGCGGATCGCGGGGTCATGGCGCGGGCTCCGGGTTCTGCGTCAGCCGGTGCGTCGCCGCACCCGTACGACGATGCGGGGAGGGGCTGCGAGGGCGAGCCGGTCGCGTTCCTCGTCGAGGGCGGCGGCGAGGTCGTCCTTCACTTGGCGGGGGTCGCGGAAACGGACGTCCGCGCGGGCTTTGACGCGGTGGCGGCGCACCCGGACGCGCGCCGCGCCGACGCCGGGGACCCGCAGGGCGGCGTCGCGCAGCAGACCGGCGGCGCCGTCGCGGTCCAGGGAGGCCCGCAGCCGGCGGCAGCCGGCGGTCGAGCGCAGGGGCAGCCAGTGTCGCAGCCCGGGGGTGAGGGCCAGAGCGATCAGCCAGAGGCCGGCGGCCGCTGCCGCGGCGGCTCCCGTGAGCATCCACACGTCGTCCACGGGGCGGGTGGCCAGCGCGTCGGTCAAGTGGCGCCGCCAGGCCGCCGAGGGGCGTCCGGCCCGTACGGCGACGACGTCGGCCAGTGCCGCGACCGCCGCCACCAGGATCACCGCGGCGACCAGTGCGGCCGGCAGGCGGCGCGCGGACCACGGGCGGTGGGTCCGGCTCCCTCCGCCGCGCTCCTGGGCCGTGGTGTCCGGCTCGGGTCCGGTGTGCCCGGGCGGGCCGGGGTCGGGTGCGGTGTCACGGCCGGGCGGGCCGGGGTCGGGTGTCATCGGGGGTTCCCTTCCCGCGCGGCGGGCCGGGCGGTCCGGGGCGCGTGGCCGTTCACCGGACCCGCCCCCGGCCCGGGTCGGCGGCGGTCACCAGCCGCCGGACGGTGAGGGCGACCTCTCCGACGCGCAGGCCGGTCAGGTGGGCCACCCGTTCGGCCACGTCCCGCTGGATGCGCTCACAGACGTAGGCGAGGTCGGCCGGGTAGGGCAGGTCCATGGTCAGGTGCAGGCGCACCGATCCGTCGCGCACCGCGGCGGTGACGCTCGGCGCCGCCGGCGCATCCGGGCGGGGCGGCACGGCCGCGCGCCGCGCCTGCGCCGTGCGGGCGGCCCGGGCGGCGATGCGCGCGACCACCCGGTCCGGGATGACAGTGGCACCCCGCTCGGCCGGGGGCGGCAGACCGGTGGCCGGTGCCGGTCCCGGCACCTCGCCGGCGGAACCGGTCCGGCTCCTCACCGCTGCCTCCGTGTCCCGAGGCCGAGGTCGCCCTGCAAGGCGAGGCCGGCGATCAGCCCTGCCGCACCGAGGACCAGGACCAGCAGGAAAGCCCAGAAGCCGCCGAAGTAACCGGCGAAGCCCAGGGCCATGCCGGCCACGAGGCCCGTCGTCGCTGCGTTCATCTCGCACTCACCCGTCTCGCCCGCGCCCGCCCGGGACGCGGGGGTGGATCACCGCACGCGGCCCTCGTCCGGTTCGGCTTCTTCTTCCTCGTCGGGCAGGTGGACGTCGTCGACGGCGATGTTCACCTCGACGACCTCCAGGCCCGTCATCCGCTCCACGGCGCCGATCACGTTGGTACGCACGCCACCGGCGACATCGACGATGGAGACGCCGTACTCCACGACGACGTCCAGGTCCACGGCGGCCTGCCGCTCGCCGACCTCGACCTTCACCCCCCGCGTGACCCCCACGCCGCCGCCTGTGCCGGGCACGCGGTCCCGCACGGCGCCGAAGGCGCGGGCCATGCCTGCCCCGAGGCTGTGGATGCCCGGTACCTCGCGGGCGGCCATGCCCGCGATCTTGGCCACCACGCCGTCCGCGATGGTGGTCTTCCCCCGCGTCTCGGCCGGGGCCCCGGCCCCGGTACGACCCTTCAGCGCGCTCACGCCCGCGTCGGGCCGGCTGCCCCCGCCGACGCTGGTGATGTTCTCCGTCATGGCGGTCGCCCCGATCGGTTGGTCGGACACCGGTGTGGCGCCCTCGAAAGGTTGGATACGGCAGGCGGGGTATTTCTCACACACATCTGATGTGACATGCATCACAGCGCGGTGCCCGGGTTACCCGGACGGTCCGAGCCCTCCGCGGACAACACCATGACCGGACGCACTGCTTATCCACCGCCGGAATACGGGCTGCCAGACGGATTCCTGGCCATACGGGCGGCCGAGGGGGACGAGGACGCCTTCGCCGTCCTCGTCCAGCGGCACGGCGGGCCCCTCCTCGCCCTGGCCCGCGGCATGCTCGGCAACCCCCAGGATGCCGAGGAGGCCGTTCAGGACGCCTTCGTCAGCGCCTGGCGGCGGCTGCCGGAGTTCCGCCGCACCGCGGAGTTCCGCACATGGATGTACCGGATCACCGTCAACCGCTGCCTGGCCGTGCGCGGCCGGCGCCGGCCGCCGCCCCTGCCGCTGGACACGGCCGCCGAACCCGCGGCGCGGGACGCCCGGAGCCAGCCCGCCCGCTGTGCCGAGCAGGAAGCGGCCGTCGCCGCCCTGTCCCGCGCGCTCGGCGGTCTCCAGACCGGGCAGCGGCTGTGCTGGATCCTGCGCGAGGTGCAGGGCCTGTCCTACAAGGAGATCGCCCAGATGACGCGGACCAGCGAACAGACCGTGCGCGGCAGACTCTTCCGGGCACGCCGATCCCTCCAGGAGGCGATGGGCCCATGGCGCTAGACGACGCGCGGGCGCGCCCCGCGGCATCCGCCCGGCCCGCCGGCCCCCCCGTCGGTGCGCCGCCGTACGCGGGTGACGTGGTGCTGCCCTGCGGCCGGCTGCTCAGCCGGGTCTGGGAGCAGGCGCGGGACGCGGCGCCGGCCGCCGACCCGCACACCACCTCCTGTCCGCACTGCCGCGAGGCCGTCGAGGGACTGGCCACGCTGGACGCGGCCACCCGGGCGCTGCGCGCCGAGGACGCCGCCGCCCACCAAGCGCTCGTCGGCCGTGTCATGGACACCGTCAGGGCGGAGGTACGGCTGGGACGGCTGCTGCCCTTGGCCGACCCGGACCGGGACCTGCGGATCACCGAGCGCGCCGCCGCCCGGGTGCTGCGGGAGGCGGCGGACGCGGTTCCCGGTGCGCGGACCGCGTCCTGCCGGCTCGCGCCCGAGGGCGAAGGCGTCGGCGTGCGGGTGACCATCACCCTGGCCGCCGCCGCGGACCGCCCGCTGCCCGACCGGGCCGGTGAGGTGCGCCGGTCGGTCCTCCACTCGGCCGGACAGGATCTGGGACTCGCGCTGACGGCCGTCGACATCACCGTCGTCGACCTCCTGGCGCCCGACCCGCCCCCGCACCCGGGTCCGGCGAGCGGTGACGATGTGCGATGTCCTCCGCCTGGCCGGCCGCGTTCCTCGGCGTCGCGGTAAAGGCGGCCCTCGCGGTTCCCGACGTGGCGCCCCTGCCCCGCTTCTCCCACCACCTGGCGATGGCCGCTGCCCCGCCCGGACGGGCGCCTTGCCGAACCGCGTGGCGCCCGAGGCCGGCTCTACGACGTCGAGGGACCCGGCGAGCTGCAGGCTGCGACGTGGGCCCAGCCGGCATCCCGTTCTGCGCAGCCGGGCCTCGGCGCACCACCAGCTGGTCGAGCTGGAGGCCAAGTCCGAGATCATCCGCGAGCCGGCCCGCACCCGGCGAATCCGCCTTCCATGAGAGGCCCCGGCCGCTACCACCCGCTGCTCACCGCGGACGGCCGACCGGGCGGGCGATCGAGGCCGCGCACGAGCGCGCGAGCGCGCGACCGAGCGGGTGCCGGAGTGGATCGAGGACGAGGTGGCGATGATCCGGTACGGCAAGGACGGCATTTACCGGGTGCGGCCGCCCGGCGGTCCGGTCGCCGCACGCTTCCGCCACTACGAGGCTCGCGCCGGTCGGCCCTTGCTCCATGACCATCTGCTGCTGTCCGTGAAGGGGCAGGGCCTGAACGGGAAGTGGGCCTCGATCCACACCACAGCCCTGCACGAGAGCACGGTCGCGGCCTCCACGCTCTCCATGCGCGAGCGCCTGGCGTTCGTCCTGCACGACATGTTCGCAGTCCCGTTCCATGAAATCGGCCGGATCCTGGGCAAGTCCACCGCCGCCACCAAGATGGTCGCGATCCGCGCCCGCCGCAAGGTCCACTCCACGGACCGACCGGCGGACTCCGGCCGCGAGCATCGAGAGGTCGTCCAGGCCGTCGGCGCCGCCGCCCGCAGCGGCGACTTCGAAGCGCTCTCGCGTGTCCTCGACCCGAACGTGGAGCTTACTGTCGTGCGTTCACCCTGTCGGCTGGCATGTTGCCGGGCATTGGCGAGCGGTCCGGGCCTGCCCTCGGACCGGACCGCTCACCGCGTGCTACTCCTCGCTAGGCGGCTCGGCCCGCCGGGTGGAAGTTGATGCGTTCACGGATGACGGGGAAGCCGGCCTTGGTGAAGTTCGCGGCCATGGGGAAGTTGGTCTGGTCCGTCGCGCCGGTGATGAACTCCGCGCCCTGCTCGGCGAGGAAGTGGGTGCACTCCGCGAGGAGGTCGTAGGCGTAGCCGCGACCGCGCTGTTCCGGGATGACTCCGATGAAGCCGATGGTCGGGCCGGAGGGGTTGTGGGCCGGGATGTGGATGCCGGCCAGGTCGCCTTCCGGGGTGTGCGCGATCTGCCACCACTCCCGTGGGGAGGGGCACCAGTGGAAGAAGTCGAGTTCCTCCTGGGCGGCCCGGTCGAGGCCGCCCTCCTCGATGGCCCTGAGCGCGTGGGCGTCCAGGGTGGCGGAGTGGATGCGGCGCAACGCGTCGAAGAACACGGCGTCGTCGGGTTCGGTGCTGAAGCGCAGGCGTCCGGGCCGCTCGGGCAGACCTCGCTCCGGGGTCCAGCGGTACAGGAAGCGTTCCACCGTGAGCTCGTAGCCTGCGGCTCGTGCGGCGGTGAAGCGCGCCTCGGCGTCGGCGCGCAGGTCGGTGTTCTCCCGCCAGCCGCCGGGCAGGTTGATTTCGAGTTCGACCTGCCAGGGAGCGGAGCGCAGGAGTTCGGCCCCGGCCTCTTCCTCGCCCTCGGCCACGTCGAACCAGTTGATGTTGACGGGCTCCGAGTCGTCGGGTCCGCCCCACCAGGCGCCGCGTGCGACGACTTCGCCGTCGCGCAGGGCGACGCGCTTCCAGTCGGGGCGGAACCGGGTGCGCTGATGGCCTTCACGGGCGCCCAGGGGGTCGGGGAGTGTGTCGAAGAGATGGGCGTCGCTCGCGGAGAGCGCGCGGATGACCGGATCGGTCATGAATTCCTCCGGGATACAGGCTGCTTGGAGCGCTCCCGGTCAGAACTCACGTGCCACGCCGGGACAGCGGAAGGGGGAGCGCTGGAAAGGTGTGAACCGCACGGCACTCGCCTCCTTCCGTTCGTCTCAGGGCGTGAAGCCACACAGTACGTGATCTTCCGGGGGTCCGTCCACGGATTTCCGCACCCCTTGAAGGAGGACTTCCGGGCGGTACCCGGCGGCTTGTCGGTGAGGTGCGGTTTGACGCGGGGACGCGTTACCGGCGGTCTACCTTGTCTACGCGGGTCGGCGGGGACCCGCAGCGGTCGACCGGGAGTTGTACATCCCGCGCTCAGGGCAAACGATCCGGTTCCTGGACGCAGGGCATCGTGCCGGCTGGGTTTGCGGACAGCCGTTGCCAGGCCCGTTTGGGGAGGCTGTCATCGATCTCACCGATCCTCACCCCGGCAGCACCCAGATGCTGATCCGCCGCAACCGCACCACTGGTGAACCTGCCTTCCACCGTTGTTTCTCGCCCGGCCCAGTGTCCTCGACGACGCTGGTGCGGATCGCGGGTTCAAGGCGGCGTGTGGAGGTGACCTTCCAGGTCGAGAAGGGGCTCGCCGGGCTCGACGAGTACCAGGTCCGCCGCTTCGTCTCCTGGAACCGCTGGGTCACCCGCGCCATGCTCGCCCACGCCTTCCTCGCTGCCGTCCGTGCCAACGAGCACGCCCGGCACCCCGCTCCGGAGGAGCTGGGCCCGCTCACCTGCAATGAGATCCAGCGCCTGGTCGTGCGCCCCGTGCACGACGCCGCCCACCGGCTCGGCTGGTCCGACCGGCGGCGACGTCATCAGGCCCGGTCCCGAGCCGGTCACTACCACCGGCAAGCCGCGAACCAGACATGGTTGGCCGAGCACGATGGTTGGCAACTGAGCACCGCAGTTGGCCACTTCGGTGCTCAGCGGGCCAATGGTGTCTGTTCAGTCGAGGACCGCGGTGGCTTCGATCTCGACCAGATGGTCGGGAACATCCAGTGCCGCGACGCCCAGCAGCGTGGCTGGCGGGACCGGGGTGGTGCCCAGCTTTGCGGCCGCCCGGGAGATCCCCTCCAGCAGTAGCGGCATCTTGTCGGGGGTCCAGTCAACGACGTAGAAGGTCAGTTTCGCCACGTCATCGAAGGAGCCGCCAGCCGCGGCCAAAGCGGTGCCGATGTTGAGGTAGCACTGCTCGACCTGTGCGGCGAGGTCGCCTTCACCGACCGTGACCCCTTCGGCATCCCAGGCGACCTGCCCGGCGATGAAGACCAGTTTCGACCCAGCTGCGATCGACACCTGCCGGTAGACATCGATCTTGGGCAATCCACTCGGGCTAATCAGGTTGACGGCCATGCTGCCTGCCTCCTCGTCCTGAGCGCCTGTGGGCTCGTGTCCGTCCCCAACGAGGGCACCTGCGCTCTCTTGTGGTTACTCAGGAACCGTAGGAGAGTGGGCGCTGACATGGAAGAACGCACTTTCCAGTGACTGGGGAACCCGATGGTGACCAAACAGATCAAGGGCTCATCCGAGGAGACGGACCTCAGACGCGCGGACTCATTGGCGCGAGAGATCTTCTCCGACGTTGCCAACAAGTGGGCATTCCTGATCATCGAGACTCTCGGTGCACGCACCCTGCGCTTCAGCGAACTGCGGAACGAGATCGAGGGCATCAGCCACAAGATGCTCACCCAGAACCTGCGCATGCTGGAGCGCAACGGCCTGGTCGAGAGAAACGTGCACCCCACCGTCCCGCCGCGTGTCGAATACACCCTCACCGAGCCGGGCCAGGGCCTACGCGCAACCGTCGACGCGATGTGCGACTGGACGCACCGTTATTTCGGGCACATCGAGGCCGCCCGCCACCGCTTCGACGCCTGACAGCTGATCACGATCGACAGCTGGGGTATTGGAGGGATTGCAAGCAGCTGCCGCGCGATCCGTCAGTGCGTGGGCTGCTTGGCTGCGATCCGCTTGGGGTGGGGGCGAGGCGCAGACCATCACCCGGCCCCGAGCAGTGAGCGGGAGGCGGGCCACGATGCCGGCGTCCGCCGTGCGGGGGCGGCGCGCCCGCACGGCGGAGCGGTCATACGGTGTTGACCGTGGTGCCCGCGCCTTCGAGCGCGGCTATCTCTTCGGCGGGGGCGGTGGTGTCGGTGACGAGGGTGTGCAGGAGGGCGGCGGGGCCGACGTAGGCGTAGGCGGTGCGGCCGAGTTTGGCGCCGTCGGTGGCGACGATGGTGCGGCGGGCCGAGGCGATGCCCGCTTTCTTCACCGCGGCGTCGTCGAGGTCGTAGGCGGTCAGGCCGTCGGCCGCGCTCAGTCCGCAGCAGCCGATGACGGCCGTGTCGAAGCGCAGGGCGGCCAGGGAGGCGAGGGTGAGAGGGCCGGTGAGGGCTCCCTCGGCGGCGCGGGGCTGTCCGCCGGGCACGACCAGTGTGGCGGGGCCGGGTGTCTCCCCGAGCAGGTGGATGGCCTGGAGGGACAGCGGCATCACGGTGACGGGCCGCTCGCGCAGGAGGCGGGCGACCTCCAGGCAGGTGGTGCCGCTGTCGAGCAGAACGCTCTCGCCGTCGGCGATGAGCGCGGAGACCTCGGCTGCGATCCGGCGTTTGGCGTCGACCGATTCGTGGGCGCGCAGCGCGAAGGGGGGCTCCTCGCCGCGGAGCAGCAGGGTGCGTGCCCCGCCGCGGACGCGTTCGAGGACGCCCTGGGCGGCGAGAGCGTCGAGGTCGCGGCGGATGGTCATCTCCGAGGCGCCGGTCAGCTCGGCGAGCTCTTGGACCGTGGCGCCGCCGGAGTCCCTGACGGCCTTCGCGATCAGTCCGTGCCGGTCTGCGTTGCTCATACCGCGATTGAACACCACCAGGGAGCGAACAAAAAATCTGTTCATTAGTTTGCCTTTTGAACATAGGAGACGTTCGTTACCGTGGGGGCATGCAACGTTCGCTTCGAGCCGCCCGTGTGGCGACCTACATCTACTTCGTCCTGTGCGGCACCTTGATGGGCACCTGGGTGGTGGCCATCCCCGCGATCAAGGACCGTGTGGGCATCAGCCACGCCACCCTCGGCGGCCAGCTGGTGCTGCTCGGGGTTGGAGCCTTCGTCGGGATGCAGGTGGCCGGCCCCCTGACCGACCGCCTGGGCTCGCGCATCGTGGTCCCCGCCAGCGGCATCCTGTGCGGCGCTGCCCTGGTCCTGCCCGGCCTCGCCCATGATCCCTGGACGCTGGCCGGCGCGCTGCTGGTCTTCGGGTTCTGCAACGGCTGCCTGGACGTGAGCATGAACGCGCACGCCGTGCACGTGGAGAAGGCGTACGGCCGGCCCGTCATGTCGGGTTTTCACGCCACGTTCTCCGTCGGCGGCGTCCTCGCCTCGCTCGCCGGAGCGGGCGCGGCGAGCGCGGGCCTGAGCCCGGCCGCGGGCATGGCCGCCATGGGAGCCGTGGGCATCGTGACCGCCCTGGTCTCGGCAGGCGCCCTGCTGCCCGCCGCTGAGAGCCCCGACGCCGGCTCCGGCTCCGCTACGGCGCCCGATGTGGCACCGGCCGCCAGGCACCGCGGCACCAGGGGGCGGGTCTGGCTGCTGGCCGCCCTGGCGCTGATGGTCATGCTGTGCGAGGGCGCCGCCAACGACTGGAGCGCCCTGCATCTCAAGGACGTCCTCGGTGCACCCGCCAGCACGGCTGCCTTCGCGTACGGCACCTTCGCCGCGGCCATGACCCTCGGCCGGCTGCTTGCGGACCGCTTCGTCGCCCGGTTCGGCTCCATGGCGATCCTGCGCCACGGCGCGGCCACGGCCGCCGCCGGCATCACACTCGTGGCCCTCGGCCCGTGGGTGTGGGCCGCGTTCGCCGGCTGGGCACTGTTCGGGCTGGGCCTGTCAGGCTGTGTACCGCAGCTGTTCAGCGCGGCCGGGCACGCCGACCCCGCAGCCGCCGGCGCCAACGTCTCCCGCGTTGCCGGACTCGGCTACGTCGGCATGCTCGCCGGCCCCGCTGTCATCGGCTGGCTGACCCACCTCGTCGCCCTGAACCACGCCTTCGTCCTGCTGACCCTGCTGTGCGCGACCACCGTCGTGGGCGCCCGCGTCCTGCGTACCGGAGCCGTCCAGACCCGCGAGGGCGAGCCGGCAGCCGGCGTCCACTGACCGCTTGTGCGGCACGGACCCGACCCCGTGTCGCACATGCCGCCCCCCAGCTCCCCGGTCCGCCGAGGACCGGGAGGCCGCAATCCGCCGCCGTCCCGAAGGAGCCCCTGATGCCCGTGCCCCACACCCAGCCCGCTCGCGGCCGCGTCGGTGTCCTGCTGCCCCGTGACCTCCCCGCCCGTGACGTGGTGCCGTACGCGCGGCGCGCCGAGGAACTGGGTTTCGAGCAGATCTGGGTGGTGGAGGACCTCGGCTGGCGCGGCGGCGTCGCCCAGGCCGCCACCGTCCTGGCCGCTACGACGCACATCAGCGTAGGCATCGGCATCCTTCCCGCCGGTGCCCGCAACGTGTGCTTCACCGCGATGGAACTGGCCACCCTCGCCCAGCTCCACCCCGGGCGCCTGATCGCCGGCATCGGCCACGGCATGCCCGACTGGATGCGCCAGGCCGGATACTGGCCCGCCAGCCCACTGACACTGATCAAGGAATACACGACCGCCCTGCGCCTGCTCCTGCGAGGCGAACCCGGGCCCGCGGGCGGCCGCTACGTACGGTGCGAAGGCGTCGTCCTCACCGAGACCTCCATCCCCGAGGCCATCCCGCCGGTCGTCCTGGGCGTGCGCGGCCCCCGATCACAGCAGGCCGCGGGCGAGGTCGCCGACGGACTCCTCCTGGCCGAACCCGCCGCCCCCGCCTACATCACCGCCTCCCTGCAGCACATGGACGGCAGCGCCGCCTCCGCCGGGGGCGACCGGGAGATCGTCACCTACGACGCAGCGGCCGTCGACGAGGACGAGGAAACTGCCCTCACCCGCGTCCGGCCCGGGCTGGAGGCCATCGGCGAGCCGGACTGGGCCGCGCACATCGAGCCCCTGCCCTTCGCTGCCGACCTGCGCGCACACCGCGCCGCCTGCCCCGACGGCCGCACGTTCGCCCAGACCATGCCCGCCGACTGGGTCCGTGAGCTGAGCATCGCCGGCACCCCCGACCAGGCCCGCGCGGCGATCGCCGCCCGTCACGCGGCCGGCGCGACCAGCGTCGTCCTCGCCCCCGCCGGCCCCGACGCCCTGGCATCCCTGGGTTCCCTCGCCCGCGCCCTGCCCCACCGCCCCTGACACCTACCGCCGGACCTGGAGGAACCCTCGCTACGTCCCCCGCCCCCTCGTGCTGTTCGACCTCTTCGGCGTCATCGCATGCGACCAACGCCCAGGCGCCATGGAGGAGACGGCCGCCCTGAGCGGCGCACCCCGTGCGTGGCGGATCTTCAACCGTCCGAACCGAATGGCCCCGGAGGTCCGGACCCTCGGCCCGCCGGGGCGGGAGGGCCGCCGGCACGGGCTGCACGGCGGACCAGCTCCAGGCGTGGATCGGCCACGACGCGGAGGACTGGCCCGACAGCCCTCTCCTCCTCATCACCGACGACCAGGCCCTGGCCTCCGAGGAGTTCCCGCCGTGGGCCGTGAACAACCAGCCCGACGAGGGCGACGACCCGTTCAGGAGCACCCTCGCCGCAGCCGGCTCCTTCATCGTCACACCAGCCACTCGATGTCTCCCGCCGCGTCCGCCTTCGCCTGCGCGGCCTGCAGCATCCGGCCGCACGCCCCGTCCGCCGCCCACCTGCGAAACCGCGCGTGCAGCGTCGCCCACGGACCATTGCGCTCGGGCATGTCCCGCCAGGCCGTCCGGTTCGGGACTTCCACACGATCCCGTTCAGGACCCGGCGGTCGTCCAGCCGCTTCCGCCCTCGCAACGACTCCGGCGCACCCGCACAACCCCGATCCGCGATTCCGTCTGTCCACGGACGTGCCGGTTTCAGCCGCTGGTTGGCTATTTCCGGCACCCGGCGGACAGCGCCCATCGGGAGCCTCACCATGGAAGCACCATCTTTCCGGCCGATTTTGGGGAGACAGCGATGGGTAAGCACGAAAAGCCGCCGGCCGACCCGGGTACGGGTACCCCGCCGCCCGGCAACAGCGACGGACAGGTCCCTCCGCCTCCGCCCAGCACCGGCAAGCGCAAGAAGTAGCGGTACGGTGCTGACGACCGCATCCGGCATCGACAGGCTGCGGCGGTCGCTGGCCGCTGCCATGGACCAGCGGGGCGACTGGCCCGAACGGTCCCCATGGATCCGTGAGGCCGTCGATGCCCTGCCCCGGCACCGGTTCGCCCCCGACCGCGTGTGGCGGTGGGACGGGCACGCCTACGTGCCGGTGGACCAGCGGATCGATCCGGCCGGCTGGGCGAGCGAGGTGTATCCGGGCCCCGACACGGCGACCGTCACCGAGGTCACCGACGGACTGCCGGCATCCAGCCTGTCCAGCCAGGCCGTCGTGGTCGACATGCTGGACTCCCTGCTCCTCGAACCCGGCCACCGCGTCCTGGAGCTGGGAACGGGCAGCGGATGGAACGCAGCCCTGCTCAGCCGACGGGCCGGACCCGATCGCACCGTCAGCGTCGAGGCGAGCCGCGACCTGGCACAGACGGCACGCCGGGCACTGTCCGCAGCCGGACTCACCGCGCACGTCGAAGTCGGTGACGGAGGCCAGGGCTGGGCCCCCGCAGCACCCTACGACCGGATCATCGCCACCTACGCCGTCGAGCGGATCCCGTGGGCCTGGATCGCACAGACCCGGCCGGGCGGACGCCTCGTCACCCCCTGGGGCCGGCTCGGACACATCGCCCTTACGGTCGCCGGCGACGGCCGGTCCGCGACAGGCTGGGTCCAGGGCCTGGCACAGTTCATGCCCGACCGCGGTGCGCTGCGCCGCGAACCGGACTTCACACAGGTGCGCGCCCGCAGCGAACCGGCCGAGGAGCGACCCTTCCCCCGCGACCTCACCCCGCTCCACGACAACGCACACCTGCGGTTCGCGCTGCGCGTCGCCCTGCCTCACCTGAGGACCACGCTCGCTCACGACGCTGACGGCCTCAACGCATGGATCCACGACGCGGAACAGTCCTGGGCCATGCTCTCGGCCATAGGCGGCGGCCGGACGATCGCCACCCAGGGCGGCCCCCGACGCCTGGCCGACGAACTCGAGGCGGCCTGGGACACATGGCTGGACCTGGGCGGCCCCGACCTGTACGACTTCGGCCTGACCGTCACCGACGATGGTGCGACGCAGTACATCTGGGTCAACGACCCCGCGGCCGAACCCCACTGGCTGATCCCCTGACACAGACCATGCGGACGATCGGACCTGCGAGGACCGGGTCATGGCCGCGCGCGGGCAGGTGGGATCTGCCGCGTGCAGGAGGGCCGGTCGTAGTCAGCCGCCGCGGACCAGTACGCGGTACGCGTACCGGCTGCTGGGCGGAGCTTGTGACCTGACGGCCCAACGCCGAGGCACCTCCCGGGAGCCGTCACCGCCCTGCGCGCCAGGACCCCGCCCGGTGGTCCAGGTCCCCGCCCGGCCCGGCACGCCCGGAGCCGAGCCCGACGTCAGCCGGCCACCCTTCCTGCCCGCCTGAACATCAGGCGAAAAGCGCCCACGACAGCTTCAGCATCGGCATCTCCCGTCCCGGACACGGTCGGCAATGCTCTGCGTCTTCTGCCGGATGGCGAGTACATCAGCCCGCGCCGAGGCACATAGCAGCATGGAAGTCAGCTGAACAACAGTGTTTCGGGATAGTCTCGCGGCCCAACCGGCTCACGCACGCGGCAGTCCGCCGCTGCCGAGGAAAGGTTCAATCATATGCCCGACGCGACAGCGCCTTTCAGCGAACTGGCATCGCAGTACACCACCAAAGTCACGGCCGACCTCGCACACAACGAGCAAGAACAGGCACGCGTCAGCTCCGAAATCGAAGCCCTCCAGGAGAAGTTGGCCGGCCTGCAGCGGGACCACGCGGTGCTGGTGACCATGCGAGAGGCGCTCGGCCTCACGCTCCAGGGCCCGGCCCCTGCTGCGCCCGCCACCACAGCTGTCCCGGCCCCCCGGAAGAACACCGCCCGCTCCGGCGCAGCGGGAGCCGCCACCCCGAGGTCAACCGCCTCGCGTCCTGCCGCGTCCGGGCCCGGCAAGACCAAGCAGAGCCGGCGGAAGAAGTCGGCCGCCGCCACCGGCCCGGCGCATGCGAACACCGAATCGCGGACGGAGGCACAGCCGAAGGCCAAGGCGAAAACAGCCACGCAGACGCAGCCCGGGGCTGCGGCCGGCAAGAGGAAGGCCGACAAGCAGCCCACCCTCGTGGACCTGGTGCGCGAACACCTCACCGGGACGAACGAACCGCGCTCGGCCGCGGAGATCACCGCCGCCCTCGGTGAGACTCACCCTCAGCGCGGCGCCAAGGCGACCGTCATCCGCAACACCCTCGAGAATCTGGTGGCCAAGGGGCAGGCGGAACGCTCCAAGCAGGGCAGCGCCGTCTTCTACACGGCTGCGGGCAAGGCCCAGGAGCAGCCCTCCGGGCAGCTCCCGAAGGTGTCTTCCGCGGCGACCGGGCAGGAATCCGAGGCCGTCGCAGCCGCCGTTCAGGCCAGTTGAGTCGGTGTGGCCGGGTGGCTGCACACGCGGCACCCCGGCCGAACCGTTCGCGGTGATGGGCGTGCTCGGCTCCGGCGTCGGCGGCTTCTCGGCCGCGATGCCCGGCGTCATCCTGGCAGCCACCCCCAAGAGCGAGACATCGAGCGACATGAGCTTCAACTACGTTGTCCGCAGAGTGTCGGGTACTCCCTGGGCAGCGCCATCGGCGGCCTGATCCTCGCCGCGGGCACCGGCCCCGGCCGCCTCTTCCCCGACGACAGCGCCTACACCACCGTGGCGCCGGCCGGTATCGGTGCCATGCCTCAGGTGATCGTGACCGTGGCCGTCATGACCGCCGTGGCCGTCGTGTCCTGGTGCGCCACGGCGGGTGAGGTCCGTCCCACCGCGGCGGTCACGGTGCCGGGGGCCGTTGTGTCTGCGTGCGCGCGCGTCTGCGGAAGCCGAGGGGTGTCTCCGAGGTGCGGTGGCGGAAGAAGCGGGTGAAGACCGTCGTGCTGGAGAAGCCGAGCCGGTCCGCGACCGCGGACGCCGGGAGCTGTGTGTGCAGCAGCAGCCGTTTGGCCTCCAGGACCAGCCGGTCGTCGATGAACGCCTTGGCCCCGCGCCCGACTGCGGCGTTCGTGGCGCGGGTCAGCGACCGCACGCTGTAGCCGAGGCGGGCCGCGTACGCCTCGACCTGGTGGTGACGGTCGAAGTCCTGCTCGACGGCGTCACGGAAGCGGCGGAAAGCGGCGTTTCCGGCATGCCTGCGCTGCCCGCCCGGCAGGTTCGCCAGACGCAGCACCAGGACCGACAGGGCATGTCGGACGACCGCGACGTGGACCTCCAGCGGCAGGTCACGCAGTCGGTGGTACTCGCCCTCCAACAGCTCCAGCGTCCGATCCAGGGGCTGCGCGGTATGCGGCGCGGGGGACATCGGCAGCCTCCAGGCCCTGCGGTCCAGTTGCGCCCCGGTGACGGTGGCCGCGTCGAGGAAGCTCGCCTGGAACAGCACCACCGCCGTATCCGGTACGTCCGCGCCGCCTCGGCACCCGTCCGGGAACCGTACGAACTGGCCGGGCCGGATCCACAGCCAGCTCCCGGGCGCCACCTGGCAGTCGGTGGTGTCCACCACGCAGCGCAGAAGCCCCGAGCGCACGGACATCACGAGGTGGAACCCCAGGCGCACGGGCGCGTCGGCCGTCGTACCGAGCCGCCCGATCCTGGTCAGCAGCCCGGGCAGGTCGGTGACCTCCACGCCGGGCGGCCCGCCGGGTGTGGAGGGGAAGGGGAAGGCGACGGGGCCGGAATCCTGTCCGATTCTGCTCATCTCGTGCCCGAGTCTATCGCCGGGCAGCGTGCGCAGATCCCTAGCGTGAGCTGTGGAACGGCCGGGGCACGGGCGTCGCGCCGAGCGCCGACGGCTCACCCGGACGACTGCTTCTGCGCACCCGGCCACCGGGCCGTGCGCCGAGCGGAGGAGGACGGCGGATGCGACTGATCGTGGGGATGACCGGGGCGACCGGGGCCGTGCTCGGGGTGCGGCTGCTGGAACGGCCGGCCGCCGATCCCGGGATCGAGACCCACCTGGTGATCAGCCGCTGGGCGCACGCCACCATCGAACTGGAGACGGGCCGCACGGTGCGTGAGGTGAGCGCACCGGCCGACGTCACCCATCGCCCGGAGGACCAGGGCTCGCCGCTGTCCTCCGGTTCCTTTCGCACCGACGGCATGGTGATCGTGCCGTGCAGCATGAAGACCCTGGCGGGGATCCGTGCCGGGCACGCCGACGGACTCGTGGGCCGTGCGGCGGACGTCGTGCTCAAGGAAGGCGGACCGCTCGTCCTGGTCCAGCGCGAGACCCCGCTCAACGCCACCTGGCGAACATGCTCGCGCTCGCGCGGATGGGCGTGCGCATCGTTCCCCCGATGCCCGCCTTCTACAACCGTCCGCGCACCGTCGACGACCTTGTCGACTACCTGGTGGTACGCGTCCTCGACCAGCTCGGTGTCGAAAGCCCCGCCCACGGCCGCTGGACCGGCATGCGCGCAGCCCGCGCCGAGCGACCCGCCGGCACCCCCTGACCGGCCCACCCCGTTCACGGACCGGCCCGACGCCGCTGCTCCGATCGGCGGCGCCCTGAGCGGCCCAACACCCCGCCCCCGACCGGCGCCCCCCTTGACCTGCCCAGCGACCCACCCCTGACCGGCCCCCAACCCCGACCCGCCCCACATCCAGACGAACAGGAGCCCGTCCGCGCCATGACCCCGCACTCCGATCCCGGCCCCGCCCCCCGCACCCGCCGTGACCTCGACCCTGCCCCCGGCAGCACCCAGCACCCCGCTCCCGACCCCGCCCTCGACTTCCGGGCCTTCGTCGCACGGCTGCTGGCCGACGGCGACGCGGTGGAGATCGGCAGGAGCGTCGATCCGCACCTCGAAGTGGGCGCCGTGACCCGTCGGGCGTACGAGACGGGCGCACCTGCCCCCTTGTTCACCTCCCTCACCGGCGCCGCCCCCGGCCACCGCGTCCTGGGCGCCCCGGCCGGACTGGGCGACCCCCGGTCGGGCACCGCCCACGCGCGGCTCGCCGCGCACGTCGGGCTGCCCCGCGACGCCGGGCCGCGCCGGATCGTGGAACACCTCGTCGCCGCCATGCACGCGGACCCCGTCGCGCCGGTCGAGGTCGCCACCGGCCCGTGCAAGCAGAACGTCCGCACCGGTGACGACGTCGACCTGGAACTCTTCCCCGTACCCCTGCTCCACCAGGAGGACGGCGGACGGTACTTCGGCACCTACGGTTTCCACGTGGTGCGCACCCCGGACGGCTCGTGGACGAGCTGGTCGGTGGCCCGCACCATGCTGCGCGACCGCAGGACCCTGGTCGGTCCCGCCATGGCGCAGCAACACGTCGGCATGATCCGTGAGGCGTGGCGCGGGACGGGCCGGCACACACCGTGGGCGATGGTCCTGGGCGCCCCGCCCGCGGCGCTCGCCGCCGCGGGCATGCCGCTCCCGGCGCACGTCGACGAGGACGGCTACGTCGGCGCGCTCACCGGCAGCCCGGTCGAGGTGGTCCGTACCGAGACGAACGGACTGTACGTGCCCGCCAACGCCGAGATCGTCCTGGAGGGTTACCTCAGCAGCGACGATACCGCCCCCGAGGGGCCGATGGGGGAGTACCACGGGTACGCGTTCCCCGACGGCAAGGAGCAGCCCGTCTTCCACGTCGAGGCGGTCACCTACCGCGACGATCCGATTCTGCCGGTCTGCGCGGCCGGGGTGCCGCCGGAGGAGAACCACACGATCTGGGGCACCATGATCGCGGCCGCCGCCTTGGACGTGCTGCGCGCCGCCGGGCTGCCGGTCACCCTGGCGTGGTGCCCCTACGAGGCCGCCACCTGCTGGCTCGCCGTCTCCGTCGACCGCGCCCGGCGGACCGAACTCGGCCTGGACCGGGCCGGGTTGATCCGTTCGATCGCCAACGTGCTGTTCGCCTCGCACGCCGGATGGCTGGTGCCCAAGGTGATCGTCGTCGACGACGACATCGACGTCACCGACATCGGCCAGGTCGTCTGGGCGCTCGCCACCCGCAGTCACCCGGACACCGGCCACCACACCTTCCCGCAGGCCCCGGGCATCCCGATGGTCCCCTACCTCACCCCGGCGGAGGTCCGCGCCGCCCGGGGCGGCAAGTCGGTCACGGACTGCCTGCTGCCGGACGACTTCCGCGGCACCACCGCCTCCTTCCGCACGTCCTACCCCCGCGAACTGCAAGAGCACGTGCTGGAGAACTGGACGGACTACGGCTACGACGCCTGACGGTGCGGAAACCTGACCGCAGCGGTGACCGCGGGGCGCGCGGTGACGAACACCGGCCCTGGCTGGATCCACGGTCGACATCCTGTCCTTCGGCGGCACGAAGAACGGCCTGCTGTTCGGGGAGTGCGTGGTGGTCCTGGACCCGTCCCGTGTCTCGGGCATGCCGTATCTGCGCGAACGCTCGGCGCAGCTCGCCTCCAAAATGCGTTTCCTCTCCGTCCAGTTCGGGGCGCTTCTCAACGGAGACCTGTGGCAGCGCAGCGCGAGGCGCGCGAACGCCATGGCCACACGGCTGAGCGTCCTTCTGTCACGTATGGAGGGAGTGACGGTCCGCTTTACCTCAATGACGAAAGCCGCGGCGAGGTGCGGCCGGTGTGTTCCTACGACACCACGGAAGAGGACGTCGACGACTTCGCCGCTGCTGCCGAGGCAGCGATCAGGTCGGCCTGAACCGGACCGCCGACGGACACGTGCGGTGTCGCCGAAGGCAGCCGCGGCCCTGGCCCCACAGCTCCTGACCGGTCAGGACGACCGGCTGAGGTCGGTGGTGGAACGCCAGGAGCCCGGCGATGCCGTTGCGCTGGATCTCGGGCGCGCCGGTGAGGATTCGGAACATGCGGACCTTGTGGAAGAGGTACTCGATCTCTGACGGACAATCAGCTCGTCGTCGAGAACGTCAGGGGGTCTTCGCGGTGGCAGGCACAGGACATGGCAACTACTGCGGTCCCGACCTATTCTCACCTCGCGATCTCGCGGCACCCCTGACAGCCGTGATCACCGAGGACGTCCCCGGCAAGCCGCTGCATCCTGGTCTGTGAGACGCGCGCCCGTCAGCCTCGCACGTTCGCCCGCACTCTCGGCATCCATATCAGCGTTGCCGTCGAGTGGCAGCGGGCCGCAGCCGAGGGCTGGGGCGCCCATGCCGCCCAAGTCAGCGGTCGACAGGACTCCTGAAGACGGGCTCGGTCAGCCCGTGAGATCCGTTCCACTCCGGACGAAGCCCAGGTCTATCGGCGTTGCCGGTGCACCGCCTTTCCGCACGTCGGCGAGCAATTCGGGCAGCTGTGGCGGCCACAACGGCTCGGTGTCACCGGACAGATCCTCTGGCGACCACCAGCGCCACCGGAGGATCTTGTCTGCGGCGTGCGAGGCGGCGAGAGCGCCGACCGGATCTCGGCGGGGACCGTACGCGAGAAAGATGTGTTCGTGCTGGCGAACAGGGACACCCGCCCGGGTGAAGTCGTGTTCCCAAAGGCACAGCAGGGTGCTGTCGAGCTTGATGTCGGCCCATCCGGTCTCTTCACGCAGCTCACGCTCGGCTGCTTGCCGTGGCGTCTCGCCCGGCTCCGTCCCGCCGCCGGGCATCGCCCAGTGGACACCGACTTCCTCGTTGTCATACCGGAACAGGAAGACTGACCCCGCCGGGTCCAGGACCGCGACTCTGGCTGCGTGTCTGGGTATCCGCATTGGGTCAGCCTGTCAGCACTGAACGCCGCTGTCGAACAGGTCAGTGGTCCGGGCATTCCGAGAGTTCCAATACCCCGACTCCACCGCTAGGGCAGGCCGAATCCGGCTGGCGCGACGACCTGGCCGTCGAACGGCTGGAGATGGTCATCGACCAGATCGATGACCGATCTGGCGGCCCTCGACGCCGGCGAGCACGTCAGCGGTCCGGCCGCCGACGAATACCGACGCCGCCTTGCACGGGCGGCGCCGTTCGCCGGACGCGCGGTGAACACCGTCCGCAATGCCGAGCGCCTCTTGGTCAGCGCCGGCCCCTCCATCCACCACGGCCGGGCCATGACGTGCGTCTACCGCGCGGAGACCGCCGTGTGCCGCCGGATCCGCATCGCGGCCGGGCTGCCCGCCGACGATCCCGACGAGTCCGAATGCGAGCCCTCCTGCCGCAACCTCGCCTACACCGACCGCGACATCGCCGCCCTGCACGACCGGCTCACCCGCCAGCGGTACGCGGCCACCGACCCGTTGGTCCCGCGCCCCGACGCGAGCGAGCACGAGCACAGGCGGAGAGCACGCGCGGCATCATCAGCCAACACCAGGCCAGCCGCCCCACGCGCGGCGGCACAACCCGGGGAGGAACCTGATGGGCGGCAAACTCCGCGGCTGACCATCAGCGAACTTGCCCTCAAAGCTGGCCTGCGCCGCGACATCGTCTACCAGCACGTCGACCTCGTGGCCTCCTACCAGGCCCAGGACAAGGCCCGCGAAGCAATCCCCGAGGCGATGGCCGCGATGGCCCGCGAACTGGAGAGGACACAGATCGGGTGTGGCTGGACGAGTTCGAGCTGTAGGCGGATCCGGTGTGTGGTGAGAACCGCGTGGGCGAGATCGTCGAGGGCGGTACTTCGGAGCTGAGCGGTCATGCGGTGAGGGCAGGGTTGCGCAAGCGGGCAACGGCCTGGACGGCGTGGTGGAGACCGTCGCCGCGTTGCCGGCAGTCGCGGAGGATCTTGTAGTTCTTCCTGCGGGAGAAGGTGTGCTCGACGCGGGCGCGGATCTTGCGATGCTGAGCGTTGTCCTCTTCCTCGTCTTTCAGCAGCGGCCGTCCGGGGCGTTTGCGGTGTGGGACGATCAGTCCGGTGTTGATGTAGGCGCCGTCGCCGAGGACCGTCGCACCTTCGCAGTGGACGGCCGGTCCGGAGTCCCGCCAGGCTTTCGCGTCTGCCGTGGTGCCGGGCACCGGGCACACCGCGGCCACCACCAAGCGGGTCTCGGCGCCTCCGATGACCGCCGCATGGTGAGGTTCGTGCGGTAGTACACGGCCACCAGCAGCACCCGCTCGGCAGCGGCAGCCGCCACGGCCGACCCCGCCCGCACCCCTCACCACCACGTTCCCGGACCGCCTTCAACAGCCGGCCGAACTGATAGCCCCGCAACCCGGTGAACGTCTCCACCCCACACCCGCCCAGCCCTCAACACCCCACCTTTACAAGGAAGATGTCCAGCACACAGCCTTTGGCGACACCCTTTAATGACTACGTTTCGTCACCTGCGCAGCCCTACTCCGTCGGTGGCTTCACCGCACGAACCACCTATCGCAAGTGATCTTTCAAATGGCACCATTGGGGCGTCATACACGCCTTGTCCTCATCTCCTCATCGAAGTGTGAGCATCCGTAGATGCGAATATCCCTCGGCACGGCGCGCCGTACAGGTGGCGCGGCCGTGCTCTCCCTGGCCACTGCCCTGGCCGGGCTCGCCTTCCCCGCGACCGCGCATGCGGCCGTGAGCTGCTCGCCCGGCGTGTGGAAGGCCCAGTACTACGCCAACACCGCCTTCTCCGGCACTCCGAAGGACACCGTCTGCGATACCGCCATCGCCGAGAACTACGGCTACGGCGACCCCTCCGGCGTGACCCTGCCGAGTGACTACTTCGGCGTCCGCTGGACCACCACCCGCAACTTCGGCTCCGGCGGTCCCTTCGACCTGAGCGTCGCCGTCCAGGACGGCGCCCGCGTCTACCTCGACGGCACTCGCAAGATCGACCTGTGGCGCAACGTCAGCTCGACCCAGCGCAAGACCGTCCGCCTCACGGTCCCGCGCGGGACCCACACCCTGCGCGTGGACTTCGCCGCCTTCACCGGCACCGCCAACGTCTCCTTCTCCTACACCCCGGTCATCGGCGCCACGTACGACAAGACCGCCCCCTTGGCACCGGCCGGCGGGAAGTCGAGCTACTCGGCGTCCACCCTGAAGACGACCCTGACCTGGTCCCGCAACTACGAGATGGACCTGGCCGGTTACCGCGTCTACCGCCGCGTCGCCGGCACCAGCGGCTGGGGTCTGCGCAACTCCACTCTGATCACGGGCACCACCTTCACCGAAGCGCCCCCGGCCACCGGCGCCACCTACGAGTATGCCCTCCGCGCCGTCGACCGCTCCAACAACGTCTCCGCGCTGTCCGCCGTGACGAGCGTCGTCAGCGCCGACAGGACGGCCCCCGCCGCGCCCACCGGGTTCACGGCCACGTACGACCCGTCTGCCGGCGCCCGGCTCTCCTGGTCCGCGGTGAGTGGGGCGAGCTCCTACGAGGTGCAGCGAGCTGTCGCGCCCGAGGGGCCGTTCGCCTCGGTCGGCTCACCCACGCGGAGCTCCGCCGTGACCGACCCGGCCGCCGCCGTGGGCACGACCTACTACTACCGCGTGCGGGCCAAGGACAGTGCGGGCAACGCCTCCCCATACTCCGCGCCCGTCCAGCTCGACGCCACCGAGGCCAAGCCGCTGCCGCCGACGGCCGTCTCCGCCAACGGCTGGGTCGACCGCAACACCGTAAGCTGGCGGTACGACGGTGACGCGTCCCATCGGTTCCACGTCTACGCCGCCGAGTCGGCCGACGGTCCCTGGACCCGGCTGACCGAGACGCCGGCCACCGGCTCCGCCTACGACGACTACGCGGCGCCCGTCCGCGAGGTGCGCTACTACCAGGTCAGGACGGTCACGATCCACGGCACGGAGTCGAACCCGTCAGCGACGGCCTCGGCCACCCGCACCGGCGACGTCACCCCGCCGCACATGCCGTACGGCCTCAACGCCTGGGACGGCTCGGACGGTGTGCACCTCGTCTGGACGCCCAACACCGACGACACGGACCACTACCTCGTCATGCGTGCGTCGACGTTCGGCGCGTGGGAGCAGATCGCCGTGGTGCGGGACGGCAAGTACCTGGACACCAGTACCCCGGCCGGCGTGCAGTTCGGCTACACCGTCCGCGCCGTCGACGCGGCCGGCAACGTCTCCCGCATGCCCGAGCCCGGCTACGGCACCGTCTACGGCAAGCGCCTGACGGTCTACGAGAAGCCGGCCGCGCCCGCCTCGGTCACCGCGACGGCCGCCAACGGCAACGTCAAGGTGGAGTGGACCGCGAGCACGTCGGCCGATGTGGCCGGCTACTACGTCTACCGTACGACCGGCACGGACCCGGCGACGGCCTACTCGGTCTCCCCGCTCATCACAGGGACGACCTTCACGAACGAGAACGTGCCCGCCGGCAAGACCTGGCACTACGTGGTGCGCGCCGTCAGCACGCACAGCCAGTGGTCCGACTTCTCGCCGATGGCCGAAGTCACCGTGCCCTGCTCGGTCATCACCGCACCGGCCACTCCCCGGATCACCGGGGGCGGCAGGGGCGCGGACCACGTCCAGCTCAACTGGGAGGCCGGTGCGTGCGACCAGGAGGCGACCGTCTCGTACAACGTCTACCGGTCCACGTCCGGCTCGGACGTCTTCACCCCTGAGCGCCGCATCGCCACGGGGGTTACGGCACTGACGTACAAGGACGCCGGTCTGGCGCGGGCGTACTACTACTACGTCGTCACCGCCGTGGCCGCCGACGGCGCCGAATCGGCCCCGCAGGCCGTGCCGTTCGGGATATCGATGATGGCGCCCTGACGCACCGCTCGATCCTCGGCCCCCGCCCATCCGGTCACCTCATGCTTCCGGACGGCGGGGGCCTTCGCGCCGGAGGACGGCAGCGCGATCAAGGTGCGTTCCCGCGTGCCCGGAGTCCGCCGTCACGGCCCCGCGCTCACCCGGACGGACCAGACGCCAGCCCCAGCGCCGCCGCTCTGGCCGGCGGGACGCCCTTGACGCCGGTATCCCCTGGGGGAGGGCCGTCGCCCGACCGCGAAGCCGCGCGACGAGGCATCGCGGTCACGGCGGGGGAGGCTTCGGACGCACTGCTCACGGGCGTGGCCCGATCAGCCGTTGCCCGGCACGTACTGAGATCGCCGTCGCCGGGCAGGAGTCCGCGGCGTCCAGCGCACGTTCGTCCTCGGGGATGTCCGCGGCGAGCGGCTCCGCCCGGCCCTCGTCGTCCAGCCGGTACAGCTCGGGAGCGATACCGGCGCACATGCCCGATCCCATGCACAGGGCGCGGTCCACCCCGGTCGTCCAGGACACCGCCCTCACCACCCCACCGGCATCTCGCGCGGACCACGGACCAGCATCTGGTCCTTCCACCGCACGTCGCCCGCGAGACGCAGACCGGGGAAGCGTTCGAGCAGGGCCCCCAGAGCCTCCTGAAGCTCCAGCCTGGCGAGCGGTGCGCCGAGGCAGTGGTGCACCCCGTGTCCGAACCCGAGATGCTGGACGCCGGTCCGGGTGATGTCGAGCCGGCCGGGGTCCGCGAACTTCAGCGCGTCGCGGTTGGCGGCGCCGATCGCGACCAGGACGGGCTCACCGGCACGGACGAGGGTACCGCCGACCTCCACGTCCTCGGTGGCGTACCTGGGGAAGCTCGCGCCGCTGCCCAGGGGCACGAAGCGCATGAGTTCCTCGACCGCGCCGTGCAGCAGCTCGGGGCTCTTGCGGAGTATCTCCATCTGCTCGGGGTGGTCGAGCAGCGTGTGCACGAAGTTGGGGATCTGTGTGGCCGTCGTCTCGTGACCGGCGACGAGGATGCCGTCGCACAGATCGACCAGTTCCAGTTCGCTCAGCCGGTCACCGGTGTCACGTGCCTCGATCAGGCCCGTCATCAGGTCGGGCCGCGGGTTGCGCCGGTGGTCCGCCACCAGTCCGGTCATGTAGGCCCGCAGTTCCTGCCTGTTGCGTTCCGACTCCGCAGCCGTCAGGGAGCTGGTGGAAAGCGCCGCGTCGCTCCACGCCCGAAACCTGGGGCGGTCCTCCTCCGGCACTCCCAGCATGCGGCAGATGACGGCGACCGGGATCGGCAGCGCGTAGTGTTCCACGAGGTCGGCAGGCTGCCCCATGGCCTCCATCTCGTCGAGCAGCCGGTGCGCCAGCTCCCGGACCGCCGGACGCATTTTCTCCACTTGGTGCACGGTGAACGCCTTCGCCACCAGCGTGCGCAGCCGCGTGTGCCCGGGCGGGTCCATGCTGAGGATGCCGCTGTCCTGGCTGCCCTCCGAATGACGTGGTGCGTCGTGCCGTAGCGCCTCCGCCCTGCTGAAGCGGCGGTCACCCAGAACGAGGCGCGCGTCGGCATACCGAGTGGCCAGCCAGGCGGGCTCCCCGTACGCCAGACGCACGCGTATCAGGCCCGGTTCCTCCAGCGCCGCCTGGTACGCGTCCGCCAGGCTCAGCCCGTCGGGCTCGTTGAACGGATAGGGGACGGGCTGTTCGGCCGTGACCGTCATGCCGTGACCTCCCGGTGGCTCGGTGGATGCCACTCGATGATCACGGCCGTTCACCGGCGTCGGCAACAGCGCTTTATCAGCCACCGGGCGGCCCCCCGTGGCAGCGCCACCGGACGATGGGGGTCGCTGCCGCCGGACGCCTGCACCTCAGCGTTACGCGTCCTTGCGGATCACCACCGTCCAGCCGCGCCGGCCACGTCGCCCTGGCCGAGAATCGGCTTCCCAGGCGGCAGGGCTCGCGCGGCCAGTTACGGTCCCGCTTCGCCGCCGTGCGCGTCCGCCCGGCCGGCCAGGCCGTCGAGCGTCCCATCCGGGCCGCCGCCTCGGCCGAACGATGCCGGTGGGACGGAGTGCTGCCCGACTGCTGGCTGCTGGTCGAGTGGCCCGGGGGCGCCGAGACGCCCGCCGACGACTGGCTGTCCAGCCTGTCTGCCAACACCCCGAAAACCGACCTGATCCGTGTGGCCAAGGTCCGCTGGCGCATCGAGCACGACTACCGCGAACTCCAGCACGGCCTGGGCCTGGACTACTTCGAAGGCCGGTCCTGGCCCGGCCGGCACCACCACGTCACCCTCGTGACCGCCGCCCACGCCTTCCACACCGAACAGCGTCTGACCCCAAAAACACCCACACCGGGCTCACTCTCCACCAGACCCTCGACGCCCTCCAGACGTTCGGGCACGTCCCGCCGGGGAGCGCCGGTCCGGGTCCGCCACCGTATGCCGTCTGCCAACTGCCGCCGCGTCCACACCTGCGGCCGACCTGGCTTGATGCCCGTCGGCAGCAGAGGCTCAAGCCGGGCCCACTGGCCGTTCGTCAGATTCCCACGTCCCACAGGACGTGATCAGCAACGAACAAGATCCACTTTCGCAACAGACCTAAGCGTGCAGGAGCGTCAGGACGATCGGCGTGGTGAGTGAGGAGAGCCCGGTCGACACCAGCAGGCTGGCTGCGATCGGACCCTCCATGACCTGGAAGCGGGTAGCCATCAGGTAGACGTTCGCGCCGACGCTGATCGAGGCGAGCAGCGTGACCACCTGCACCTCCAGGGTGGGCAGACCGAGGGTGACGGCCAGGCTCCACACGGCCAGCGGCTGGACGACGAGCTTGAGCACGCAGATCCCGGCGGTGAACCGCCACTGGGTGCGCGCCTGGTAGCCGGTCAGGGTGGCGCCGAGGGCGACCAGCGCGAGCGGCGTCGCGGCGGTGGCGAGCATCCCCAGCGGCTGGTTCACCACCGTGGGCACCGGTAGGCGCAGCAGCCCGACTGCGGTGCCGGCCAGGATCGACATCACCACCGGGTTCTTCGCCAGGCTCAGCGCCATCGCACGCAGCCCGGCGGCCGAGACCGAGCGGGTGCGGGTCCACTCGATGGAGACGGTCGCCAGGGTCCACAGCACCAGCGAGTTGAAGACCAGCACCATCGCCACCGAGGGCAGCGCCCGGTCGCCCAGTGTCGCCTCGGCCAGCGGGATGCCCAGCAGCACGTTGTTGGAGAGGACCCCGCCGAGAGCGAAGAGGATCTGCTCCGAACCGTCGCACCCCAGGATCCGCCGGGCGACGATCCGGCCTGCCACGAAAACAACGAGACAGCCGCCGAAAAAGGCCAGCAGGAGTTTCGGCTCCACCGAACCGAGGTCCGAAAGTTCGGTCATCTGCCGGAACAGCAGCGCGGGCAGTGCGACCGCGAACACAAAGCCACTCAGCCCTTTCCATCTCTCCTGCGGCCACGTGCCCCAGCGCGCCAGGCAGTAGCCCACCAGTACCAGGACAAAGAGAGGTACGGTCAGTCCGATATTTCGCGAAAGTGTATCCACGTCAATCCATTCATGTCATGTGTGCGCATGGGCAAGACTGCCGTCACGACACAGTCGCCCGCCACGCTTGTATCACCATGCGAGAAGCCAGCTTCGATCCGACCTGTCCATCTAAAACTGCTCCCAGCAGCGACTTTGCCTGCATTTCGAAAGGTTTCGTCCATCATTCGGACGAGACTTGCAGGGGGATCGGCAACGGTGCAGCATTCTGACTGAAATTACGGAGGCAGTTCCCGAGGGGTCGGACGCGATGCCGCACAGGCCGCCACGACGATTGATGGGAGCGCTCCCACGACGGGAGTGAAAGCTTCCACGCAGAAGTGAAGGGGTTTGTCTTGAGAGCAGCACTCATGAGAAGTGGAAACCCCAGACGCGCTTTCTGACGCCCCTGCGGGTAGAACCGCCGTATTATTTTGCGTGCCGTTCTGATCCTTTTTCAGATGCCGTCCGTTTTCGTCGGCGGCATTGTTGTGGCAGTCGCCACGGGAGTGGTCGCGGAAGTCGTCACGCGCCGTTGCGCGGCGGGTCGGCGCGCCCTGCCCGCCCGCTGCCGCCGTGCGCGTCTGCCTGCCCCCTTGCGCACCCTTCTCACCGTCACACGTTCCAACCTGGAGGTCACGTTGTCCGAGGTCGTAGACCCTGCGTTACCACTCACCCCTCACTCCGGCCTGGCCGGAATGTCCGTTATGGTCACGGGCGCGGGCAGCGGCATCGGTCGCGCGGCGGTCGCCGCGCTGGTCGCCGCGGGCGCCCGGGTGCTCGCGGTCGGCCGCACCGAGCAGACACTGAAGGAGACCGCGGCCGAGGCGGCCGGCCCCGGCGAGGCGTCCTGGACCCGGGCCGACATCCGGCGGAGTGAGGACGTGGAGGCCGCGGTGCGGGTCACCGAGGAGCGGTACGGCCCGCTGCGGGGCGCGTTCAACGCGGCCGGCACGTTCGGCCGCTTCGGCCCGCTGCACGGGGACGACCCGGAGAACTTCGCCGACGTGGTCGGCACCAACCTGGGCGGCGTCTGGGACTGCATGCGCCACCAGCTCCCCCGCATCCGCGAGGCCGGGGGCGGCTCGATCGTCAACTGCGCCTCGGTCGCCGCCCATCTCGGCCATGCCAGGAGCCCGCTCTACTCGGCCACGAAGCACGCCGTGATCGGGCTCAGCAAGTCCGCCGCCCTCCAGTACGCGGCCGACAACGTACGCGTCAACGTCGTCAGCCCCGGCTCGACCGACACGCCGATGCTCCGGTCGCTCTATCCGTCCGAGGAGGCGCTGGACGCCCGTCGCCACCGGGCGCCGCTGCGCCGCCTCGGCACCTCGCAGGACGTCGCCGGCGCGGTCCTGTGGCTGCTGGACTCCACCGCGAGCGGCTACGTCACCGGCCAGACCGTGATCGTCGACGGCGGCGTCACCGCCGGTTCCTCCTGAACCCCGTTCCGCCGTTCACCCCCACCCCAGAAAGGCCAGCCATGCCCGGCACCCTGTACGACAAAGTCTTCGACCTGCACGTGGTCCGCGAAATCGGCGAGGACCAGTACCAACTCCTGGTCGGCCTGCACCTGTTCCACGAAGCCACGAGCCCGCAGGCGTTCTCGATGCTGAGCGAGCGCGAGCTGCCGGTGGCGTACCCGGAGCGGAACGTCGCCACCGCGGACCACGTCGTGCCGACCGCGGACGTCGCGCGACCGTTCGCCGACCCCGAGGCCGAGGCCATGCTGTCGGCGATCGAGCAGAACACCGCCCGGCACGGGCTGCGCTTCTTCTCCCCGGCGCAGAAGGCGAACGGCATCGTCCACGTGCTGGGCCCCGAGAAGGGTCTGACCCAGCCCGGCATCACGCTGGCCTGCGGCGACTCGCACACCGCGACACACGGCGCGTTCGGCGCGCTGGCCTTCGGCATCGGGACCACGCAGCTGCGCGACGTATTGGCCACCCAGACCGTCATCATGAACCGGCTGCGCACCCGGCGCATCGAGATCAACGGCGAGCTGCGCGAGGGCGTCACCGCCAAGGACGTCATCCTGCACGTCATCCATGTGATGGGCCCCAACAGCGGGGTCGGCTACGCGCTGGAGTTCGCCGGTGAGGTCATCGACCGGATGTCGATGGACGAGCGGATGACGATCTGCAACATGGTGGTGGAGGCAGGTGCCCGGATCGGCTACTGCAACCCGGACCGCACCACCTTCGACTACCTCAAGGGCCGTGCGTTCGCGCCGCAGGGCGAGGACTGGGACACCGCGGTGGCCTGGTGGAGCTCGCTGGCCTCGGACGCCGACGCAAGCTGGGACGACGTGGTGGTGATGGACGGCTCCGCCATCGCGCCGATGGTCACCTGGGGCGTGCACCTGGGCCAGTCGGTACCCGTCAGCGGGCAGGTGCCGGGCGAGGACTCCGCCGACCCGGTGTCCAGCGCGGCGCTGGCCGACGCCCGCGAGTTCATGGGCGTGGAGGCCGGGCAGCCGGTGCAGGACATCGCCGTGGACGTCGCCTTCATCGGCTCGTGCACCAACGGCCGGGTCTCGGACTTCGTCGAGGTCGCCGAGGCGCTCCGGCGCAGCGGGCGCCGGGTGGTGCCCGGGGTGCGGGCCATCGCCGTGCCGGGCTCGGTGGCCGTGCGCAACGAACTGGTGGCGCTCGGGGTGGACAAGGTGCTGGTTGAGGCCGGGTTCGAGTTCCGCGAGGCGGGCTGTTCCATGTGCATCGCCATGAACCCGGACCGGCTGGTCGGCCGCGAGGTCGCGGCCAGCTCCTCCAACCGCAACTTCAAGGGCCGCCAAGGGTCCCCGACCGGCCGGACGCTGATCATGTCCCCGATCTCGGTGGCCGCCGCGGCGGTAAGCGGCCACGTGGCCGACCCGCGCGAGGTGTTCCCCGTCGCCGTTCTCGGCTGACGGCTCCCCGGCCGCCCCGCACAAGAACTCCGGACCTGACAGGTCCAGCAGACCTGCCACGCCCGACGAGCCCGACAAGCCCGACAAGATACAGAAGAGAGCACCGCCATGACGACTGCCACCGCGGTCCGCGACGTGATCTCCGGCCCGCCGATCGTGCTGGACGGGGACGACATCGACACCGACCGGATCATCCCCGCCCGGTTCCTCAAGAGCCTGACCTTCGACGCCCTGGGCAAACACGTCTTCGAGGGCGAGCGGGCCAACGCCCGTGCCGCCGGCCAGATCCACCCCTTCGACGACCCCCGCCACGAGGGCGCCAAGGTGTTGCTGGTCGGCGAGAACTTCGGCTGTGGCTCCAGCCGCGAGCACGCCGCCCAGGCCATCAACCGCTGGGGTGTGGACGCCGTGGCCGGGGTCAGCTTCGGCGAGATCTTCCGCGGCAACTGCGCCACGATCGGCCTGCCCTGCGTGACCCTGTCCCGCCAGGACTCGGCCGCGGCTCGCGCCGCGGCCCTGGCCGAGCCGACCGCCACCACCACCGTGGACCTGGCCGCCCGGGAGCTGCGGGTCGGCGCACAGAGCTGGCCGATCGACCTCAACGAGTCGCTGCGGCAGCGCTTTCTGACCGGCACCTGGGACACCCTGACCACGCTACTGGCCGGTGCCGAGGACGTGCGCCGCACCATGGAACGGCTGCCCTACCTGAACGGGTGGCGGACCGCCGCCGCTCCGACCGGCTGAGCGCCGCGGTGACCGGCGGCACAGAGATCACCGTCCCCGTGCCCAGCAGGCACGACCGGGTCCGGCGGCTCCTCGCCGCACCGCCGCCGGGCACACGGGTCCTCGGCTTTCCCGGCCCGCCCACCGACCGGGCCCAGTGGCGGGCCCGGCTGCGCGGCGCGGACACCGTGCTGCACTTCTTCGACGACGGCCGACTGCCCACCGACCTGCTGCTGGCGGCGGCCCCGCGCACCGTCGCGATCGCGGGTCCCGCGGGCGGCTGCGTGGACGCGGCGGCGCTGCGCGGGGCCGGGATCACCGTCCTCGACACGCCGGGTGCCGCCGTCCGGGCGGTCGCCGAACACACTGTCTCGCTGATCCTCCAGGCGGCCCGATCGCCCCTCGGCCACCAGCCGTGGGGCGGCCGGCCACCGCCGCCCGGCGTCGAACTGGAGGACGCGGTGCTCGGCCTGGTGGGCTTCGGGCTGGTCGCCAGGACCGTCGCCCGGCTCTGCCAGGGCCTGGGCATGCGGGTGCGGACCTGCTCGGCCCACCTGTCCGCCGCGGAGGCCGCCGCGCTGGGCGTGGAACGGGTTCCGCTCGGCGAGCTGCTGGCCGGCAGCGATGTGGTCTCCGTACACCTGCGGGCCGCGCCGAGCACCGCGGAGCGCCTGGACCGGAGCGTGCTGGGCCTGCTCCGGCCGGACACCGTACTGGTCAACACCGCGCGGGCCGACGTGATCGACATGGCCGCGCTGCGCGAGCTGGTCCGCGCCGGCCGGCTGCGCCGGGTGGCCCTGGACGTCTTCGACGTCGAGCCGCTGCCCGCCGACGACATCCTGCGCACCTCGCCCGGAGTCGTGGTGACACCGCACACCGCCTGGCTGACCGGCCGCTCCATCGACCGCATGGTGTCGCGGGCACTGCTCAACTGCCTGCCCAGGAAGGACGACTGATGCGATGTTAGACGCGCGGCGCGGACCCAGCGCGCCCCACGGAGGAAGTACCGTACACCGACGCGTCGCCGTGGGCGACGACCACGCCCTGGGGACCATCCTGGAGGGCGTTGCACGGCGACTCGCCGCACACGGCGTCGAGGTCGTCCGGATACCCGCCCGGCCCGCCCCCGCCCTGACCCGTTACGCCCCCTCCGGCGACATCGACGTCGTCGTCATCAGCTCCAGGACCGTACTGAGCCGGTCGGCGCTGCGCTCGGCCACCCGGCTGCGCGGGGTGGTCTTCCCGTCCATCGGCACCGGCTCCTGCGACTCCGACGCGGCCACCGCGCTGGGCATCCTGATCGCCAACGGCGCCACTCGCGAGAACGTACACAGCATGGCTGAGGCCAACGTGCTGCTGATGCTGGCGCTGCTCTACGAACTCCCGCGCAAGCAGGCGCATTTCGAGCAGCGGTGGACCGGTGCCGCACCGGTGACCAGCCGTACGCTGCGCGGCCGGACGGTCGGCTTCATCGGCTTCGGCCGCATCTCGCAGCGCATGACTCGACTGCTGGCGCCGTGGGAGCCGGGGCCGGTGCTCGCACACACCCGCTCCCCAGACCCCGCGGCGTGGCCGGGCGTGCGGTTCACCTCCGTCGAGGAGGTGCTGCGCAGCAGCGAACTCGTGGTCGTCAACCTCCCCTACTCGCCGCACACCCGGGGGATGCTCGGCCGCGACCGCCTCGCCCTGCTGCGCCCCGGCGCCTTCCTGGTCAACGCGGCGCGCGGCGGCATCGTGGACGAGGACGCCCTCGCCGAGCTGCTGTCCTCGGGGCGGATCGGCGGGGCGGCGGTGGACACCTTCGCCGTCGAGCCGCCGCCTCCCGACTCGGCGCTGCGCGCCGCCCCCAACGTCATCCTGACCAACCACGTGATCGGCCACACCGTGGAGATGTTCGACTCCTTCACCGACACCGCGGTGGAGAGCGTCCTGGCGCTGCTGGCCGGCCGGCCGCCCGAACACGTCGTCAACCCGGCGTGCCTGCCCCGGTGGTCCGAGCGCCTCGCGGCGTCCGGACCGGCCGGCGGCGTGCCCCCTGTCCGCTCCACCCCGTAGCACTCCTGACACCCCGAGTGCCTCGCACACTGCTGCCACCTTCGTCACTCCTGTCACTCTCGTCACCTCAACTGCCTCCAAGGAGCAGCCATGAGCATTCACGTTGCCGCCGACGCCGCGGGCATCGCCGCCGCTGTCAAGACGATCGCGGAGGGTGGCGTGGTCGTACTGCCGACCGACACCGTCTATGGCTTCTTCGGCGACGCCACCAACCCGGAGGCCGTGGAGCGCGTCTACGCGATCAAGAACCGCGACCGGGGCAAACCCTTTGTCATCCACACCCGCACGGCGGACGTCCAGCGCTGGGCGCACCTGACGCCCTCGGCCGAGACCTTCATCGAGCACTTCTGGCCCGGCCCGCTGGCGCTCGTCCTGAACAAGCGCGAGGTGATCGGCGACTGGTTCACCCACGGCCTGCCGACCGTCGCGGTGATGTCCAGCCGCAACCACGTGATGCGGGGCGTGGCCGAGGCGCTCCGGGTGCCGGTCTTCGGCACCACCCTCAACTACGCGGGCGAGACCGAGATCAAGACCTTCGCCGGCGCGCAGATCTTCGACAAGGACGTCGACCTGATCCTGTCCGGGGACGAACTGTCCCGCTTCGACAAGCCCTCCAGCATGATCGACTGCACCTCCGAGCCCGCCGCCGTGATCCGGCTCAGCGCCACCGGCATGGACGAGCTGCGAGCCGTCGTACCCTCCGTGGCGCTCGCCCCCGAGCGGCGCAAGTAGAGCACGGCCCCCTCACAGCCTCCGTACACCCGTGGTGGGACGGCCCGGCCGCCGCACCACAGCAACGAGCGGAACACTCCGCCGCTCCGCGAACGGGGAAAGGAAAAATGGAAACACTCATAGGTGGATCCGTAGGCTTCCGCACCAGGACCGCCATGGCGCTGGGACAGCAGAGGGCGGCCTGCCTGACGCCGGAACTGGCCCAGCGCGCCGTACTGGACGACCTTGTCTCCCAGGCCACCGGCACGGCCTTCGACCGCGAGCACGGTGTGGCCGGGATCCGTACGATCGAGGACTGGCGCGCCGCCGTCCCGATCCGCCCGTACCACGCGTACCGCCCCTGGATCGACCGCGTCATCGCGGGCGAGCAGTCCGTGCTGACGACCGACGAACCGTACGCTCTCCTCACCACCTCGGGCACCTCCGGGGACCCCAAGCTGATTCCCACCACCCGCTTCTGGCGCCAGCACTACCGCGGCCCCGCGCTGTACGCGCAGTGGGGCCTGTATTTCCAGCTGCTGGGGCTGGAGACGGTGGCGCCGAACACCGCGCTCGACCTGTCCTGGGACCGCACCGCGCGCCCCGGCCGGGTCGGTGAGCTGCCCGTCTACGGCATCACCCAGCGGCAGTACTCGATGGGCGGGAACGACTGGACCCCGCCCTGGTACGGGGCGCCCTGGTTCGCCGACACCGTGCCCGGCGAGGACCGGATGTACACCCAGCTGTGCTGGCTGGCCGACCAGGACGTCCGGCTCGTCGTCGCCGTCAACCCCTCCAAGCTCGTACGGCTCGCCGAGCAGCTCGCCGACCGCACCGACGACCTCATCCGCGACGTCCACGACGGCACCATCGGCCGCAGGCGCGTACCGCAGCTGCGCGCCCGGCCCGAGGCCGCCCGGCGGCTCGCGGCGCGGGCGGCGGCCCGGGGAGGCCCGCTCCAGCTGGAGGACGCCTTCCCGGCGCTGAGCCTGCTGGTCTGCTGGATGTCCGGCTCCGCGCGGCTCTACGAGCCGTGGCTGCGGCGGATGGCGCCGGGCGCGGCGATCCTGCCGTTCAGCACCACCGGCACCGAGGGCATCGTGACGCTGCCCATCGACAACCACCTCACGGCGGGCCCGCTCGCCATCAACCAGGCCCTCTACGAGTTCACCGAGATCAGCGACATCGAGGACGAGAGCATCGGCGCGAGCCTGGCGCCGGAGGAGGTGGAGGTCGGCAAGACCTACCGGCTCATCATGAGCCAGGCCAACGGCATGTACCGCTACGACACCGGTGACGCCTACCAGGTGGTCGGATGGACCGGCCGGACGCCCCGGCTGGAGTTCCTCGGCCGGGTGGGCCACACCGCTTCCTTCACCGGCGAGAAGCTCACCGAGAACCAGATCCACCTGGCCGTACGGCGTTCATGGGGGACGCCGGGCCGGCCGCTGCCGCTGTTCACCTCCGTACCGATCTGGGAGATGCCACCCCGCTACCTGCTGATGATCGAGGGCCTGCCGCCGGGCACGGACGCCCGCGCCTTCGCCCACAAGGTCGAGGAGTCGCTGTGCGCGCTGAACGGTGAGTACGCCGACAAGCGGTCCGGCGGCAGGCTCGCCCCGATCGGCGTGCACGTGCTCTCCGAGGGCTCGTTCGCCGCGGTCACCCAGGCGCGGCTGACCGCCGGGGCCGCCGCGGCGCAGGTCAAGCACCACTGGCTGCAACGGGACGGCTCCGTCGTCGAGGCGCTGCGGTCACTGGGACGGCTCGGCGGTCCCGCCCTGGTGCTGTCCCAGCGCGCCTCGGGTCTCTCCGGTGCTCCGGGATCCGCCGGCTCCTCCGTGATGCAGGGGACGCCCCGGTGACCGGCCTCGCGCCACGCCCGGCCGGGGCGCCACCGGAGCCCGTACCGGCCGCCGCAGTCGCGCCGGCTCGCGTACCCCGACCCGGATCCGTACCGGCGGAGCCGCGCCGGTACGCCGTGCCGGCCGCCGACGGGCTGGAGCTGGTCCTGCACCACTGGACCGGTCCCGGCGTCCGCGCCGCCCTGCACTACGTGCACGGCATCCAGTCCCACGCGGGCTGGCTGCGGGAGACCGGACCGGAGCTGGTACGGCGCGGGGTCGAGGTCTTCGTGCTCGACCGGCGCGGCAGCGGCCGCAGCGCCGGGCCGCGCGGGCACGCCCCCTCGGCCGAGGTACTGATCGACGACCAGGCCAGGGCCCTGGCGGAAACCGTGCGCCGGCGGTCCTGCGAGCGGGTGGCGGCGCTGGGCCAGAGCTTCGGCGGCAGCCTGCTCGCCGCCGTTCTGGTGGCGAGACCGGCCCACCTGGACCCGGTGGTGTTCTGCGCCCCGGCGCTCGGCCAGCAGCGAGCCCGCGCCGGCGGCGACCCCGAGCGGCTCGCCGCGCTGCGTGCGCTGCGCGGCACCGCTCCCGCGCCGCTGAGCCTGGCGGACCGGGACTACACCGACGACCCGGCCGAGCTGGCCCGGATGGGCGCGGACCCGCTGATGGTCCGGGAGGTGACGGCGGGCATGCGGGCAGCGATGGTGGGCCTGGAGGACGTCTACACGGCCGCCGCCTCCCTGCCGACCCCGCACCCGCCGCTCCTCGCGGTGCCGCGCCGCGACCCGGTCATCGACCTGGACGCGGCCCGGCGGGTGCTCGCGGAGAAGGCGCCGGGCACGGTGGAGCGCCGCTTCGTCACCGACCGGCACTACCTGGAGTTCTCTGCCGACCGCGTCGCCTACTGGGACTGGCTGGCCGCCGCCGTGCTCGACCCGCGGGGCGGTGGACGGTGATGCGGGTGATCGCGGTGCGGGCCACGGTGGCCGCGGTGCCGATGGACCGGCCGTTCGGTCACGCCGCCGCGCACCGGGACCGGACCGCCAGCGTGCTGCTCGAGGTCTGTACCGAGAACGCCACGGGATGGGGCGAGGCCGCGCCCCGGCCCTACGTGACCGGGGAGACCGTGCAGACGGTGGCCGGTCAGCTGGGCCGCCTCGACCCGGAGACGCTGGGCCGGCTGATCGGGCCGGGGAGCTTCGAGGAGCGCATCGCCCGGCTGGCCCGCACGGCGGGTGCCCCGCTGGGCCGGCTGCTGGACCCGGCGGCCCCGGCGCCGAGCGCGGCCGCCGCGCTGGAGCTGGCGTTGCTCGACCTGGTCTGCCGCAGCCACGGGCGCCCGCTGCACGACGTCCTCGGCCTGCTGGGCCTGCCGCCCGGCACGCTGCGGGACGCCCCGGGGCCCGTGGTGCCCTCCGAGGTGGTGGACCTCGCGCACGATCCCGGCGAGGTGCTGGCTTCGCTGCGCCCGCCCGCCCGGGCCGCGCTGCGGCACGTCAAGGTCAAGGTCGGCGCGGACCTCGGGGCCGCGCTCCGCCGGGCTCTGGCGGCCCGGGCGGCGAGCCCGCACACCACCTTGTCCCTCGACGCGAACACGGCCTGGGACCCCGGCGAGGCAATCCGCGCAGCGGGCGCGCTGCGCGCGGCCGGGGTGGACTGGGTCGAGGAACCGTTCGCACCCCGCGACTGGGCGGCGCTGCGCCGGCTGACCGGCACCGGACTCGGCGTGATGCTCGACGAGTCCTTCCGCGACGAGGCGGACCTGCGCCTCGCTGTGGAGCTGCGGGCCGCGACGCATGTCAACGTCCGGATCTCCAAGTGCGGCGGCCTGATCGCCTCCGCGCGGCTGGCCGCACTGGCCCGCTCCGCCGGGCTCGGCTGCCAACTGGGCGTGCAGGTCGGGGAGGTGGGGCCGCTGTGGGCGGCCGGGCGGACGCTCGGCTGCGCGCTGGCCGGGTTGCGGGCGGCGGAGACCGGCCGCCAGGACGAGTGGTTCCGCGAGCCGCTGACCGTGCCCGCCTTCGCGGTGGACCGGCATGCGCAGACGGCCCACCCGCTGCCGGGGCCGGGCTGCGGCGTCGTACCGTCCGCCCGCCTGCTCCGGGAGGTGCCGCACGCCGCCATCACCTCCGCCACGGCCACCGCCACCGCCGTCACCACCGGACCGGCATCCGCCGCTCATGAGGAGGAGATCGTATGAGCCGCCCGGAAAACGTCCTGATCACCGGTGCGGGCGCCGGGATCTGCGCCGAGGTCGCCCGGCGCCTCGCCGCCCAGGGCCACCGGCTGATCCTGGCCGACCGCGACGCGGCCGCGCTGCACTCCGTGGCCCGTGAGGTGGGGGCCGCCGCCCTGACCACCGAGCCGTGGGTGGTGGACGTCCAGGACGTCGGCGCGGTGGAGAAGCACTTCGCCGCGCTCGGCCCCGGCCTGCTGCCGACCGCGCTGCTCAACGGCGTGGGCGGCGACGCCCGGCGCCGCCCGGTCACCGACCTGCGCGAGAGCGACCTGCTGGACTCCTTCCTGCACAACGTGGTCACCGCCTTCACCCTGATGCGGCTGGTGGTGCCGGAGATGACCGCGCGGGGACACGGCCGGATCGTCAACCTCGCCTCGATCGCCGGCCGCAGCTACAGCGTGTTCAGCAACGCCGCGTACGTGACCGCCAAGGCGGCGCTGCTCGGCCTGACCAAGCAGTACGCCTGGGAACTCGCGCCGCTGGGGGTGACGGTGAACGCCGTCGCCCACGGGCCCATCGCCACCGACCGCATCACGGCGGCGTGGCACGCCAAGTCCGAGGAGGAGCGCGACGGGCTGACGGCGCAGATTCCCGTCGGCCGGCTCGGGACGGTCCCCGAGGCGGCGCACCTGGTCCTGCCGTTCCTCACCGGCCCGTCCGGGTTCGCGACCGGCGCCGTCCTCGACGTCAGCGCGGGCATGGCCATCTGACCGGGCCGGTCGGCCCACCGGGTGCTCCCCTCCGCCCGGCCCGGTCCCACCGGGTCCGGCCCGGCTGGGACCGGCCCGGTCCCGTCCCGTCCTGCCCCAACTCCCACTCTCCCGACCCCTGGAGTCACCATGCATCCCCCATTCGACTCGTTCGACGTGATTGTCGTCGGTTACGGCTTCGCCGGGGCCGCCGCCGCCATCACCGCCCACGACCAGGGCTCCCGCGTCCTGGTGCTGGAGAAGATGCCGCACGGCGGCGGCAACTCCCGTGTCAGCGGCGGCAACTGCGTGATCGCCCGGTCCGGCGACGGCGACCGCCGGCGCCTGGTGGACTACCTCCACACCCTCTGCCTGGGCAGCACCGGCCGCGATGTCGTCGAGGCCCTGGTGGACGGCGCTGCGGACCTTCCCGAGTGGTTCGCCGCGTTGGACGCCGAACTCTCCGTCCCCGAACAGCTGATCATCGCCGACACCTATCCCAGGACCCTCAAGGGCCCGGGCTTCCCCGCAGTGGCGGGCGACGGGATCTACTTCGACAAGTACTGCGTCGCCGGCTCCCCCGAGGTGCCGCCCTCCCGGCGGATGTGGGAGGCGCTGGAGGCGGCCGTCGAGGCCCGGGACATCACCGTGCTCTTCGAGGCCCGCGTCCAGGACCTGGTCCGGTCCCCCTCCGGCGAGGTGACCGGGGTCGAGCTGACCCTCCAGGGCCGGCCCGTCCGTATCGACGCCGCCCAGGGCGTCGTCATGACGTGCGGCGGCTACGAGAACAGCCCCGAGCTGATCTCCGAGTACGTGCTCCCGCCCGGCGTGCGCTTCGCCGGGAACCCGGGCAACACCGGGGACGGCGTACGCGTCGCGCAGCGTGCCGGGGCGGACCTGTGGCACATGTCCCGTACCTCGACGATCATCGGCTTCCAGAGCGAGGAGTACGTCGCCGCCTTCGGGATCTTCTTCCCGACCCACGGCTTCATCTACGTGGACCGCCACGGTGAGCGGTTCGCCGACGAGACGGGCCTGGAGCTGCACGAGTTCCACCGGCTGCTGTCGGAGTTCGACACCCACACGGTGGACTACCCGCGCCTGCCGAGCTGGGGGGTCTTCAACGAGCGCACCCGCCTGGCCGGGCCGCTGAGCTGGTCGGTCAGCGGCTACAACCGCGAGCTGTACCAGTGGAGCGCGGACAACTCCCGCGAGATCAAGATGGGCTGGATCGTCCAGGCCGACACAGTGGCGGAGCTGGCCGAGCGGATCGAGGTGCCCGCCGAGGCACTGGCCGCGACGCTCACCCGATACAACACCGCCTGCGCCGAGGGCGCCGACCCCGAGCAGGGCCGCAGCCCGGAGACACTGGAGGCCATCGAGGGCCCGTACTACGCGATCCGGCTGGAGCCGACGGTGCTCAACACCCAGGGCGGCGCCCGCCGCGACGCCCGGGCCCGGGTCCTCGACACCCGCGGCGCGGTCATCCCCCGGCTGTATTCGGCGGGCGAGTTCGGCTCGGCGTGGGGCGGGCTCTACCAGGGCGCGACCAACATCACCGAGTGCCTGTCGGTGGGCCGGATCGCCGGTCGCGAACTGGCCGCACTGGACCGCGTCGGCACCGGGACGACCGAGGATGCCGGCGCGGCCTGGGACGGCGGCGTGGTGGAGAGCGCCGAGGCGACCGCGGCCGCCGCCGCGGACCGGCGCGAGCAGGCGGAGATCACCAGGTGACCGGCCTCAGAAAGTACCTGGCGGGACGCACCCGCAAATGGGGCGCGGTGGTCCGGCTGGCCCCGCGCGGCGGCACCGTCGCCCTGATCCAGTCGCTGGCCATCAACGTGTCCATCGCGGTGCTGCCCACCGCCTTCGTGGTGTCCATGGGCGTGCTGCTCAACCGCATCGCCCGGCTGGACGGCCGGTCCGACTGGAGCACGGGCGCCGACCAGCTGCTCGTGCCGTTCGCGATCGCCATCGCGGTCTTCGTGACCCAGCAGATGCTGCTGCCGCTCCAGCTGGCGTACGGCGAGATCATCACGCGCCGGGTGGACGCGTACTGCATACAGCGGCTGATGCGGGCCGCGTCGGTGGACGCCGACATGGTCGCGCTGGAACGGCCCGAGACGCTGGACGTGCTGAACGACGCGCGTGCGGCACTGGACCGCGACCTGCCGACCCCCGGTGACGCGGTGGCCGGGGCGCTGGCGCTCCTCGCCCGCTACGGCCAGCTGATCGGCGCGCTGGTGCTGGTCGGGGTGGTGCTGTCGCCGGTGGCCGCCGTGGTGCTCGCGGTGACCGCGCTGACGCTGCGCTTCGGCCAGCGCGGCTCGCTCGGCCGGCTGTCCCGGCTGTGGTACAGCCTGGCCGCCACCCGCCGCGGCCTGGCCTACGTACGCCGGCTGGGGTCGGGGCCCGCCGCCGCCAAGGAGATCCGGGTGCTGGGCCTGCTGCGGTGGGTCCGCGAGCTGCACCAGCGCCAGGCGGACGCCTACTACGGCCCGCTGTGGCGGCAGCGCTGGAAGATCTCCTTCCGCCCGTTCCTGGCCTACGCGGCAATCGGTCTGGTCGGCACCGCCGTGGTCATGCGCTGGCTGGCGTCCGGCGCCGCGCACGGGGACATCACCATGCTCGACTTCGCCATCGCGGTGCAGGCGGTGCTGATCCCGATCCGCTTCGCCGCCTTCTTCCCCGAGTGCGACGTGCAGACGCAGTACGGGCTGGAGGGATACGAGGCGATGGTCCGCTTCGAGGAGATGGCGGCGGCGAACGCCCGCGACCGCGGCGAGGACAGCGCCGAGGACGCCGCCGAGGTCGTCGCGGGGAAGGCGGCCGCGGCCGTCCGCGAGCAGGCCGCGGGAAACCCCGCCGGACGTACCGCCGGGGCAGGGAAGGCCGCCGCGCCCGCCCCTGTCGGTACCGTCCGCTTCGAGGACGTCCGCTTCCGCTATACCCCCGACGGGCGCGACATCCTGCGGGGCCTGGACCTGGAGCTGCGCCCCGGCACCTCGACCGCGATCGTCGGTCTCAACGGTGCCGGCAAGACCACCCTGGTCAAGCTGCTGACCAAGCTCTACGAGCCCACCTCCGGCCGGATCACGGTGGACGGCGAGCCGCTCTCCGGCGCGCGGACGCGTGCCTGGCAGCGTCGGCTGGCCGTCATCTTCCAGGACTACGTGCGCTACGAACTGAGCGCACGCGACAACATCCGGATGGGCGCGCCCTGGGTGCCGGACGCCGCGATCGAGCCCGCCGCGAAGCGGGCCGGGGCCGTGTCGGTGCTCGACCGGCTGCCCGCCGGACCGGACACCGTGCTCTGCGCGAGCTACGCGGACGGCCAGGACCTGTCCGGCGGCCAGTGGCAGCGCGTCGCGCTGGCCCGGGCCTTCCACGCCGTCGAACACGGGGCCTCACTGCTCGTCCTCGACGAGCCGACCGCCCAACTCGACGTGCGGGCCGAGGTCGAGTTCTTCGACCGCTTCATCGACGTCACGGAGGGAGTGACCAGCGTGATCATCTCGCACCGGTTCTCCACGGTGCGGCGCGCGGACCAGATCGTGGTCATCGAGTCCGGCCGGGTCGCCGAACGCGGCAGCCACGACGAGCTGAGCGCGCTGGGCGGCCGGTACGCCGAGCTGTTCCGCCTCCAGGCCCAGCGCTTCGAGGAGGTGGCCTCGTGACGACCGGTGCGACGCTGGCCACCCGGCGGCTGCTCGCCATGGCCTGGCACATCGACCGTGGACGCCTGCTCAAGGCGATCGCGCTGATGCTGGTCGGCCTGCTGGCGACACCCGCGGTGGCGCTCGTCATCAGGCGGTTCGCGAACGCCGTCGTGCGCCACGACAGCGGCCGGGCCGCCGACCTGGCCCTGGTGATCGCGGGGCTGCTGCTCTGCGAGCTGATGATGACGCACTTCGCCCACCTGTTCCACTTCGAGCTGGGCGAGCTGATGGAGACGGCGCTCTACGACGAGATCATCACGCTCTCGAACGGCAGCGCCCGGATCGACCACCTGGACTCCCCGGAGTTCAGCGACACCATGGGCCTGGTGCGCGAGGACCTGGTCCGCACCCGGCATGCCCTGGAGGCGGTGCTGCTGCTCGGCGGCCTCGGTCTGCAACTGGTCATCACCACAGCCTTGCTGAGCAGCGTGGACCCCTGGCTGGTACTGCTGCCGCTGGCCGCCGTGCCGCCGGTGCTGATCTCCAACCGCGCACACCGGATCAACGAGCGCGCCAAGGAGGAGACGACGGAGCCGAGCCGGCTCAGCCGCCACCTCTTCGAGGTCGCCACCACCGCTTCCTCGATCAAGGAGCTGCGGCTGTACGCCGCGCAGGAGACCGTGCTCGCCCGGCAGGCAAAGGCGCTGGAGGAGGCCAACAACTGGCGCTGGCGGGCGTTCCGCCGGGGCGCCTACCTGCGGGCGGCCGGGCAGTCGCTCTTCGCCCTCACCTTCGGCGGGGCGGTGCTGGTCGTGGTGAACGCCGCGCTGGACGGCCGAACCACGATCGGTGACATCATCCTGGTGATCACGCTGGCCGTGCAGGTCAGCATGCAGGTGGCGAGCGCGCTGGCGCTGCACACCAAGCTCCAGGGCGCGGGCCGTACGTTCGAACGCCTCCAGGAGGTACGCGAACAGGTCGCCGACGAGGTGGTCCCGGCGGCCGGTACCCCCGGCCCGAGCGGCACCACGGCCACCTCCGCCTCCACGGCCGCCGCCACGGCAACGGCCACCCTTGCCCCTGTCATGCGCGACGGCATCCGTCTCGAAGGCGTCGGCTTCCGCTACCCCAACAGTGACCGCGCGGTGCTGGAGGACGTCAGCCTGCACATCCCGGCCGGTGCCTCGCTGGCGCTCGTCGGGGAGAACGGCGCGGGCAAGAGCACACTGGTCAAGCTGCTGTGCGGGCTCTACCGCCCCACCTCGGGCCGGATCCTGGTGGACGGCGTGGACATCGCCGCGCTGCCGCCGGACGCCTGGCGGTCCCGGATCGCGATGCTCTTCCAGGACTTCGCCCGGCTGGAGCTGCGGCTGCGCGACAACGTCGGTGTGGGCGACGTCGCGCGGGTCGACGACGACGCCGCGCTGCACGAGGCGCTGACGGCGGCGCGGGCCGGGGCGGTCATGGACCGGCTCCCGGACGGTCTGGAGAGCCTGCTCGGCCACGAGTTCGGCCAGGGCGCGGAGCTGTCCGGCGGCCAGTGGCAGACCCTCGGTCTGGCGCGCGCCTCGATGCGCACCGATCCGCTGCTGCTCGCGCTGGACGAGCCGGCCTCCGCTCTGGACGCCAGCGCGGAGCACGCCCTCTTCGAGCGCTACCTCGACCAGTCCCGACAGGCCCGGCGGCGCTCCGGCGCGGTGACGCTCTTCGTCTCGCACCGCTTCTCCACGGTGCGGACGGCGGACCGGATCGTCGTGCTCCAGAACGGCGGTGTGCTGGAGGAGGGCAGTCACGACGCGCTGGTCGCCCGGGGCGGTCTCTACGCCGACCTCTACGGCCTCCAGGCCCGCGTCTACCGGTGACCCGCGGCCGCCCGCCGCCCCGCACCCCGAACGCCCACAGCGCTCACCCAGCAGAGAGGCGAACATGCCCAACACCCGAGAGCCAGCCGAGCCCGACATCCGAGAGGCAGCCGTGTCCGACGTCAGCACCACCATCATGCGCATCTGCGCCGAATCCCTGAGCCTGGCCGAAGTCCCGCTGGACGCCAACCTGGTGCTGCTCGGCGTGGACTCCATGACCGCCGTCGAGATCGTCACCCGGATCGAGCTGGAGTGGGGCGTGGACGTCGTCGAGACGTTCTTCACGACCCCGACCGTCCAGGCCATGACCGCTGCCGTCGAGCGCGCCACCGCCGCCGACGACGCCACTTCCACGAGGTGACCCTTCCCGTGACCACCACGACACCCGCCACCGCACCCGCTTCGGCAGCCGCGCCCACCGCGCTGTGGACCGGCGAGCACCGGGCCGCCGCGAGCACCCTGCACGGCCTGCTCGCGTACGCCGCAGCCCAGCACCCCGACGCCCCCTACCTGCCGGCGGTGGAGGACCCCCGGCAGGCGCTGTCCTTCGCCGCAACGCTGGACTTCACCCACCACCTGGACGCCTACCTGACCGGGCGTGGCGCCGCGGTGGGCGACCGGGTCGGGCTGGTGCTGCCCAACTCCACGCTCACCGCGCTGCTCTTCCTCGGGGTGATCGCCACCGGCCGGGTACTGGTTCCGCTCAACCCCAAGTCCGGCCCCGCGGAGGTCGAGCACATCCTCGACCAGACCGCGCCCGCGCTGATCTTCAGCGACTCGGTACTGGCCCAGCAACTGGGCCTGCCCGAGCACGGCCGGCACCTCGTGGACGACGAGGCCGCGCTCTTCCGCGCCGTCATGGCGACCCCCACCGACCCGCACCGGGTGGCCGCGCTGTCCGCCGCCCGGGGCGACGCCGAGGTGGTTTACCTGCCCGACGTCTCGGGGCGGCCGAAGGGCGTCGTGCTGACGCACGCCAACCTGCTGTCGGAGGGCTTCGCGCTCGGCGAGCGCTTCGGCTTCACCGCCGAGGACTCGTTCCTGACCGTCATCGGGCTCTTCCACAACAGCGGTCAGGTCTTCTCACTGCTCACGCCGCTGTGGTGCGGCGCGCGCGGCGCGGTGGTCCGGCCCGAGGTCGCGATGCTGCGGTTCTGGCAGCTCGCGGACCGGCACCGGCCGACCTGGACGCTGCTGGTCCCCTCGTTCCTGGAGATGCTGGTCGGCGACGAGCGGCGCGGCACCCGGCCGACCCTGAAAGGCGTACTGGCCGGCGGTGCCCGGCTCAGCCCGGAGCTGATCGAGAGCTTCGAGGGGACCTTCGGGATCAACGTCCACCAGTGCTACGGCCTCACCGAGACCACCTCGGTGGCCACCGTGGAGGGCTCCGACGCGGTCGGCCCGCTGCGCCGCGCCCGGGGCAGCGCGGGCACCGCGCTGCCGTCCTGCGAGGTCGCCGTCTTCGACCACGAGGGGCAGCGGGTCGCCGCCGACGTACCGGGCGAGGTGTGGATCCGCGGCGACAACATCTTCGACCGCTACTACGAGCTGCCCGAGATCACCGCGGGCAAGCTCATCGACGGCTGGTTGCACACCGGAGACCTCGGCCGGATGGACGCGGACGGCAACCTCTTCATCCTCGGCCGTTTCGACGACCTGGTGATCATCGGCGGGGAGAACGTCTACCCGGCCGAGGTCGAGAAGCATGTGCCGCTGCTCGACGGCGTCGCACAGGGCTTCCTGGTCGCGGTCCCGCACCAGGTCATGGGTGTCGAACTCGTACTCGTCTACCGGCCGGAGGAGGGCGCCGCGCCCGCGCCGGAGCGCTGGCGGGCCGAACTCGTCCGCCACCTGAGCGTCTTCAAGGTGCCCCGCCGCTACGTCACGCTGGCCGAGCTGGGCCTGGTCGAGGTACCACGCACCCCGGCGGGCATGCTGGACCGGCGGTCCCTGGCGAGCGTCACCGCCGAGGCCCTGGGTGTGGACGGGGGCCGTTCGTGACCACCGACACCACCGAGGGGGCGGCGACCGCCCTCGTCGTGCCTTTCGCCGGCCCCGGGCTCGGCCGTACCCCGCTCACCTGGGGGCAGCGGACGATCTGGGAGGGGATCCGCTGGCTCGGCGAGGACCGGCACTACTACAACATCCGCCGCACGCTGCCCGTCCCCAGCCTGACCCCGGCTGCCGCGGCCGCCGCGCTGCGCACCCTGGTGGAGCGCCACCAGGCGCTGCGGACGTACTTCACCGACGGCACCGACGGCAGCGGTGACGGCATCGGAGGGCCCGTGCAGGACGTGCGGGCCGAGGGGAAGTTCACGGTCGCGGTGCGGCACGCGCCCACCGCGGAGGCGGCCGCGGAGACGGCCGCGGCGCTGCTCGCCGAGGAGGGCGGCCGGCCGTTCGAAGCGGGGCAGTGGCCGGTCCGCTTCTGCCTGGTGATGGTGGCGGACCGGGTGGAGTTCCTGAACATGGTCCTCGACCACCAGACCGCGGACGGTTCCGGTGCCGCTCTCGTCGTGGAGCAGCTCACCGCGCTGCTGAACGGCCGGCCGGCCGACGAGACGCCCGGGCAGGCACCCGACCCGGCGCCCGCCCGCTGGCAGCCGCTGGACCAGGCGGAGTACGAGACCGCGGGCGAGGGCGCGCGGCGCGGGAAGCTGTCGCTGGAGTACTGGCGGCGGCAGCTGGCCGTGGTGCCGCTCACGATGTTCGACATGCCGCCCCGGGAGCCCGAGGAGCAGCGGTTCTGGAAGGTCCGCCTCACCTCGCCGGCCGCCGCGGTGGCCGCGACCCGGATCGCCGAGCGCACCGGCCGCACCACCTCGGCGGTGCTGCTGACCGCGACCAGCCTGGTGCTCTCCCGGCTCACCGGGCATACCACCGGCGTGCTGCAGCTCATCGTCGCCAACCGCTTCGACGACAACCGTCGCGCCCTGGTCGCCGAGCTCTGCCAGGACGGCCTCTTCGTGCTCGACCGCACCGAGGTGGCGACCTTCGACGGCCTGGTCGAGGCCGCGTACCGCTCGGCGCTCGTCACCTACCGCTACGGCTTCTATGACCGGGTCGAACGGGACGCGCTCATCGCCCGTGTCGCGGCGGAGCGCGGTGGCGCGATCCGGCTCAGCTCCTACTTCAACGACGCCCGGCTCAACGACGGCTGGTCCGCGCTCCCGAAGGCCGCCACCGCCGATGAGCTGCGCGCGCTGACCGCCGAGACCGAGACGGACGTGCTCGGGAAGTGGGAACGGCAGGACTCGACGTTCTTCCTGGCCGTCAACGAGTGCGCGTACGCCTGCCGGATCAGCCTGCTGTCCGACACCGCGTTCATCAGCGTGGCGGAGACCGGTGCGGCACTGCGGGCCATCGAGGCGGCGCTCGTCGCGGCCGCGTTCGAGGACGTGACCCTCACGGCCGCGCTCGCCGCGTCGGACCTCGCACCGATCCCACGGCCCACCGGGACGGAGGCCGTGTCGTGAGAATGGCCAACGTCGGCGGCCGCGCCCATCTGGTACGGGCCGACGGGCGCGCGGTGGACATCGGGCGCGCGTCCGGCGGCGTCCTGCCGGCCGACCCGATGGAGCTGATCGAGCACTGGGACCGGGCCCTCGCGTGGGCGGGCCCCTACCTGGCCGAGCAGGCTGCCGGGCAGGCGCCCCGGCAGGACGGTTCGGTGCGGCTGCCGGACGGGGACCGGCTCGGGCCGCCGGTGCCCAGGCCCCGCCAGGTCTTCGCCGTGGCGAGCAACTACCGCGACCGGCCCGCCGTCGTACCCGGCGGCGCGGACCTTCCGGTGGTGTTCACGAAGTTCCCGTCCAGCATCACCCGGCCGGGCGCCGACCTGCCACTGCCCACCGCCACGGTGGACTGGGAGGTCGAGATCGTCGCTGTCGTCGGCCGCCGGGCCTCCGGGCTCACTCCCGAGCAGGGCTGGGCGGCGGTCGCCGGGCTGACGGTCGGTCAGGACTTCTCCGAACGCACCCTGCAACTCGGTGGTGCGGCGAAGCAGTTCTCGCTGGGCAAGTCCTTCCCGGCCTTCGGCCCGATCGGCCCGGTGCTGGTCTCCCCCGACGAGTTCCGGGACCCGGACCGGTTGCGGCTGACGTGCGAGGTCAACGGCGAGGTGGTCCAGGACGGCGACTCGGCCGCGATGATCCACCGCGTTCCCGACCTCGTCTCGGCCCTCTCCCAGATCTGCGAACTCCATCCCGGTGACCTGATCTTCACCGGCACCCCGGCCGGCCTGGGCATGTCCCGCACCCCGCCCCGCTACCTCCGTCCCGGCGACGTGGTCACCAGCCGCGTCGAGGGCATCGGCAGGTTCCGCACCACCTGCGTCTCCCCGTAGCCCGGCCCCCGAACCCGGCCGGTCGCCTCATCCGGGGCGGCCCGTACCCCCGCCCCCGTTCCCGCGTCACGGACCTTCCGGGTCCGCGTGGGAGCGGGGGGTGCCTCTATGTGCTCGTCGAGCCCGAGGTGGTCATGTTGCGGCTCCGGCGGGCTGCATACCGGCCGGAATGGCGTCACCGGCGTGCTCGGCGATCGTCCAGCGGGTCTTCTCGGCAGGTCCGCGAGCAGCCCCCGGCACGAACCCGCGCGCCCGGCGGCGCGGTTCCACCCGGGCGAACCGGCCCGCCACTCGCGCCATCAGGCCCTCGAATACCGACTGCCACCGGGCAGGGTTTACGCTGTGGCCCACGGCCACCGGCTGATCTTCGTTTGTCAACACAACGCACGATGATCAACGGTGACCGTCTTCGTCTGCGGACCGCCTCCACCAGCAAGATCAAGATTTACAGCTGGGGCACTGGAGTCGGTCAAAGTGGTTGGGGCGCGAGTGCCAGGCTGGGCTCGCGGAGGTGTGCATCTCCTGGTGAGTGGCGCAGTCCGCCGGCCCGCGGCCAGTATGCTGTTCGTCATCGGGCCGGGGAGGTCAGCGTGGACTATGGCGACAAGCTCTTCTGGCTCTCGGTTGTGATTCAACGCAAGTACGCGCAGATCTGCGCCGAGTTCGACCTGACCCCCTCGCAGGCCACGCTGCTCTGCGCGGTCAGGGACGAGCCGCGGCAGATGGCCGATCTCGCCGCGTCGTTGGGGATGACCAAGAACGCATTGAGCCAGCTGGTCGATCGCACCGCGCGGCGCGAGTTGGTCAACCGGGCAAGCTCGACGCAGGACCGACGGGTCGTCATGCTCAGCGTGACACCCACGGGGAAGGTGCTCGCCGAGGCCGTTTACGCCGAGGTCGCCAAGCGCCTGCCCGAAATCACGAGCAACCTTGGCGCCGACGACCAGCGCGATTTCGAGCGCGTGGCCACCGCCATCGTGGACGCCTCGGACCTCTCTTCGCCCGCCTCGAACTGACCCATCACGTCGTGAGGTCTCGCCACACCCATGCCTTGACGAAGTTCATGCCGTGAACTAATTTCATTCACGGCGTGAACTAATGAAGGGTGGCGGCGATGAGCACTCAGAAGACCGGCACGATCGCAGTCTTCGGCGCGACGGGGCAGCAGGGCGGGGCAGTAGTCGACGCGCTGCTGGACCACAAGGCGCGGGTGCGGGCTTTGGTCCGCGACCCGCAGTCCGACCGGGCTCAGGCGCTGGCCACCCGCGGCGTCGAGCTGGCGGCCGTGCGGGCAGACGACCCGGCGTCGCTGGCCGCCGCGCTGGCGGCGGTCGAGGGGTTCTCCTTCACGACCCCGGAGGCGAACAGCCTCGAAGAGATCGAGGCGGAGATCCGCATCGGTACCGCGCTCGTCGACGCGGCGGCCGAGGCGGGCGTCCCGCACGTCGTGTTCAACTCGGTCTTCGGAGCGGACCGGGAGCGGGGTGTGCCGCACCACGACTCGAAGCACGCGATCGAGGAACACCTGAGGAAGTCCGGCCTCAGGGCCTCGATGGTTCGCGCGACCGCCTTCATGGAGAACTTCGCGAGCGTGCTGGCACCGAGCCTGGAGCACGGGGAGATCGTGCTGAGGATGCCGCTGCCGGAGGACGTCCCTCTGAAGATGATCTCGGTCAGGGACATCGGCCGGGTCGCCGCCGCGCTCCTGCTCGACATCGCCCAGGCGCCCGGCGGAGCCGTCGAGCTCGTGGGTGACGAGCTGACGGGCCCCCAGATCGCCGCGGCGTTCGGCGCGTGCGCCGAGCTCCCGGCACGGTACGAGGCCCTCCCGGTGAGTGTGCTTCCCAACGACCTCGACAGGGTGATGTTCCGTGAGTTCGCGAAGGCGGCGGAACACCCTGCGGACCCCGCGGTGGTGCGCTCGATCGAGCCGGCCACCCTGGACCTGGTCGAGTGGATCCGAGCCACCGGCTGGACCGCGCACACGAACGCGGCTGGTTCCTGAACCTCCGGCCGCGATGAACGCCCGCGATCGTGCCCACGGTCTCGGCGCTCCGGGCACGGCAACGCATCCGCCAACGGTTGAAGTGGTCACGGAGCTCCCGGGGCGTGCCCGAGGCCGAAACCGGCACACTGGTTGTCGAGAGGCCGCCAGTCGACGCCGAGATGAAGATCCATGTCCAGGAGGCCCCGGGCCGCCGACCAAAAGACCTCACCGACTACGCCCGCGGGACCGCCGCGCCGGCGTCTGGACCCGTACAGCGGATGGCCGGAACAGGCTTGACCGTGCCGGCCATCCGCAACGGTGCCCGGCGCGTCTCTGACCGCCGCTGAGCGTGTCGTTTATCTGAAGAGGTCGAAACGGGCCTCGAACTGGGTCGCTCACCTGGGCATTCGCCGGACTTGGGCCGGGTCGTGGCTTGATCATGTGCTCCGGCCAAGGACGCACCGATCAGACCGAGGCCCGTGGAGACGAGTGTGCTGCAACGGACCCCCCCGCAGGACGCGTCGGAGACGTTGTCACGCTTCCGTGGCGACTTCTACAGCTACCTGTGCAGACGTGAGGACGCGCTGTTCGAGCTGGCTGACGCCCTGCTGTGCACGGACGGGCCGGTCAGGACGCTGGTGGACTTGCCGCTCGCCCCGGAACACCGCCGGGGCCACGGCGCCCTCTACGGCGCGTTGAACAAGGGCAGCCTGGACATCGACCGGCTTCGGCGGACGCTCGCGGGTACGCCGCTGCCGAGGGCTGCGGACGGCCGTCTCGTCCTGGCGGTCGACGTCTCGCCGTGGCTGCGGCCGGACGCGGCGACCTGCTCGGACCGCTCGTTCTGCCACACATATGGCCGCGGAGATGCCAAGCGTCAGATGATCCCCAGCTGACCGTACTCGATCGTGGCCGCGCTGGAGGCCGGTCGCGCCCCTTGGACCGCGCTGCTGGACGCCGTCCGTCTGGAGCCCGGCGCCGACCTCGCGGCCGTCACCACGCGCCGGGTCCGCGAGGTCGTCAAGCGGCTCATCGCCGCCGGCCAGTGGCGGCCGGGCGACCCGGAGATCCTGGTCCTGCTCGACCCCGGCTACGACGCACCGCGCATCGCCTACCTGCTCGGTAAGCTGCCGGTGCAGATCCTTGGCCGCCTGCGCTCGGATCGGGTCATCCGCCGCCCGGCGCCCTCCCGCGAGGAGTTCCACCCGGCCCATCCCGCAGGTGGCCGACCGCCCAAGCACGGTGGCGAGTTCGTCTTCGGCGACCCCGCCACCTGGGGTGCCGAGAAGGACGTCACCATCACCGACACGCGCCTCTACGGCACGGCGACCGCGCGGGCCTGGGACCGGCTCCACCCGCGGCTGACCCGCCGCTCGGCCTGGACCGACCACGACGAGCCGCTGCCACTCATCGAGGGCACCGTCATCCGGCTGACCGTCGAGAAGCTGCCCAGCCACGGAGTGAACCGGCCGGTCTGGCTGTGGTGGTCCGGCACCGACGCCACCGAGGCGGACGTCGACCGCTGCTGGCAGTCCTTCCTTCGCCGCTTCGACGCCGAGCACACATTTCGCATGCTCAAGCAGACGCTCGGCTGGACGAGCCCGCGGTCGCGCAGCTCGCAAGCGGCAGACCGCCGGACGTGGTTGGTCATCGCCGCCCACACTCAACTCCGGCTCGCCCGGCCCCTCACCGTCGACCTGCGTCGCCCCTGGGAGCGAAGGACCGAGCCGAACAAGCTCACCCGGCCCGCGTTCGCCGCAGGTTCCGGAACCTCCACGCGAAGGTGCCCTCTCCCGCGCGTGCACCGCAACCTCCCCGGCCCGGCCCCGGACGACCGCCGGGCGCGAAGAACCGGCATCGAGCACCCCGTCACGACGTGGGCCGCGTCCTCGCCACCGGCGAGGCACACACACGACCCACCCACCACAAGAAGAGGAGAAAGCCCCGCCGAACTGCGCTTTCGCCCGACTGACACCCTGTCCTTTGAGGAAGTCCTTCACTGCATGACCTGCCTCAAACACCCCTCAAAGGCTCGCGCCCGAACAACCGGAACCAGATAAACGACAAGGTATAAGGGTCCGAGCAGCCCCGGACCGGGCCGTTTCATTACGAGGGTCAGCTCGGTGGTGGTCGCTGTCCCGCGTGCGTGTGGCAGAGTTCGGCGGCTGGCGGTGCCAGGTCGGGTCAGTTGAAGGCCGTGGCCACGGCGTCCGAGAGCTGGTTCAGTATGTCCCGCGAGAGTTGCACCGAGCCGGTGAACGAGAGGAAGCCGTGAATGGCTCCCTCGACCGGGAGGTGCTGGACCGGTACGCCGGCGGCGGCCAGCTTGCGGGCGTAGTGGTCGCCCTGGTCGCGCAGGGGGTCGTTCTCGGCGGTGACGATGACGGCCGGAGCAAGTCCGGCCAGTTCGTCGCAGCGCGCCGGTGAGACCCGCGGGTCGGCGCCCTGGTCCGGGGTGCTGAGGTAGGCGCCCCAGAACCACTCGAGGTAGGAACGGGAGAGGACCGGGCCCGTCATGTTCTCGTACATCGAGGGGCTGTCGTCGAACCGGTCGACCGCCGGGTAGGCGAGCACCTGGAGCGTGATGCGAGGCCCCCCGCGGTGCAGGGAGTCCTGTGCGAGAACCGCGGCAAGGTTGCCGCCGGCGCTCTCGCCGAACACGGCGATGCGCTCTCCGTCGCCCCCGAAGCCCTGGGCGTTGCCGGCGACCCAGGTCAGCGCGGCATAGGCGTCGTCGACCGCGGCCGGGAAGCGGTGCTCGGGTGCCAGCCGGTAGTCGACGGAGACCACGACCGTGCCGGAGCGGCTGGTCACGATGCGGGCCATGTTGTCCTGGGTGTTCAGATCGCCGAAAACCCACCCGCCGCCGTGGAAGAAGAGTGTCACGGGCAGCGGCCCGGCATCCGGCTCGGTGAAAGGCCGGTAGATACGGATGGGTATGTCGCGGCCGTTGGCAGCGGCCGTGGTGTCCCGGACGTCGGCGACCGGTACGGGAGCGCCGGCCAGGGCGCCGAAGACGCGCCCGAACGCGCGGTTCTCCGCCACCGTCAGGGTGTGGGGAGCCGGTCCGCCTTCTGCGGTCACTTCCTTGAGCAGGATCTCGATCTGGGGGTCGAGGGGCATGGCACTCACCTGTCCGAAGAGACGGCCACCCGGTATGGAATGACCTTTCCAAGATGATCGGTAGGTCGTAATTGGAATGTCAATTCCAACTTGGGTAGCGTGGGCCTATGAGCGCACCAGCGAAGACCGGAGAGCCGAAGAGGCAGCGGCTCACCGAGGGGGGCCGCAAGACCCGCGAACGCATCATCGAGGCCGCCGCGGAGCTGATGTTCCACCGCGGCGCGGGGGGCACGAGCATCCCGGACATCCAGGCGGCCGCCGGGGTCAGCGCGTCGCAGATCTACCACTACTTCGGCGACAAGCAGGGCTTGGTCCTGGCGGTCATCGACCACCAAACGGACACCCAGCTCGCCCAGCAGCGTCCGCTGCTGGACAACCTGGACAGCATCGAGGCCCTGCGCGAGTGGTGCGACAGGGCAGGCAGCCGACAGGACGCGAGAGGATGCGAAGGCGGCTGTGAGATCGGCTCGCTCGCCAGCGAACTCGCCGACGGCGACCAGTCGGCGCGGACCAGACTCGTCTCCGCCTTCGACCGGTGGGAAGGCCCCATCAGGTCGGGACTCGCACGCATGCAGGCACGGGGCGAGCTGAGCGAGCGCGCCGATACCGCCGCGCTCGCCACCGCTCTGCTGGCGGCCATCCAGGGCGGCATGCTGCTGTCCCAGGTCCGCCGGTCGAGTACCGCCTACCGGCAGGCCGTGTCAGCGGTGATCGACCACATCGAGAGCTTCCTCGTCCGGTAGCGGCTTGGGGGCGTCAGCTCATCGCTGACACACTTTGACCCGCTGATACAGCGTTTCAGGGACAGGCGCTTGCGGTTCGCCGAAGCCGTGCTCGAAGCCCTTGAGGGCGGGGTCCAGTTCCGCGGCCGCGTCGCACAGCGAGCACAGTCGGACATCGGGCTGCTGTGCCACGTCCAGGGCCCGCTCCAGCGGCAGCACCGGCGCCTCGGCCGGAGCTTCGTCGCAGTCGACGGCGTGCACGACACCGCACCGGCCGGGCCCGCGGCCGCCGGCCTTCGCCATCACCCAGCCCGACGGACGGCTCGGCCCGAGTACCTGCTCCACGAGCGACGGCTTCGGCAGGTACTCAGTGGGCACCTGGTCGTATGAGACGCCGTCCACGGGCCGCACATGGTCCGGAGCGCGCACCCAGACCCGGTATTCGGCAGGCTCCACCGAGTCTCCGCTGCCGTTTCGGTACGCCGGTAGGCCGACCTCGTACCTCCAGCCGTCGGGCTCCTGGTGCCGGGACCGCAGGCGGGCGACGACCTCCTGTTTTCTGGGGTGGGTGAAGCTGTGGTGTGACGTGGCACGGGAGTGCTTCGTTGGTCTCCCGAGGCTCGTTCTCGGGGGGGCTCTGTGGCGGGTTGTTGCATGGACCGTCACTTCGAAGGAGTTGCGCGTGCGAGCGTTTCCTGTGGATCTGCCGTCCGGAGCCCGGTATTGGACCGTGGTCGATGACGAGTTGTGTGTCGTGCCTGTGGCCGATCAGTGGCTTCGGTTCCTGCGGTTCGGGCGCAGTCGGACGGAGCTGACCACCAGGTCGTACGCCAGCGGGGCGGCGTTCTCCTTGCGCTGGTGCTTGACAACGGGGCGGCGGTGGGAGGAGGCCGCCGTGGACATGGGGTTGTTCATGGTGTGGCTGCGCTACTCGCCGAGTCGGCTGGGCGCAGAGAACCCGTCGGTGGTGTGGGGGCCGGGGACGAAGCCGGTACGGGGCGAGCGGCGGGTGAAGGGGTGCTGGCCGCGGTGCGCGGACTGCTGTCGTACGCGGTGTCGGTAGGTGCGGCCCCGCGGTCGGTTCTGGGGCAGCTGTACGAGTTGGCGGACAGCCGAGACCTGCCGGAGGAGGCCGAGGGGGAGGAGACGGGCCTGTACTACCGGTTGCGGGCCCGGCACCGGCTGCAGGAGCCGCAGGCGGAGGTCGATCGGGCCTTGGACGAGGAACTCGTGGGGTTGTTCCTGGCGTGCCGCAGTGCCCGGGACCGGCTGGTGGTTCTCCTGCACTCCCGGGTGGGGTTGCGGCGGGGGCAGGTGGCAGGGCTTCGTCGCAGTGACTGTCATCTGCTGCCGGACTCCCGGGCGCTGGGCTGTGACGTGGAGGGCGCGCACGTGCATGTGCGGCGCCGGGCCAACGCCAACCGGGCATGGTCGAAGCCGAAGCGGGCCTGGGTCCAGCCGCTCGACTTCCTGGTCGTCCAGGGCTTCGACCAGTACGTCGACGAGCGCCTGGAGAAGCTGGGGGCCGGGGGTAGCGACTTCCTGCTGGTGAACCTGTTCCGCGAGCCACTAGGGGCGCCGATGGCCCCGGCGGCGATGGGCGAGCTGTTCGGCCGCCTGTCGACGCGGGCGAAGCTGGCGCGGAAGGTCGGGCCGCACATGGCCCGCCGAGCCTTCGGGAGCAATGTCGCGGACGCCGGCGGCAGCTGGGACGAGGTGCAGATGCTGCTGGGCCAGGAGCATCCCGGCTCGGTCGCGCCCTATGTGATCCCGGACCGCAGCCGGGTGCGCGAAGCCGTCGAACGGGTCCCCTTACCACGCGAGCTCTCCGGACGGGGCGAGCGGTGACCGCGCCCGTGCTCCTCGCCGCACGCCCTGGTGAGATCGAGGACCCCAGGACCCGGCAGATCGTGGATGCCCTGGACCCTGAGTTCCTGCGGCTCGTTCGGTGGGACTGGGGCCTGCGGGTGATCTTCTTTCCCAAGGACCATCCGGTGCTGGGCATGCCGGACTGCTGCGTGAAGGGCTGTACCAGGGGCGTGAGGTTCGGCCGTCCGATGTGCATGGGGTGCGAGCGGACCTGGAAGGACTCGGGTCTGTCCTGGAGGACTTCGCCCGGTTGACCAAGCCGCGGATGCTCGGCATGCGGCAGGAAATGTGCCGGGTGCCGCGCTGCGGACGGCCAGCGAAGTCGGCCCAGACGGAACTGTGCGATCCGCACCACCGCCAGCGGGTGGACACCCTGAAGCTGAGCATGGAGGACTTCCCCGACCACCCCGCGGTCATCCCGCGCTCGAGCACAGGGCCGTGCGAGGTGGAGGTCTGCTACCGGTTGCGCGACTACGACACCTCCCGCTATTGCAAGGCGCACTCGCTGCGGCTGAAGTACGCCCGCCGGCGTGGAGAGGTGAGCGACGAGGATGTGTGGCGGCGCACGACCTCGGCCGTCAACGCGGACCGAGAGCTGTGTCTGCGGGGCCTGACGGACCGGGTCGTCGCGGAGGTCCTCTACGGGCTTCAGGCCCGTACCGAGGAGGGTGCCCGGACGTGGGACCACTTCCTTCGGCCGTTGTGCGACCGGCTGCGGCAGATGCAGGCGCCGACCCTGGAGGTGCTGGCCGACCCGGACGTGTTCGCCATGCTCTCGCGCGTGAAGTCCACACGCGGCGTGGTGCGCACCATGCTGATGTGGCTGGACCGGCTCGGAGCGACGCCGGAGTCGGAGCGCCGCAAGGACGTGTGGGATCTGAAGATCTTCACGGGGCAGACCGGCACGCTGGACTTCTCCCGGATCTCGCAGTCGGCACTGCGCGAGGCGGTCAAGCACTGGGCATATGACGACCTCCCTCGGCGGCGAGGCAGGCGACCGGGCGGCGCCGTCCAGCCCTACGTGACTGCCATGAACCTGCTGTCGGAGAGCCTGCGCCTGCAACGCGAGGACGGCGGTATGCACCCACCGGATCTGCACCGCAAGGACATCGTCGTCTTCTGCAACTGGCTCGCGTTCCTGAGCGAAGCGGGCACGATCACCGCCCACACGCGCAGTAAGGCCGTACGTGCTGTCGCGCTCGTCCTGACCCGCATCCGAACCCTGGGCCTGACCCATCCGGGACAGCCGATGGCGGGCCTGCCGACCGACTTCCGCCTCCAACGGGAAGACACTCCGGACGAGCCTGAGGACACCGAGGCTGGCAAGGACCTTCCCGATGCGGTCGTGCGTCAGCTGTGCGACCACCTCGATGGGCTGGAGCAGCTCATCAGCCGCGAGGTCCGCGTGGGCACCGAGCTGCTGATGGACACCGGTCGGCGCCCCGAAGAGATCCGCGACCTGCCCCTCGACTGTCTAGGGCAGGACCCCGACGGCTCCCTGGTCCTGGTCTACGACAACCACAAGTCCTATCGAAAGGGGCGTCGGCTGCCGATCGGCAAGGCCACCGCAGGCGTCATCACCACCCAGCAGCTACGGGTGCGCGATATGTTCCCCGACGCTCCCGTCGCCGAGTTGAAGCTGCTGCCCAGCATGCGCGCCAACCCGCACGGTACCAAGGCAATCCACTCCATCGGCGAAGGCCACCGCACCTGGGTCGACGCGCTGCCCGACTTCCTGGTCCCCACCACCGTGGAGGAGAACGGGCAGGCGGTCACCCGGATGCTGCCCTTCGACAAGAGCCGGATCTTCCCCTACGTCTACCGGCACAGCTATGCCCAGCGGCACGCGGATGCCGGCGTGGCCCCAGACGTCCTCCAGGAACTGATGGACCACTCCGACCTCAAGACCACTCAGAACTACTGCCGAGTCAGCCAGGAGCGGCGGCGCGACGCCGTGGATCGAGTGGTCGCCCTGCGATTCGACCGCAACGGCACCCGCGTGTGGCGCAAGGCCCAGTCACTGCTGGACTCCGAGCAGGTCCGGCGGGCGATCGGCGAAGTGAGCGTTCCCTACGGCGTCTGCCAGGAACCCTCGAACGTCGCAGCAGGCGGACAGAGCTGCCCCATCCGGTTCCGCTGCGGGGGCTGCGACCACTTCCGCACCGATGTGACCTACCTGCCCGACCTCCAGGCGCACCTGGCTGACCTGCTGCGCAGCCGGGAGCGGCTGATGTCGGCATTCGCCGCCGACGACTGGGCGCGCAGCGAGGCCATGCCCTCCCAGGAGGAGATCCGTCGGGTGCGCCGACTGATCGAGCGGGTCAAAGCCGATCTCGGTGACCTCACCGCCGAGGAACAGGCCCAGATCGGCGAGGCCGTTGCCGTCGTACGCCGCAGCCGGAGCGTGATACTCGGCATGCCCCGCATCGGCCAACCCCTGCCCGACGTCCACACCACAAGGACCGCATGAGCACCGCCATGGCCGACGGCCGCCACGCGGACGGCGAACGCCGCCGCCAGCGCGTGAAGAGCGCCATCCAGCACGCCACCCAGGTCGGCACCACGATCAGCGTGAGCGGCATCGCCCGGGCAGGCCGGCGTCGACCGAACCTTCCTCTACCGCCACCGCGACTTGCTCGCCCTCATCCACGCCGCCGAACTCCAGCCGTCCGCCTCGGACCCCGCGGCCGGGCCCCCGGTCAGCCTAACCTCGCTCCAGGCCGACCTCGCCAACGCGCACGCCCGCAACACCCGGCTCACCGCCCAGATCCTGCGTCTGGAATGCTGGCTCTCCGAGCTGATGGGCGAGCACGCATGGCGGGAATCGGGACTCGGCGCCCCCGCCGACCAAGAAGAGCTTCAGCGCCGGGTCTCCCGCCTGGAGCAGGCCAACACCGAACTGTCGGCGCGCCTGGAGGAAAGCGAAGCGGAGTTGGAGGCTGCCCGGGCGGCCAACCGCGAGCTAACCCGGGCGCTGAACCAGAAAGGAGCCGCGGACCGATAGGCAAGGCTGCCAGGGCGGAAGTCCGGGGATGAGTTCGACTGTGGCGCGGTCCGGCGCCACCCATGGCCACGATTCCGCTGCACGGAGTGCGGCTCGACCTGTACGCCAGTAGCAATCCGTTCGGCATCCGGAAGCGGTCGGACAGCCGGTGGTGCTCGCTGCGGTGCCGTACGCGGGCATGGCGACCGAACCTTCACGCGGCACGGCGGTACCGACGGTGACAGTCAGCTCCTCGCCGTGTTTAAGGGAAAGACCTGCCGAGCTTGCGCTCAGCCTCCATACTCTCGCAGGTCTTCCCGGAACTGTACGGTGTCGGGATGGTCAGGGCCCAGGACCCTCTCGCTGTCGATGAGCAGCTGCTCCAGCAGCTCGATGGATTTCTCCTGTTGCCCCGCCGCCCAGTAGCAGGCGCTGAGGAATCGGCGGAGGTGGAGCATGTCGGGGTGGTCGGCACCCTGGATGTGCTCGAAGTCCGCCAATGTCTGTACACCGTGGGCAATGGCCTCGTCCACTCTCCCCAGCTCCGCATACGAGGCGGTGAGGATGTAGTGGAAATATGAGGTGAACAGGTGGGCGCCGCCGTCGAGTGCGGCCATCACCGATTTTCCGATTTCTACAACGTCGTCAAACCGCTCCGCATTGAAGTAGGCAAAGGCGAGATTGCCCCTTGCCATTAGGGTGAAAAAATCGTTAACTCCCAGTAAGCGTGTGCGGTGCGCGACGACCTGTTCGTGGAGGCTGATCGCCTCTTCTAAGCGGCCAGCCTCCATATAGATGTCCGCAAGGCTGCTGCGGGCTTCCAGACTTTGGGTGTGGTCGGCGCCGAAGACGCGCTCGTAGTCAGCGATCAGACCTTCCCCCAACATGACCGCCTCCGTCACCTGGCCGGCCTTCACGAGACAGCCGGCGAGCTGGGTCCGGGCCCTGAGGGTGTGGGGGTGGTCGTCGCCCAGGTGTCGCACGCAGTCGGCGACCGCCACCTCAAGGAGGGCGGCTGCGGCCTCCTTCTGCCCACCGCCCCGGTATTCGCCGGCCAAGGCTATGCGCGCGGTCACGGTGGCGGGGTGGACGGTGCCGAAGACCCGCTCGTGGTCACGGACGACCCGCTCCTGGAGGGCGATCGCATCCTGCTTCCGACCCGCCAAACTGTAATATCCGCTCAGGTCCGTGCGGGCGCTCAGCGTGTGCGGGTCGTCGCTGCCCAGTGCACGCTCGCAGTCCGCTGCGAGGGCCTCCTGGAGGCGTACTGCCTCGTCGAGACGCGAGGTCATCATGAGAATTCCGGCGAGCAAATAGCGGTATTCCAGCGTGTCGAGGTGATCGGGGCCCAGCACGTGCGCCGATTCTGCGGCCACCTGCTCCAGGAGGGGCATTGCCTCGTCTGGCCGTCGCTGCACTGCGTAGCAGGTGGCGAGGTAGCCACGGCTCTTGAGCGTCTGGGGATGGCTTCGCCCCAGTACACGCTCGCGGCCCTGGGCCGCGCGAGCGAGCATCGCCTCGCCTGACTGCACCTCACCCTCGTGAATGTGACAGCAGCCCAAATCGTTGAGGCTCTCCAAGGTGTCGGGGTGGTCGGCTCCCAGCAGTCGCGTGCGGTCGGCGACGACCCCGTCCAGGAGCCTCAGGGCTCGGTGAGACTCCCCGCTTTCCATAAGGGCTCCCGCCATGCGGTGCCGTGCGTGGAGTACTTCGGGCGTGTCGGGCGGGAACGTGGCCTCGTACACGCGCATGATCCCCTTCCACAGCGGCAGCGCCTCGTCATCCTGGCGCTGCTCGTGGAGGCGTTCGGCGGCGTCGAGGTACACCGGCAGGGCGGGAGCGTCGTCGTAGCCGTCCGGCACCGTGGAGACCAGTACCAGGAGGTGGGGCAGACAGAGATCCCACGTCGCCTGCGGTGCCGGGCTCGCCACACCCTCGGGGTGCAGGGCGTGGCGCAGGACGCGGGTTGCTTCGGTGCGCCCGCGCGCGGCGGGCAGGGGCGTCAGCGACAGCCCGGCGGGATCCGGAGTGCGGCGCAGGGTGAGTTGCAGGAGGCGGTGGATGCGCACCGCAGGGCCGGTCAGGTGGACGAGGTTGTAGGTCGCGAGGACGCCCAGGGCCTTGTTCAGTGTGCGTCCGTCGGGGCACAGGGGGGCGAGCAGTCCGCGTGGGCAGTCGTCGGGGGAGAGCCAGGCCAGGGCGTACAACAGAGTGATCGCCGCGTCGCTCTGCTCCTCGACGGCGGCCAAGGTCACGTTCCACACCCGTGCAATGGTGCGCTCGGGGTCGATGCCGGAAGCCGCCTCGTCCAGCATCAGCCCCAGGTCGTTGTAAAAAGAGACCAGGGTCGTCCCGGTCTGCCGCAGATAGGCGCCGGCCTGATGAAGGGCGAGCGGCAGGTTGCCCAGCGCGGTGGCCAGCGCACAGGCGTCGGCGTACTGCGGGCTGCAGCGGTCGGAGGACTCGCCGCAGGCAAGCTCGTAGAGAAGGTCAGCCGCCGAGGTGTCGTCGAGCACATCCAGGCCGACGGCCCGTGCGCTGGACCAGCCATGGGCGCGGCGGCTGGTAATCAGATGGTGGCCGCCGGTCAGCCCGCCCAGGTACGGCTCGGCGTCGCGTGGTTCGTCCACGTTGTCGAAGATCAGCAACCATCCGGGGTGCCACTGCAACCAGACACTTGCCCAGGCCGCCCGCGCCTCCACCCCGACGCTGGCCGCCCACTGGGGGTGCAGATACGCAGTGAGGGCGGCCAGGGAGGAGTCGATCTGCGCCGGGGAGTCTGCGTTGATCCACCAGATCAGACTGTAGTGCTCCCGGTTGCGGTGCGCGTAATGGACGGCGAGGGTGCTCTTGCCGATACCGCCCATGCCGTGCACCACGTGGGAGCGAGTCTGCTCCACACCCTCGTGTGGCCTGAACAGCTCGTGCAACTGCGTCAGCTGGGCGTCACGGCCAATGAACGCCCGGTCCGGCGGGTACGGAAGGTTCCAGGAGTGCGGAGGCGCGCCGACCTCCTTCGCGCTGTGGAGGTCTTGCTGTGTCAGCACGGTGACGCTGACATGGTCACCGGTGTTGGCGAACCCCGAAAGCGCGTCGGCCGCAATGGACCGGGCCCCGGAGGCATGGTGCGCGCCCGAGGCGGTCATGATGAGGTCGGGTCCGTCGTGTGGCGGCCGTGGAGCGTGATCTGGGCTCCGTCGGCCGTGCTGACGACGCCGATGTTGTCGCCTCCGACGGCCACTGACCGCTCCCCAGACGCGGTGACCGTTCGTGGGGCGCTGGCGAGCAGATTTCTCAACTCCTCGACCAGTTGCGGATCTTCGCTCATCGCGTGCCTGAGCTGCATGCGCAGGGCCGCAGCTCCGTCGGCGGCGGCAGGCCCGGTCGTCACCGCATCCTCGACGGCCTGCTGCAGCATGGCGCGCCGCGTCGGCGAGATGCGGTTCCAGACCTTGAGAAGGACTTGCCGTCCAGCGTTCACTGTCGCATCGGCGGCCGCATCCTCGGCGCGGGACAGGACGTTGACGCCGTATGCGGCGAGCGCGGCCGCCACGTATGGGCCCATCTGATCGACTACCTGGACGATCTCAGTTTCCATATCCGCTCCCTCGACTCGACACCCCGTACGTACCCCGAAGGGACATCACATGTACCCGGTTCGGTTCCGGGTCGTCGGGGGGCTGCAGAGTACGCCGTCCCCCGACGGCCCCGCCTGCTGACCGACCTGGCGCATCTGCTTCCTTGGAGCGGCACGATCGGCCACCCGAGTCCGAAGCTTCAGCCGCAACGCGGTACCGGATCATGGCCTGCCAACACTTCTGACAGCAACACCGGTTTCGGTCGTCACACCATCGACGCTGAACCCTCCACCCAAGTCGAAGGTCAAGTTGTGGTCGACGCACCGGAAAGGATCGCCCCCACCGCGAGTGCTCCCGCCCGCGCGCATCACCCGAATCGGCGATCGCGCAACGCCTGTTGCGACTGCTAGCGTCGGGGCGCCTGGCGCTGAGCTGCGGACATCCCCCCAGACCTGCCTCGCGCCACAGCATCTACCCCAGAGAACTCCTGGTCCCCGGGCAGCAGCACCCTGATGAACACCGGCACCGGCACTGGTTCCGGGTTGGAGGACATCGTCATACCCCCACCGTACGGACGGACGCCGGGACAGCGACGCCCGGCGCGACCTGCCCGGGCACCGGCCTCTGTCCACAGGCCCGCCATGGGGGACTGGCCGCATGAGCGATGACGAGCAGCAGCAGCCGGCCCCGCGCCGCGGCAAGGTCCTGGAGGCCCTCGCACGGGCGGAGCAGAAGGTGTTCACCCCGCCCGCGCGGAAATACGCGAAGGCTCAGGTGAAATCCCTTCTCACGCGGGCGAAGGGGACGACGCAGGCCCTGGCGGAGCGCCTGGGCTGTCTCGCGCCGCACGGTGGAGCGCTACCGCGCCGGGACGCTGACGACCCCGCAGAAGCGCCTGCGGCCGCCCTGGCGGAGGAGACGGAATCCGAGTGGCAGCCGCAGGTCAGAGCGCAGGCACGGCACCAGGCGGCCACCTCCAGCGGCATGATGGTGGATGTCACCGCATACTTCCGGATTCACCTGCACGGGCAGCTCGGACGACGGCCGCGAGCGCACCATCACCACGGCGATCTCGCCCACCTACGCGAAGCAGATCCTGGATCTCCAGGAGGCCGGTGCGACGGAGGAAGACCTGCATCCGATCGTTGCCGAGGCCGCCGCCGAGTCGTATTTCACGCAACAGGGCACCCGCACCGCTGGCCTGCGCGCAGATTTCACGCACGTATCGGAAATCGAGTTCCGGTTCTGACCCGGCCGAATTGCAGACCTGCTAGAAAGGAATCCGACGGGCCGCCGTGCAGCGCTTTGGCGGCGGCCCGCTCACAAATCCACACAACGAAAACGAGGCCGACGATGGCCACGCCCTGACCGCCCCGGCGCACCGCTCGCCCCGCGCGTCGCCGCGCCCCGTGAGCCGGTCGACCCCGCCCGCATCGGCCGGCGCGTCGTACGGCGGCGGACGAAGGGCATGGACGCCGCCGCCCGCGCCCTCGAGGACGCCCGCTTCGATGCGTGGCGCAGGCTTCCCGGCACGAGGACCTGGCCGCCGGCGGGCGGAACTGGCGGAGTGGGAGCGGATCGACCGGCTGCTCGCCGCCGCCGGGCCGGGCACCGTGTACGACCCGGACCCCGACGACGTCGTCCAAGCCGAACTCGCCACGGAGGCCGCAGCCGCCGCCGAACGGGGAAGCCGCCGTACGCGAGGCGCAGCGGATCGCGGCCCGCGCCGACGAGCTCCAGGCGCTGCGCGAGCTGGGCACGCTGGAGCAGGCCGAGCCCCGCGAGGGCGACGAAGCCGTCCGCCCCGAACTCACCCGCCGCGCCGGGTGGCACGTCCAGGCCGACATCGACGCCTGGCTCGCCCGCGCCCTGGCCGCACACCGCGGCCACTACGCCGATCCGGCCGCCCGTGAGGCAGCCGTCGGCCTCCTACCGCAGCCGGTCCTCGCGCACGCCGCGCTGCTGTCCGCGCTCGCCCCCCCCGCCCGGTCCCGGCCGCCGCCCCGCGGGCTGGCGGTCGCGGCCCGGCTCGCCACCACCGCACCTGAAGCCACCAGTGACCTGGCCGCGTTCCTCGCCCGGGCCCGGTTGCAGCGCGGCATTCGCACGGCCCGTTCCAGCATCCTCCAGCCTCACGCTCGGTTGTCCCCCAGTCCGCCGGCGTCTGGGGGACTGGGGGACTGGGGCCGAAGTTGCCTAGAGCACCGCCTGAGGGAATTGGGGGGCTGTCTCTCCAGGCAGTCGTGTTCCTGGCAGGCGGTCTGGGGGATGGCCGCCGGGGAAACTCACGGTTGCGTACAGGTCACGCGGGCGAACAGGTCCAGTGGGACAGAGCCGTGGTTGGTGGCCCGCATCGTCCACCCCGTGGCCGTCGGGAACGACTCGTTGAAGTCGACCGCCGGGTTGCCCAGTCCGCCGCCTCCGGTCGGCACCTCACCGGGCCCGCATTCGACGTGCGCGGTCCCCGTGGCGCCCTGCGCCAGTCTGGTCGGGGCGCTGGCGTGGGCGCTGTGGGGGGTGTCGGTGCACCGCACCCAGGTCTGCAGGATCGTGGAGCCGGGCCCGTGGTTCGTGACCCGGCCCACCCACTCCTGGCCGATGTCGGACGACTGGCTGATGTAGGCCTGCCCGTGGTCGGACCCTGTGTTGCGGGAACCGGCGTCCGGTCCGCCGCCGGTGGCCACCTGCCCCGCGTCGCAGGCCGCGCGGACGAGCGCCGTCTGTCCCGGCGGCACGTTCACCATGTCGCCGTGCCGGGTCGTGTGGCGCTGGGAGGTGCAGATCACCACCGGGGTGAAGGTCTGCGGGCTGTTCGTCTCGTTGTACACGTCACCGGCCCAGCTGATGCCGCTGGGCCACGTGGCGGTCAGGAACACGCCGTTGCTCGAGGTCTGCAGGCCCCCTCCGGAGGGAACCTGGCCTCCCTGACAGGGGACGTTGGTCGTGCTCGCCGAATGCGGGGCCACGGTGGAGGTCCTGCCCACGACGATGGTGTGCGGGGCCCGTGCCTGGGCGGGGGCGGAAGATCCGGCGTCTGCCGGGGCCGCCCCGGTCCAGAGGGCTGTGGCGCACAGGGCTCCGGCGGTGCCCAGCACGGCCAGGTGGTGACGTCTCACAGTGCCTCCAGGTGATCGAAGTGGCGGAAACGTCAAGACCAACATGCCATATGCGCATAAAATCGACATATGCGGCCACCGGAACGGGTGACAGCGGGCGGCCGGACGGCCTAGGGTCTGTTGCGAAAGTGCTGGTCGCAGCCACTCGTTGATGGCTGCGGCCAGCACGGTCGCTTCGTGGCGGACGGCGAGTTTGTCGTACCGGGTGGCGACGGCCCGGTGACGCTTGAGCCGGTTGATCGAAGCACTCGTCCGGGCACGGCGCCCTCACAAAGCGCTCCGTCCACGCCCCGCGTTCTGGGAGGCTTGCCGCATGCGCGAGGACGTGGACGAGGATCTGGCCATGACGTCGTACGCCACCGCACAGCGGCGTGGTGACTGGGCCTTCCAGTGCGATGTGACCGCCGTGTTCACGGCGTCGGACGGCACCCGCGCCTACGCCCTGCTCGACGGCGTCGGCGACACCCCGGCTGTCCGCTCCTGGACGCGTGCCGCCGCCTTCCTCCTGGTCCGCGCGGCCGCCGGGAGCGCGAATGCGGAGGCCGGGCCGCGCGCCGAGTACGGCCACTACGCCGCCGACCCCGCCCGCCCCGCCGGCCACGATCTGCCCTGCGCGGCGGCTATTGTCGCCGTCCACGTCCCCGACGGCCTGTTCTCCCTCGCGTGGTCCGGTGACGCCCGCGCCTACCTCCTCCTCGACGGACACCTGCGCCTGCTGACCGAGGACCACAACGCCCGCCGGGCGACCGACGGCGGGGACCGCAGCCTGATCACCGCCTGCCTCGGGGAAGCCCGCGGCGACGAGGAGACCGAACGCCTCTGGGGCCACCGGCCATCGAGCACCCGCGCGGTCCCGCTCGACCGGGCTGGCTGCTGCTCGCCTCCGACGGCGCCCGCGAACCCCACGAGGTAGCCGGCCACGACCTCGCCGGCTACCTGACCGGCACTCCGCGCACCGACCTGGTCGCCGCCGACACCGCGCTGCGGGCCGTGGTACTCGCCGCGGCGGGAGGCACGGCCCCGTCCAGCCGCCGGAGAAGCAGCGCCGGATCTTCCACCGCATCGGGCAGCTCGCGGCGGCCATCCACACCAGCGCCCCGCCGCGGCCGGGCGAAGGCGGCCGCCATGCCCGCGATCGGGACCGCGACGAGGCGTCGGCACGCCGGACGGTCCAGCAGCGCCCCGGCCACCGCGTTGCCCAGGGCGCAGGACTCGTGGCCGCCGCTGTTCCGCACCGGCGGACCGGGCCGGCGGAGCAGGCGCCGTACCTGCGGGCCGCTCGGCCCGAGCTGCAGCCTCGCCGGCGGGAGCGGGGGAGCGGCATTCCCCTTCCGCAGGGGTCTGGTCCGGGCCGTGCCGAGGGCGGCCGCAGGGTGGCGGTGCGGGTTCAGGGGCAGCCCGGCGCTTCGCCCCGGGGAGCCCCCGTACGCAGTCCGTCCATGACCAGGTCGAGGAGCCGGGCGGCGCGGGGCCGCCAGTCCTCGCGGGGGTCGAGCTGCCACAGGCCGGCGATGGCGAGGAGGAAGTCGTCCGCGGTGACGCCGGGCCGTACGGTGCCGGCGTCCTCGTTGGCACGGAGCAGGAGTTCCGCCGCCCGGGCCACCGGCGTCGGGGACGGCTTCGCGGGGCCGCCCGGTGCGCTGGTGACCTGCCGGATCGCGTCGGCCAGTCCGGCCTTCGTCATGGCGAACTCGGACAGCCGGTCCATCCAGGCGCGCAGGGCCTCGTCGGGTGCCCGGCTGCCGAGCAGCTGCTCGGCGCTGTCCGCGACCTGCTGCATCTCGTGGCGGTAGATCTCGAGGACGAGCGACTCGCGATTGGGGAAGTTGCGGTAGAAGGTGCCCTGTCCGACGCCGGCCTTCTTGGCGATCGCGCTGAGCGGGGCGTCCGCGCAGCGGGACAGCTCGACGAGAGCCACTTCCAGGATGCGCTCGCGGTTGCGCTGCGCGTCGGAGCGCCGGGGTGAGTCCTGCTGCTGAGGCACTCGTCCTCCTCAAGGGGCGTGGCCAAAGCTCGCCCTTGCTAAGCGGACAGCTGTCCGTTAAGTTTCCAGGTAGCGGACAGCTGTCCGGTCACGTCCACCATAGCGGCGGACGCGGCCCTGTGGCAGCCGCCAGCTGCACTGTTCGGCCCCAGCACCCCGCACCTTCGCTTCGCCCCCGTGCGGCTCCGGCCCGCACGACGGAGATCCCCGGGCCGCCCCGGCCTTCCCGGCTGCCGCCCCATCTGTCCTGGAAATGCGAAAGAAGCAGCTCATGGCCTCATCGACGTCCAGCGTCATCACTTTGAAGATCAACGGCGAGAAGCACACACTGCCCGTCGATCACCGCACCACCCTGCTCGACGCACTGCGCGAGCGACTCGATCTGACCGGCACCAAAAAGGGCTGTGACCAGGGTCAGTGCGGGGCCTGCACGGTCCTGCTGGACGGACGCCGGGCCGTCGCCTGCCTGCAACTCGCCGTGGCGGCCGAGGGTCGGGAGATCACCACCATCGAAGGCGTGGCCGACGGCGAACGGTTGCACCCCGTCCAGCAGGCCTTCCTCGATCTGGACGGCTTCCAGTGCGGCTACTGCACCCCGGGCCAGATCTGCTCGGCGATCGGGGTGATCGAGGAACACGCGGCGGGCTGGCCGAGCGCCGTCACCGAAGACGTCCGCCCCGAAGCGGGACCACCGCCCCTGACCGTCGACGAGATCCGCGAGCGGATGAGCGGGAACCTGTGCCGCTGCGGCGCGTACGTCTCGATCGTCGAAGCGGTGGCCCGCGCGGCGGCAGCCCGGACGCAGGGGCACCCCGTGACGGGTGCGAAGGAGACCGTGGCATGAGGGAGTTCAACTACCAGCGGGTGCACGACGTCGCCGGCGCCGTCGCACTGCTCGACGCCGATCCGGACACCCGCTACCTGGGCGGCGGCACCAACCTCGTCGACCTCATGAAGACCGGGGTCGAGCGTCCGGCACGGCTCATCGACATCCGCGAGCTGCCGCTCGACCGGATCGAGACGACGCCCGAGGGCGGACTGCGGATCGGCGCCACCGTCACCAACGGAGACCTGGCCGCCCACCCCGAGGTCCGGCGCCGCTACCCGGCGCTCGCCCAGGCGGTGCTGGCCGGCGCGTCGGGACAACTGCGCAACATGGCCACGGTCGGCGGGAACCTGCTGCAGCGCACCCGCTGCGGCTACTTCACCGACATCACCCAGCCCTGCAACAAGCGGGTGCCCGGCAGCGGTTGCCCCGCCCTCGAGGGCGAGCACCACAACCACGCGATCCTGGGAGCGACCGAGCACTGCGTGGCCGTGCACCCCTCGGACATGGCCGTGGCACTGACCGCCTTCGACGCCGTCGTCCACTTCGAAACGGCCGACGGCCCCGGGAAGACGCCGCTCGCCGACTTCTACCTGCCCGTCGGGGACACCCCGCACCGGGAGACCACCCTGCCGCCGGGCGCGCTGATCACCGCCATCACGCTGCCGTCCGCCCCGGTCGCCGCCACCTCCCGCTACCGCAAGGTGCGCGAGCGCGCCTCCTACGCCTTCGCCATCGGCTCCCTCGCCGCCGCACTCGACATCCGCGACGGCGTCGTCCGGGACGCGCGCCTGGCCTTCGGAGCCGTGGCGTCCCGCCCCTGGCGCGCCCTCGCCGCCGAGCGGATCCTGACCGGCGCACCGGCCGGCCCCGAGACCTACGCCGCCGCGGCGGACGCCGAACTGGCGGCGGCACGGCCGCTGCCCCACAACGGCTACAAGGTGGACCTCGCCCGCAACCTCACGGTGGCCGTCCTGACCGAACTCGCCGAGGAGGCCGCCCGATGACCACCGTCACCACCGGAACATCCGCGCGGACGGCTTCCGTCGGCACCGGCCACACCCGTGTCGAAGGCCGTGACAAGGTCACCGGCGCCGCCCGGTACTCGGCGGAGGTGCCCTTCGCCGACCTCGCCCATGGCTGGCTGGTGCTGTCCACGGTCGCCCGCGGCCGCATCCTCGGCCTCGACACCGAACCCGTCCTCGCCATGCCGGGCGTCCTCGCCGTACTCGACCACCGCAACGCCCCCCACCTCGACACCGAATACACCGGTCTGCTGGGCAAGCCCGACCCGACCTGCGCCGTCTTCCAGCACGACCGGGTGCCGCACCGGGGCTGGCCGGTGGCGCTGGTCGTCGCGGAGACGTCCGAGCAGGCGAGGGAGGCCGCCGAAGCACTCGTCGTGCACTACGAACAGGAGCCGCACGAGACCGAGTTCACGGGCGAGCACCCGGACGCCTACCCGGTGGACGGCCATATGCCGGGCGTGACGGAGAAGGGCGACCTCGACGCCCAGCTGGCGTCCTCGGCCTTCGTCGTGGACGCGGAATACACCACCCCCGAAGAGCACCACAACCCGATGGAACCCCATGCGGCGACCGCCCGCTGGGACGACGGACGACTCGAGGTGATCGACTCCAACCAGGGCGTCACCTGGGTCGCCGGCGAACTCGCGAGCCTCTTCTCACTCGACCCGGCCTCCGTGCGTGTACGCTCCGAACACGTCGGCGGTGGCTTCGGCAGCAAGGGGGTCCGCGCCCACCAGGTTGCCGCGGTGATGGCCGCGACCATGCTCCAACGGCCCGTCCGGGTGGTCCTGACCCGACGCCAGATGTTCTCGCTGGCCGGCCACCGCAGTCCCACCACCCAGCGGGTCCGGCTCGGCGCCGACCCCGACGGACGCCTGCGCGCACTGGAACACCGCTCGCTCAGCCGCACCTCCACCGTGTACGAGTTCGTCGAACCGAGCGCCGGGGTGGCGCGGGTGATGTACGACGCCGACGCCCACCACACCGCCAACCGCGTCGTACGGCTCGACGTGCCGTCCCCGACCTACATGCGCGCCCCGGGCGAGGCACCCGGATCGTTCGCGCTGGAGGCGGCGCTCGACGAACTCGCCGAGAAGTGCGGGATCGACCCGATCGAGCTGCGCCTGCGCAACGAACCCGACAAGGGGCCGGTGTCCGGCCTGCCGTTCGCGGGCCGCAATCTGGCCGCCTGCTTCCGGGAAGGGGCCCGCAGGTTCGGTTGGGCGGACCGGGACAGGCGCCCCGGACTGCGCCGGGAGGGCCGCTGGCTGCTCGGCACCGGCACGGCGGCGGCCTCCTTCCCGTCGGGAGCCGCCCCCTCCACCGCGACCGCGACCGCGCATCCGGACGGCACCTTCACCGTCCGGATCTCCGCAGCCGACATCGGCACCGGGGCCCGTACCGCGCTCTCCCTCGTCGCCGCGGACGCCCTCCAGGTGCGGCCCGAGCACGTCCAGGTGCGCATCGGCGACAGCGACTTCGGACCGGCGATGGTCGCCGGCGGCTCCATGGGCACCCGCTCCTGGTCCTGGGCCGTCAGGGAGGCGGCCGGTGAACTCCGCGAACGGCTGGCCCTCGGCGCCGACGTCCCCCCGGAGGGTCTCACGGTGCGATCGGACACCACGGAGGCCATCGGAGCCCTCGCCCCCGCCGAACGGCATTCCTTCGGAGCACAGTTCGCCGAGGTCGCCGTGGACGTCACCACCGGCGAGGTGCGGGTGCGGCGCATGCTCGGCATCTTCGCGGCGGGCCGGATCGTCAACCCGCTCACCGCGCGGAACCAGTTCCTGGGCGGCATGATCTGGGGCATCTCCATGGCCCTGCACGAGGAGGCGGTCCGGGACCGCGCCTCCGGCGGACACGTCGGCGCCGACCTCGCGGGTTATCACGTGGCCACCCACGCCGACGTGCCCCGCATCGAGGCCGACTGGATCGACGACACCTACGACGACGACCCGGTCGGGATCAAGGGCATCGGTGAGATCGGCGTCGTCGGAGCCGCGGCCGCCGTGGCGAACGCGGTCTGGCACGCGACCGGTGTACGCCACCGCAGCCTGCCCATCCGGCCCGACCGCGTCCTGTCGGCCGCCGCGGGGGCCCGGGATGCTTGACCTGGCAGCGGAACTGCACCACTGGACCGAGGAGGGCCGGGAGTTCGCCGTCGCCACCGTGGTGGCCGTGGGCGGCAGCGCCCCGCGCGGTCCCGGCGCCGCCCTCGCCGTCGACCGTGCGGGCACCGCCATCGGTTCGGTCTCCGGCGGCTGCGTCGAGGGCGCGGTGTACGACCTGTGCAGCGAGGCGCTCCGGAGCGGCGAGAGCGTCCTCCAACGGTTCGGCTACAGCGACGAGGACGCCTTCGCCGTGGGACTGACCTGCGGCGGGACGGTCGACGTGCTGGTCACACCGGTGGGCGCCGAGGCGCCCGTCCGAGCGGTCCTCGGCGCGGCGCTGTCGGCCGCCGCCCAGGACGAACCGGCAGCCCTCGCCCGGGTCGCCCGCGGCCCCGCCGAACTCCTCGGACGCGCCCTGCTGGTCCGGTCCGACGGCACGTCCCAGGGCGGTCTCGGCGGCCACCCGGACCTGGACCGGACCGCGACGGCCGAAGCCCGGGCGCTGCTGGAGGCGGGCCGCACCGGCACGGTGGAGCTCTCGGCGGACGGTTCGCACTGCCCCGGCGGGCTGACGCTGCTGGTCGAGTCGAACGTGCCGCCCCCGCGCATGATCGTCTTCGGCGCGGTCGACTTCGCCGCGGCGCTGGCCCGGGCCGGCAAGTTCCTCGGCTACCACGTGACCGTCTGCGACGCCCGCCCCGTCTTCGCCACCCGCGCCCGCTTCCCGGACGCCGATGAGGTCGTCGTCGACTGGCCGCACCGCTACCTTCGGCGTACCGCGACCGACGCCCGTACCGTCCTGTGCGTGCTCACCCACGACGCGAAGTTCGACGTACCGCTGCTGAAGGCGGCCCTTCGGATGCCGGCCGCGTTCGTCGGCGCCATGGGCTCCCGCCGCACCCACGACGACCGCGACCGGCGGCTGCGGTCGGAGGGCCTGACCGAACGCGAGCTGGCCCGGCTCCGCTCACCGATCGGCCTCGACCTCGGCGCCCGCACACCGGAGGAGACCGCCCTGTCGATCGTCGCGGAGATCGTCGCCACCAGCCGGGGCGGCACGGGCGTCCCCCTGACCGGCGGGAGAACTCCGATCCACCACGAACTCGGGGGAGGGGGAAGCCCGGCGGTCGCCTGAACGCCCGCGGGGCGAGCGGAGCGCTCGCCCGGTCACCGGGGCTGGTAGGCGCTGACCAGTACAGAGACGGTGACCTCGTCGGGCAGGAGTCCGTCGCCGTCCAGGTCCGCACGGCTCACATGGCGTGCGCTCGGTGTCATCCCCACCAGGTCGAGGGCTTCCCGCCTGGTCAGGGGCGCGGAGTAGGCGACCTGTTCGGTGTCGGCGGCCCCGAAAAAGGGGTTTAGCGCTCGGTGCGGGCGTTGTGCCTTGGCCGGGTCGGTCGCGGCCATCGCGGCGACCCGGCCACGCGGTTCGGTCGGATGCCGACCGGTGGGACGGACGACGACCAACCCGCCGGGCGGGCGCAGCAGCCGGTGGAACCCGGCTGGGTCGCGCGGAGCGAACACGCTCAACACGCATCGGTCACCGCACCGGCCAGCGGGAAGGGACGGAAGACGTCCCAGGCCGCCGCGGCGGCTCGGGCATGGGCTCGAGCCGCCGAGCGCAGCGCGCGCACCGACGTGTCCAGCCCCAGGCCCCGGACATCCGGTCGAGCACACCGGCCAGGTATCAGCCCGTCCCGTACCCGACGTCCACGGCTGTGGCGCGCTCGGCCCCGGAGCCGGCCGCCAGACGGGCGACGGCCTCACGGATGCGCGCTAGTGACCTGAGTCAGAGATTCATCGTGGGTTTGGTGTGAATCGTCGTGGACCGAAGATCCCGCCGTTGTCGGTAACGGATGCTCAGCGTGCCGTGCTTGAGGGATGGGTGCGTCGCCGCTCGACGGCTCAGGCTCTGGTCCTGCGTTCCCGGATCGTGCTCGAGTGTGCCCAGGGATACTCGATCATGGAGGTGTCACGGCGGCTGAAGGTCGCTCCGGACACGGTCCGCACCTGGCGAAGACGCTTTCTCGACCGCGGCCTGGACGGCCTGTCCGACGAGCCCAGGCCAGGTGCCCCCGGAAGATCACCGATGCCGATGTGGAGCGGGTCATCGTCAGGACACTTGAGGAGAAGCCGCCCAACGCGACGCACTGGCTGACCCGTTCCATGGCAGCGGCGACCGGAATGTCCCAGTCGGCCATCTCAAGGATCTGGCGTGCCTTCGCCCTGGCCCCGCACCGCTGTGAGACATTCAAGCTGTCCACGGACCCGCTGTTCATCGACAAGGTCCGCGATGCGGTCGGCCTCTACCTCGACCCGCCGGAGAAGGCCCTGGTGCTCTACGTGGACGAGAAGTCCCGGATCCAGGCCCTGGACCGTTCGCAGCCGATCCTGCCGATAATGCCTGGCGTTCCTGAACGCCGCAGCCACGATTACGTCGGTGCCGGCACCACCACCCTCTTCGCAGCCCTGGAAGTTGCCAGCGGCAAGGTGATCGGCTCGACCCACCGCAGGCACCGAGCCGCCGAGTTCAAAAATTTCCTGGCCAAGCTCGACAAGGAGGTCCCCACAGCCCTCGACATCCATCTGATCCTGGACAACTACGCCACTCACAAGACACCCGCCATCAAGAAGTGGCTGTTGGTACATCCCCGCTTCCACCTGCACTTCACGCCCACCGGCTCATCGTGGCTGAACCTGGTGGAACGGTGGTTCGGCGAACTCACACAGAAGAGACTCCGCCGCGGTGTCCACCGCTTCGTCCAGGCTCTTGAGCGCGACATCAGGGCACGGGTCGCCGACTGGTACGACAGCCCCCGGCCCTTCGTCTGGACGAAGACCGCCGACGAGATCCTCAACAAGATCGCCGCCTACTGCCAGAGATCTCTGACTCAGGTCACTAGCTAGACCTCGTCTTCTCCGGCCACGGCCACAGGGCGTCGACCCGGATGCCCTCTAGCTTCTCTGGTCGACGGGAGTTCCGCTTGCCGGAGCACTTCAGCACACAGCCCGGGGCCGCCTCTTGGCCATGGTGATGTGCTCCGTGGCCTGGGCGCATCCCGGGTATCCGGCCGCCTGCGGCAGGGTGGCGTTCAGGTCGACCTCGAACCGCACGTCACCGGGCGGGCTGCCTCGATCGCGTGGACCTGCAACGACGTCAGCGGGAACACCAGCTTCACACGGTGCACCGTCACGACGGGCGTGTACGCGAGGTTCGCCGTGGTCCTGCCGAGCCGGGATTGCTGCACTGGCGCGGTGTCGAAGCCGAACAGCTCCGCCTCCAGGGCGAGGACCTTTCCTGCCTCGTCGAACGGTGACACCCCGACGGTGAGCTGGACGTTCAGCTCGTGGCCACCCAGGGCGCGGCGCAGCCACGTCTGATCACTGCTGACCGCCACGGTGAAGCGGATGTCGCCCCCAAGTGTGTGGGCGAACCGCTGATTCTGCCGGGTGTCGTCTGCCACGAGGGTGACAGCCGCTCTGCCACGTGAAGTGTCAGCGCCTCTGTCATGAGGTGGTGTGTGACTACGTGAGCGGCTGGAGGCGTTGCTGCCGTATCAGCCGGCGGTGGCTTCGCTGTCGTAGCGGGCGCGGTTCGCGGTGATCTCGTCGTGGTGGGTGCCGGCCCAGTCGACGAGGGCGGTGACGGCGTCGAGGAGGGTGGTGCCCAGGTCGGTCAGGGCGTACTCGACGCGCGGGGGCACCTCGGGGTAGGCGGTGCGGGTGACCAGGCCGTCACGTTGGAGCTGGCGCAGGGTGTGGGTGAGCATGCGCTGGGAGATGCCGGTGACGGCGTTCTGCAGGTCGGTGTAGCGCAGCGGGCCGTGCTCCAGGGTGCCGATCACGAGCACGGTCCACTTGTCGCCGGCCCGGTCCACGATCTGCCGGATCGTCTCGCCCTGCTCGGCAGGCCAGCGGGCGCACGGCCCCGACAGCACGGCGGCCCGCTCGTCCTTCGCGTCGGCCCGCATGACGCACCTGCCTTTCCGGTTCCGCACACGCGTGTGCCTTTTGTAGACCTCTCCATGGTGACGCACCATGGGGTTACGCACCAATCGTCCGTAACACCTCTATCGGTGTGTAGTGGGATATAAGCCCGGCGTGAACCCCGCGGGGGTGGCGCCGGCGCCCGCGAGAGAGAACGCGTCACCCCCCATCACCGCTCGGGCGGCACCCGCCCGCCTTCTGGAGGAAGATCATGACCATGCGCGCCGCGACCGTTTCCCGTTTCGGCGGCCCCGAGGCCGTCGAGATCACCGAGCATCCGCTCCCCGTACCGGGCGAGGGGCAGGTACGCGTCAAGGCGAGGGCTGCCGCGATCAACCCGGTGGATGTCGCCATGCGCTCCGGCGTCTTCGGCGGTCAGGGCCCCGTCGGGCTCGGCTTCGACGTGGCCGGCGTGGTCGACGCCGTCGGCCCCGGCGCCGACTGGAAGGTGGGCGAGCGCGTCTTCGCCGTGGTGACCGGACACCACAAGCCGCTGGGCACCCACGCGGACTACATCGTCGTGGACGCCGGCATCCTCGCTCCGTCCCCCGCCTCCCTCGACGACGTCCATGCCGCCACCCTGCCGCTGAACGCCACGACCGCCTCCCAGGTGCTCGACCTGCTCGACCTGGCGCCGGGGCAGAGCCTGCTGGTCGTCGGCGCGAACGGCGGAGTGGGCGCCCACGCGGTGGAACTGGCCCACCAACGGGGCCTGAAGGTCACCGGGGCCGGGGACGTGGCCGTCGAGGATTTCGTCCGGGCCCGCGGCGCCGATCACTTCCTGCCCCGCGACCAGACCCCCGAGCCCGCGTCCTTCGACGGCGTCCTGGACACCGCGAGCCTGGGTGCCGCCGCGCTCGCCGCCGTCCGCGACGGCGGCGCCTACGCCGGCCTGTGGCCCGGCAGCGAACCCGCCTCCGAGCGCGGCATCCGCGTCGAGGCCGTCAGCGTACGGTCCGACGCCGCCCTCCTCGCCGACCTGTCCCGCTTGGCCGACCAGGGCGTGCTCTTCGCCCGCGTCGCCAAGACCTACCCCCTGACCGCCGCGGCCGAGGCCCACGCACGACTCGCCCAGGGCGGCCTGCCCGGACGCATCGTCCTCGTGCCGTGAACCGCTCACCCGCCGACGACGGCCCCGGCGGCACCGTGTGCAGGTGCCGCCGAGGCGCCCACCCCGCCCGGCTCCCGCACACCCCCACCCACGTCGACCGCCTGGACGGCCCTGCCAGCAGCGCCGCCAAGCTCACTGGCGCCCTCAACGAGTACTCCGCCCCCCTCACCTGACCCACCGCACGGCGGCACCACGAACCACGGAGGACATCCCATGACGAACATCGCTGTCTTCGGCGCCAATGGCACCATCGGCTCCGCCATCGTGCGCGAGGCCCTGCGCCGAGGCCACCGCGTCACCGCGGTCGTCCGCGACCCCGCGAAGGTCACCGAACGGCACGCCGACCTGGCCGTCACCACGGGCGACGTCCTCGACCCCCAGTCGGTCACCGCCGCCGCGAAAGACCAGGACGTCGTCGTCAGCGCCGTCGGCGGCGGTGACGGACCCGGCCACCTCGCCACCATCCGGCCCGCCGCCGAAGCCCTCACCGAAGGTCTGCGCACCCTCGGCGCCCGGGCCCCCCGCCTGATCACCGTCGGCGGTGCCGGCTCCCTGCGCACCCCCGACGGCAAGCAGGTCTGGGACGCCCCCGGGCTGCCCGACTTCCTCCTGCAGATCATGCACGCCCACGGTGACGCCCTCGACCACTACCGCACCGTCACCGACGTCGACTGGACCAACCTCAGCCCTGCGGCGACGATCGCCCCCGGCGACCGCACCGGCGTCTACCGGACCGCCCTGGACGACCTCGTCACGGACGAGAACGGCGACAGCACCATCTCCGTCGAGGACTACGCCGTCGCCCTCCTCGACGAGATCGAGCGGCCCCGCCATCACCACCAGCGCTTCACCGTCGGCTACTGATCACCGCCCCGCGCGATCAAACGTAAACTTTCTCGCTGGCTTCGAATGGCACCACGCCAACCAGCCCTGAACGCTGTCCGTACGCAATATGCTCGCTATACGTACGCCATAAGTACGCTCCGAAGGATAGGATGTGCGGTCAGGAAGTGTTCCATGTCCGAGTTGTTCGACGCAGTCGATGCGCTGGTCGCGTCCCGGGCAAGCTGCCGCCACCGGCGGAGCGCAAGCGGCTGCGTGCCGCGCACGGCCTGACGATCGACGAAGTGGCCGCCGCGCTGCGGGTGCGCCGGGCCACGGTGTCGGGCTGGGAGGCCGAGCGCGACGCCTACGCCCGGCTGCTGGACAAGCTGGCGGAGCTCTATCCCGCCGACGCCATCGCCGCGCCGGTTCAGGACGCCACAGCGCCGGCCACGTTCACCGCCGCTTCCGCCCCGGCGGAAACGCAGACTCTGTCCATAGGCCAGGCGCCCGACGCTGCGGACATGACTGCACCCGAGAACACCCAGGCCCCTGTCACTGCTCCCGTTGCCGCTGCTCCGGCGGCCGCGCCCCGTCCGGTGCGCACCACCAGGACGTAGTCGACGTCGCGACGGCCGGGTGCGAAGAAGGCGGCCCCGGCCGGTACTCCGGCGGGCGGTGCCGATCCGCGGTTCGAAAACGGGCCGCTCGCGGTCGTCGATGTCGAGGACGGCAAGGTGCTGGCGCACTGCACCGGCGGCCTGGTCCTGGACGTGCCCGCCAAGAGCATCCCGGCCTTGGTGGACTGGACGCTGCGCGAGGCGAAGCTCGCCGGGCCGGGCAAGGACGCCGACCCGCTGCTCGTGCTCACCGAAGCCGCCCTGGAGCGCTACGGCCTGCCCGTAGCCCTCACCGAGGAGGAGCGGCTCGCCGGACGGATCCCGGAGGGCCACAAGGTCATCAAGCAACTCGCGTGCGCGGAATGGAAGCTGACCAAGTGCGGCTTCGGCCCGTGGGCGCGGATCTACCGCCCCGCCACCGGCTCGGAGCGGGCCCGCGTGCAGCTGTGCATCCCGTCGTGGGGAGGCTGGACACCCGGCACTGGGGTGAGGCCGGGCAGCTCCCGCCGGCCGAGCTCGCCCGTGTCCTGGGCGTGTACGCGTCCCGGGTGATGACGCCGCGCGGCTCCACCGCTGTGACCGGCCTGGAGCTGATGACCGCCCTGCACCCGCCGACGCGCCCCTCCGAGCCGGATGCCGACGGCAAGCGGCACTCCGAGCACAACCCCGGCTCGCTGGGCAAGGACGCCATCGACCCGATGAACTGGCCGCCGTGCGAGGTCCCCGACGGCCACCCGGTCCTCAAGGACCTGCCCCGCTTCCACGTGCGGGGCCCGGGGGAGAAGCTGTTCGAGGAGGCGTACGACCGGGCGCGCCCGATGACCGACGCGGAGTGCACCCTGCGCTTCTTGGTCGGCATCGACGTCAACATGGCCTTCGCCGCCGGCGCGAACGGTCTGACCGTCGGCCTGGGCGAGGCGACGCACGTCAAGCAGCCGGTATTCGACCCGAAGCTGCCAGGCTCGTGGCTGGTCGACCTGTCCCACGTCGACCTGTCCCGCGTGAAGGTCGGCAAGGAGTGGGTGGAGCTGGACGGCGACCTGCTGCCGAGCCCGTTCACGCCGAAGGGCGAGCGCCCCGAGGGCCCGGCCTGGTACGCCACGCCCACGGTCGCCTACGCCCAGGAGCTGGGCTACGAGGTGCGGCCGATCAAGGCGTGGGTCCGGTACGACAACGGCCGGTACCTGGACGGTTGGTACAAGCGGCTGCGGGACGCCTTCCTCGCCACGATGGCCGACCTCGGCGTGCACACGGATATGGAGCCGGCCGACTTCCTCGCGGCGATGAACGGCTACAAGCAGCGTGACCCCGAGCTGGCGATCGTCGTGTCGGCGGTCAAGGCGACGGTGAAGGGCGGGCTGGGCAAGCTGTGTGAGCGGCCGCGCGGGGAGGGCTGGCGGCCGGGCGAGCCGTGGCGCACGCTGTCCCGCCCGACCTGGCGGCCGGACATCCGCGCGGCGGTCATCTCCCGCACCCGGATCAACCTGCACCGCAAGATCGTCAAGCACGCGGCGTTCACGGGTCAGTACTCCATCGCGATCCTGTCCGACTGCGTCGTCTACGCCGCGAACGGCGGGTCGCCGCTGGACTTCCTGCCCTACCGGGACGGCACCGCGCTGCCCGGCGGCTTCAAGCTCGGCATCAACCCCGGCCTGGTCAAGCACGAGGGCACCCAGTCCGTGCTGTGGGGCGAGGAAGTACGGGAGCGGTTCAACGCCCCGGAGCTTAACCTCGCCCGGTACATCAAGGACGGCACCGTCACCGACGTCGACAAGGAGAGTAGGAGTAGGCGGCGATGAGCCTGTTCGGGGACGGCCTGGAGGCCGCGGTGCAGAAGGTGTTCACCCGCCCGGCGCCCAAGAGCGCGCCTGCGCAGATGCGCTACCTGGTCAGGCAGCTCGAGGGCACGAAGGCGGTCGCCCAGCTGCTGCGGATCTCCCAGCGCACCGTCGAACGGTACGTGAAGGACCAGATCAAAAAGCCGCGCCCCGACCTCGCCGCGCGCCTGGAGCGCGAGGTGAAGAAGCGCTGGCAGCCGCAGATCCGGGCCAAGGCCCGGCAGAAGGCGGCCATCACCGGCGGCATCGTCATCGACACCCGCGCCCGCATGGGCTACACCGCGCCGATCGGATCGACGCACCAGGACCGCTTCCGGCACCTGACCGTCGCCCTGCCGCCCGTCTACGCCGCCCGCCTCTTCGACGCCCACGTGCAGGGTGCCACCGACCAGCGGCTCCAGCAGATCGCGGCCGAAGCACTCAAGGAGGTCTACTTCCCGTACGGTGGCCGCAGCGCCGGCTCCCTGGAAGAGGTCCGCTTCACGGACATCGAACACCTCGAGTTCGACCTGTAGCAGCCGCGCCCCGAACAGCCCGCGAGCCCCGGACCGTTGCAGTCCGGGACTCGCTCACGCATCCGCATGGGAGGCGGATGGACGACGGCTATCTGCCCATCAGCTCGTTGGGCAGGGTGACAACGACGACGCCGATGCCCAACCCGGCGGCGAGCTGGGCGTAAGTGTCACCGCATCGCAGACGGGCCAGGGCGCGGAGAGTCTGACGGTTGGCTGTCAGCCGACACCATCGGGTCCCGATCTCCCCTCGCCGGGCAGCGAGTCATCCCGTCAGGCAGCGCAGAGTGCGACTGGACAGGTCGATCGACGACGGGTAGACAAGCACGCGAAGCTCCTGGTGAATGCGGGCGATCTTGGTTGAGAACCCGCCTACCAGGAGCTTCGTCGTTCCACCGATCTGTCCAACACGCGGCCGACATCGTCAGGCTGAAAAAGGCTCAATGGAATGAAATCGTGATAGAGACTCAGGTCACATGTTGGTACCGTAGCATCAACGGAAATTCCTAGATCTCCCCGCGTTCTCCTCGTCCAGTGCAATCTGGAATCCAACTCGTCCTCTGGAAGGACGGCGGCATGAACATGAGAGAGCGTCGCACCATTCCGTTCGACTTCGACATCGGAAACGCGATACAGGAAGTGGTCATCCCCACGGAAAACCCTCTTTTCCGTACCACGGTGTCCCCCAGCGACGCCTCGCTCGTCATCCGGTACACGGTGTTGCTCAACAACGCCTGGTTCGACGCGATCGCGCCGTACCATCCCACAGCGGTGGGCATGGCCTCGCGGCTCGGCCGCCGACCGGCGAGTGAGCATGTGACCAACCGGCAACGCAACATCGCCATCATGTACGCGAGCTACCGGGTACTCAACAGTCAGTTGCCCCAGTTCCGCGCGCAATGGCGCGACATGATGACCTCGACCGGGGTCGACCCGGACAACAACAGCCGCGACCTCACCACGCCCGCAGGAATCGGCAACGCCGCCGGCGAAGCGGTGATCGTCAGCAGGCTACACGACGGCATGAACCAGCTCGGCGACATGGGCGGTCGGAGATATAACCGACAACCCTACGCAGACTACCTCGGATACAAACCGGTCAACACCGCCGACACCATTCACGACCCGTCACGCTGGCAGCCGAACGTGGTAACCCGCGGCAATGGCGTCTTCCGGATCCAGAAATTCGTCACGCCGCAGTTCAGCGTCACGCGTCCCTACTCGTACGACGACCCCCGACAGTTCCGGGTGCCACCACCGGTGAACAGCGACGCGCGGCATAATCCGGCCGGGTACAAACGGCAGGCGGACGAAATCCTGCGCGCCTCAGCCAGTCTGACCGATTACCAGAAGATGCTGGCCGAGAACTTCAATGACAAGTTCTGGGCACTGCCGCCCAGCTACCGGCACATCGCGGCCGTCAACAACTACGACCTCGACCAGTTCGTCTTCATCGACGCCCTGTCCAATGTGGCCCCATTCGACGCCGGCATCGCGGCCTGGCATCACAAACTGCACTACGACTCGGTCCGGCCGTTCACCGCGATCCGCTACCTCTACGGCAATCAGGACGTGACCGCGTGGGGCGGGCCCGGCCAGGGCACCGTCACCGACATCAAGGGAAACGAGTGGCGCAGCTATCTCGAGACAGCGGACCACCCGGAGTACCCGTCGACCTCGGCGGCATACTGCGGCGCGGTGGCCCAGGCGATCCGGCGGTTCACCGGCTCGGATGCCCTCGGCCTGTCGATCCGCGTCGCCAAAGGCTCGTCGCTGGTCGAGCCGGGGATCACGCCGAAAGCCGACACCACGCTCGGCCCGTGGGAGACGCTGACCGAGTGGGAGCAGGCGTGCGGCCTGAGCAGGTTACTGGGTGGCGTGCACTTCCGCTCCGCCATCAAGGCGGGACGGGAACTGGGCAAGCAGGTGGGTGATCGTGCCTACGAGTTCGTCAAAGCCCACATCGACGGCACGGCGCCACCGCCCCCGGACTGCTGACCGGGAAGTGTCGCCGCGGACCCCGGCTGGACCGGTCCGGTTGGGGTCGCCCCCGGGCTGGTCACGGGTGGCGGGGGATCGCCGTAGCCTCGATCTCGCGTCTCGGTGATGTAGATCCGGGCCTCGGCCCGATCAGTCTGGATCGGGTGGAGATGGTGACGACCTCGTCGTCGCCCGCCAGGCCATGACCGTCGACGGCCGCGCAGGCGACGGTGACCTCCACCGGATACGTAGTATCCGCCGCCGTCGCGGCCGCCCTCGAGGACGCCCAGTTCGATGCGCGGCAGGCTTCCCGGCACGCGGACCTGGCCACCGACGAGCGCCGGCAGGCGGAACTGGCCGAGTGGGAGCGCATTGACCGGCTGCTCGCCGCCGCGCCGGGCACTGTGTACGACCCGGACACCGGCGACGTCGTCCAGGCCGAGCTCGCCACGGAGGCCGCGGCCGCCGCCGAACGGGAAGCCGCCGTACGCGAGGCGCAGCGGATCGCGGCCCGCGCCGACGAACTCCAGGCGCTGCGCGAGCTGGGCACGCTGGGGCAGGCCGAGCCCCGCGAGGGCGACGAAGCCGTCCGAGACGAGCTCACCCGCCGCGCCGGGTAGCACGTCCAGGCCGACATCGACGCCTGGCTCGCCCGCGCCCTGGCCGCGCGCCGCGGCCCGCGCGCACCGAGGGATGCGACCAGCCGGACGACACCACCCCTCTCGGCTGTCCGAAGGCCGCCTCATCGACCAGCCGCCTGGGCAGACCCTCCGCATGAACAATCCCCCGACCGGCCCGGCCAGGCCTGCCCTCCTTCCTCCCAGCCCCGACTGGAGCGCCGGCACCGGCTGGTCGGCGACCTGGTGTTCCGGTCCCCGCCGACGGCACACATCGCGTGGGCCCTGATGGACGACGAGCACCGCCGGGTGTTGGAGCTGTGCGACGACATCGCCCGCGACAAGACCTGGCGTGGCTGGAGGAGTCGGTCGCGGAGATCCGCTCGAAGGCCGGCGGCAAGCAGCGGGCCCGGGTCAAGGACGGGCTGATCGTCGCGGTCTTCAGGCGCTACGAGTCCAGAGCCACGGAATCGAGGCCGCTGCTCCACGCGCACGCGATCGTGTCGATCCGCGCCCGGCGGCCCCACGACGGGAAGTGGGGCAACCTGTCGGCGGACTCGCTGATGACCCACATCGTCGCCGCCGACACCCTTTACACCTTGTACTTCATGGAGGAGGTGTCTGCCCGGCTCGGGTGGGCGTGGGTGTCGCGCGAGGTGACGCCCGGCCGCCGGCCCGTCATGGAGATCGCGGGCATCGACCAGCGGCTGATCGACTGGCAGTCGACCCGCCGCCAAGCAGATCGAGGACGCGCTGCCCGTCCTCACCGCCCGATACGAGGAGAAGCACGGGCACGCGCCGGGGGAGCGGGCCGCCTACGCACTCGCCTGCCAGGCCGCCGACCAGACCCGTCCGCCCAAACGCACGCAGAGGCGGTCGCTGACCGGACTGCGCGAGCGATGGCGCCCCTCGGCGATGCGCTTCCAGGGCTCGTCGCTGTTCGTGGACGGCTGCGAGCGAACGGGCCAGGGACGGGATGACAAGGTCGAGCGTCCCGATGCGGGTCACAGCGCCACGCTGGCCTCATGCGCGTCGCCCACGCTCTTGCCCGGCGCCTGTTCAGCTTCTGCGGCGGTCGCGCGGCTGAGTTCCCTCGGTCGCCGGTCTGGGGTGCCGGCTGTACGTGCGACCCTGTGACAGACCCGCCAAACCCAAGGCCATGGCATAGCGTTGAGTGATACGCGCTGCGTGTCTGCGGTGCGTGAGGTGTGTGAAACAGGGAACCGTCGATGGCGTGCGGCGCGCATATGCCCCTGATTCCTCGGAAGTAACTCTCATTTTGCGTGCTTGTAGGGCTGAAGTAAGGGCATTCGGTGGCCAGGAGGTTGATAACGATGGTTCCCCTGCTTCTCGTTCTTCTGCTGGCTCTGATCCTCTTCGGTGCGGGCTTCGCCCTGAAGGCACTGTGGTGGATCGCGGTGATCGTGCTCATCGTGTGGCTGCTCGGCTTCGTCGTCCGCTCCGCGGACAGCGGCGGCCGCAAGGGCCGCTGGTACCGCTGGTAGACGACAAAGCATCCGGCGTGAGGAGCACGCCACGCGCGAGCAACGAGTGGGCCCGGCCGACACGGCCGGGCCCACTGGCGTGAAAGAGAAGCTTCCTTGCGGCCGTTGGGAGAGACCGGGCTTATCGGGCGCACCGCAGGGTACGTGAATCATGCACCGGCCTCGCAGACTCAGCAGTGGAACCCTGCTCCTCCTGTCTGCGGGGCCGGCGCGTATCGGGCAGGCATCTGGCTCCGCCGGGTGGCCGGCCGAGGACCGCGTTGTTGAGCGCAATGAAGTCCCGAAGCAGGGCCTGGTCTGAACGTCGGCGTAGGGGATCACCATGCCGTCCGGGGTGAAGGGGTCGTGGTCGCCGAGGGGGTAGGTGAGGGGATCGGGCATCGGCCTGCTTCGTCTGGCGGGGGAGTGCGTCGCGCCGGCTGAGGAGTACGGCCAGGGCCTGTGCCTCGGGGGCGTCCAGCGTCACGGTGACCAGCCCTGCCCCGAGCTGGTGGACACGGTGCCGGGTCAGACCATGAGCGGTGAGCGCCTGGCGCAGTGCCGCACTCGCTCCGGTCTCCGCTCTGCCGCCGGCCTCGCTCGGGCTGGTTCCGGCTCCGGCCTGTTCGGCGCGCTCCACGAGGGCGGCCGCCGTGACAGACACGACGGCGAGGATATCCGCGCACTCCGGGTCGAGTTGGGCAAGCGCGCCGGCCAGGACCTCCAGGGCGGCGGCCACGTCCTCCACCGCGCTCGCGCTCCACTGCGCCGGGCTGGCGGCGTCGGCCAGCTCACACGCGGCGACGACGGCCTTCTCCGCCAGTTCCTCCACCCTGCCCGGCTCACCAGTCAGCTTCATGTACCGCCTACCTGTGATCAGCGCAAAGTCATGCGCTGATCACATGATGCCGTCCATACCTGCGGCACGGGGATCGCGGGCTGCGCGGCCATCGGCTGAGGCGGCTTCGACACCGCTGGCCGTGTCAGGTCGCCGGGGTACCGGTGAGCCCGTAGACCGGACGTATGGTGCTTCGGCCGCTGGTGGAACCGATGCTGGCGCAGGCCCGTGACACGGAGCCCGCGCCGGGCGCGCTGCCTGGTGAGCTTCGGCCTCAGCCGAAGTTCGACGGCTATCGGGCGATCGTCTTCACCCCGCGCCCGGCGCCCGGGCCGCTGCTGGTGCAGTCCCGCCGCGGCAGCCTGATACAGAGCCGCTTCCCCGACCTCGTACGCGCGGCCGCGGACCTGCCCGACGGCCTGGTGCTCGACGGCGAGCTGGTCGTGTGGGCCGGGGCAGAATGTCGTTCGAGGCGCTCCAACGGCGGGCCGTTTCCGGCGGCCGGACCGCCGCCCGCCTGGCCCAGGAGATGCCGGCGCACTGCATCGCCTTCGACCTCCTCCAACTCGACGGCCAAGAGCTTCTGCCCGTTCCGTACGGCAAAAGGCTGGAGCGGCTGTTCACCGACCACGAGCTGAGTGCCCCGTGGCCGCTCTGCCCGGAGACGGACGATGTGGCGACGGCGCGGGAGTGGCCGACCTCCTGGACACAGGTACCAGGTGTCGAAGGCCTGGTGATCCGAGGCACGCAGCAGCGGTATCTGCCAGGTGCCCGCGCGCTCTACAAGGTGCGCCGCCGGGACACCACCGAAGCGGTCGTCGGAGCAATCACCGGCACCGTGCGCCGGCCGCAGACGCTCGTGCTGGGCCGCCTCGACGAGGCCGGGGTGCTACGGCCGGCACGCAGATGGTCGACGGGCTCCTTGAGCGCTGCCGCGCGGCGGGGGCGGCGATCCGGGCCCGGGTGGATCCTCACATGGACGTCGTACTCGCCGCCGTCGACGTCGCCGCGGTCGTCTCCACCGTCCGCGGCACGTTCGCCCGCCGCCACGTCCTGGCCGAAGCCCGCCGGCACCTGCTGGAGACCCTGCGCGGCCAGGAGTTCACACGCGGCTTGGACGACTACATCGCCCACCGTGCCCTGTCCGACCACTCCCGCCAGCCCACCGTTGCCAGCCCGGCCGCCGACCAGCTATTCTGCACCGCCGACTTCGCCGGGCCCGATCGCTGGTGGATCGTCGGCACCGACGGCAAGCCGCCCCCGCGAGTCGTCCCGGTACGAGCAGGCCCGGGTCGCCAGCCTCGCCGTGCGGAACGCGATCCGCACCGCAGGCACCCCACCCGCCGCCGCACAGGACGCCCCCCCGCCACGACCGCGTCAGCCACCATGCACACCGAAGACCACCACCGTGACCAGCCGTCAGACGCGCCCCACGCTGTCGATCGCAGCGGGCCGCCGCCGTCCACGCCCACCAGCAGGCCGCCATGCCCGAGGAGTACTTGGAGGGCCGGACGACCGACCCCCCGCGACCTGGCTGCGCACGCCGCAGAACCCGGAACGGCTCGCCGCCTTCACCCGCGCGGCCAAGGCCCGCCGCCGCGCCATTGAGGAGGGAGAGACCCCGGCCCGGCCGTCGATCCGGCCGGGCCGGTCGACCGGCGCCGCCGGGAGCACGAGCCGCAGCACCAGCAGCCCGGCCCCGGCCAAGGCCAGGGCCAGGACTTCAGCCGTGACGCGCTGCGGACCCGCCCGGCGGGACGGAGGACGACGTTGCCACTCCAGCAGTCAGAACGCGACCGGCCGCCCAGCCTCAAAGCCTGAGGAGAGAAAGCGAGTTGGCGGGGGAAGCCGCAGATTCCGGGGAACCGTCTCCAACTGCCTCGCCGGGCTTGCGCGGGCCCGAGGCCGGAGTGCCCACGCGTTCATGGCGGTTCGGCCGCCGACGGCTCGGACGAGCTGGGTCTTCTTTTCCAGCCCCGCGCAGCCCTCACCCTTCTTGTCGCGGCGCCGGCGCCGGACGGGATACGTGCCGCCGTGGCCACGGCATGCCGGGGAATGCGCCGGCTGACCCGGCCTTCCGACACGACGGCCTGCTCCGATGAGGAGCCGCCAGACGGCACGAAAGGTGCGGCATCGCCGTGGACGAAATAACGTGAGGATGGGGGCGGGCGAGGACTGCGCCGCGTACGTACGCGGCTGAGAACGATGAGGAGACCGGCCGACGAGACCGCCCAGTACGTCGTCGACGATTAGGTGACGACCAGCGAGGCGGCTGTTTTCCACCTGGGAGACCCCACCGCCCACCGCCCGGGGATCCCTTTCCGACCGTCACCGGGGCGTTCAGCCGCGTCAGTGCGTGCGTGGGACTCCGGGGGATGCACTGACGCGATCTCCGTGACCAAACGATTCTCCGCAGGCCAGAGCCTCCTGCCGCGACGGGCAGGAGGACGGTCTTCACCAAGTTCCCATGAGAAAGGTGCGTCCATGACTTCGCGTGTCGCGGTCCTTTTCCCGGGCCAGGGAGCCTACCTGCCGGGCGTACTCGCCGAACGGCTGCAGTATTTCCCGAAGGCCGTCGAGGTGCTCGAGACGGTTGACGCGGTGGCCGCGGAACACGGCCACGAGCCCGTCTCTCCCCTGCTCTTGGAGCGGGACGCCCCGGCGCCCGAGGAACTCCTGCCCCACGGCAGCGACCGGCTGGACCTGGCGATCTACGCCACGAACGCCGCGGCGTTCGAGGTGTTCGCCGGGATCGGGCAGCGGGCCGATGTCCTGGTCGGCCACAGCTTCGGGGAGTTCGCCGCTCTGTCGGCCGCGGGGGTGGTATCCGTCGCCGACGTCGCGCACATGGCGTGCGCCCGCGCGGAGGCGTTCCAGCGGGCGAAGCCGGCCGAGGGTGGCCTCGTCGCGCTCGACATCCCCGCATGGCGCGCCCAGCACCTCATCGGCCTGCTCGACGACCCACAACTGCGCCTGGCGATCGACAACGGCCCCGAGCAGACCGTCGTTTCCGGCCCTTTGGACTCGCTGCTGAAGGCCGAGGAGACAGCCACGGGCCTGGGTTTCAGGGCCACCCGGTTGCGTGCCGCGTACGCCTTCCACAACCCCCTGCTGTACGGCGCCGCGGACCTCTTCCGGGACGCCACGGCCGGCGTCGAACTGGCCGAACCGCGGGCGGCGGTCTTCTCACCCGTCCTCGGCCGCCATGTGCGGACCGTGGCGGACGCCCGCGAGGTGATCGAGAGGAACATGGTGGCACCCGTGCGGTTCTACGACGCGCTGCTCGCCCTGTTCCGGGACGGTGTCAAAACGTTCGTCGAGGCAGGCGCCCGCCAGGCGCTCACCGGCATGGTCAGGGCGGCCCTGCCCCCTTCCGCGCACGCGGTGCCGCTCCTGCCCAGCCGCGGGGACGTGGACCGCGTCGTCACCTCCCTCACCGACGCGGGCATGACCGTCGACTGGTGCCCGCCGGTGGAGACCGCCCCCAGCCCGTCCGCGAGTACCACCGCGGACGCGCCCCCACGTACCGCCGTGGACGCGCTCGCGAGCACCGCCCCCGAGGTCCCCGGGACGCCCGGGGCGCAGACCGTCCCGTCCGGGCGGGACCGGCCGCACGACCGGGCGAAGATACTCGCCGACCTGGCCGACATATACGCCGAGGACCTCGGCTTCCCCGCAGAGATGCTGACCGCGGACATCGACCTCGAAGCCGACCTCGGCGTGGACTCGGTGAAGCAGGTCGCCCTGTTCCAGCGGGTGCGGGAGCAGTACGGGCTGTCCGAGCCCCCCTCGGAACGACGGGTCCGCGCGACCACCCTGGAGAAGATCGCCGAGCTGGTGGAGGAACTGCGCCGATGAGCGTGTCGGACGGAGCAGACGGGCTGGTCGCCGTGGTGGGCATGGGGGTCGCGGTTCCCGGCGCATGCGGCCCGGGAGAGCTGTGGCGGGCGGTCAACGGCACCCGTGACGTCTTCAGCGAACCGGGCGAGCGCTTCGACCTGAGCAGCTTCTGGTCGCAGGACCCCGAGGAGACCGATCGGACCTACGCGCGGCGCGCCGGCTACCTGCACGACTTCCGGCCCCACCCCGTGCTGGGGGAGAACGAGGAGAAGGCCGGCGGCCCGGGACGCGACCAAGCGGTGCGCTGGCTGACGCACGCCCTCCTGCAGGCGCGCGACGGCATCGGCATCGACCCCGGGTACCGGTGCGGAGCCTACGTCGGTGCATGGCCGGGAGGCAGCCAGAGCCTCGTCGAGTCGGTGCTGGTGGAGACCCTCGGCGCCGCCGCGGACGACGACCGGCAGCGCGAGCGGATCAGGTCCGCCCTCCTCGCGCACTACCGCCACGCCGTGCCCCTCGCCCGGGCCCTCGCCCCCGACGCCCTGGTCCGCGAGGTCTTCTCCGGGCTCCCCGAGCGGATCAGCGAGTCCTTCGTCGTCGACACCGCGTGCGCCTCCTCGCTCTACGCGGTGGACCTGGGGAGCAAGGCCCTCCTCGCGGGCGAGTGCGAGATCGCCTACTGCGGCGGCGTCAACGTCGTGGACCCCACCATGGCGGTCATGTTCGCGAAGCTGAGCGGCCTCTCCCCGCAGGGACGCGTCCGCGCGTTCACCGGGGAGTCCGACGGGACCCTGTTCAGCGACGGAGCGGGCGTCGTGGCGCTGAAGACCCTGCGACGCGCCGAGGAGGACGGCGACCCCGTCCTCGGCGTGCTCCTCGGCTTCGGCGGAGCGGCGGACGGCCGCGGAAGGTCGATCTCCGCCCCCAACCCGGAGGGCCAGCGGCGTGCGGTCCAACGGGCCCGCTCCGTCAACGCCGTCACGGCCGACCAGGTCGACTGGATCGTCGCGCACGGCACCGGCACGCCCGCCGGCGACGGGGTCGAGTCGGAGGTCCTCGCCGAACTCGGCCCCGACGGCGGCCACCTGTGCAGCAGCAACAAACCCGTGTTCGGCCACACCGGCTGGAGCGCCGGCGTCCTGTCGCTCATGCACGCGCTGCTGTCCCTACGCAACGGATGGATCCCCGCACAGCCGGGAGCACGGCGGCCCGGCGGCCGGGAGGCGGGCGGGAGGATCAGGGTCCCGGGCCGGGCCGTCCGCTTCCCGTCCCGGCCGGACGGCCGCCGCAGCGTCGGCGTGTCGGCGTTCGGCTTCGGCGGTACCAACGCCCACCTCCTGGTGGCCGACCGCCCCGACGCCGAGGGGCTGCGCTCCGGCCCGCCGGTGCGCCAGGACTCCGAGGAGCTGGCGCTGGTCGCGTGGTCGGCCCACCTGCCCGGTGAACCCGCCGGCGCACGGGTGCGGGACTGGCTGCGCGGCTCGGCGCCCCCACCGGACGCCTCCTTCCCGGTGCCCTACCCTGCGCCCCCGCCCGCCGAGGTACGCATGTCCGGCCGCACGATGCCGGTCGTCGACCCGTGCCAGCTCATGGCTTTGCAGGTCGCCTCCCGGTTCGTGGCGGAGCACGGCGAACTCTGGGCGGACCTCCGCGAGACCACCGGCGTGATCGCCGCGCACACGGGGATGCCGCGCGGACTGGTCGGTACGGCCCTGCGCTGCTACGCCCACGACGCGACCTCCTTCCTGGAGCGCTCGGGAGACGACCCCGTCTTCACGCACGCCGCCCAGTACCTGGCGGAGGCGCGGCGGCGCCTCCCCGCGACGACGGAGGACTCACAGGCGGGGGTGCTCCCGAACGTCATCGGCTCCCGCGTCGCGGCCCGCTACGACCTGCACGGACCGACCCTGGCCGTCGACTCGGGCAGGGACGGCACGCTCACGGCCCTCCGAGTGGCCCAGCGCTACCTCCGGACGGGCGAACTGGACCTCGCCCTGATCCTGGCGGCCAACGGCAACGGGACCGCCGGGAACTCCGTCCTGGCGGGACTCGGCCCGGTGCCTTCGGGCGAGGGTGCCTTCCTCCTGGCGGTGACCACCACCCGCACCGCCGGACAGCGCGGACTGCCGGTCCTGGCCCGCCTGTCGTTCGACACGACCCCCCGGGACCGGAGCGCGCCGCCGCCCCCGGACCGCAGCTACCTCGCGGCCGACCACGCCGTCGGGATCCTGCGGGCCGTGCAGTCGGCGGCGCTGCCCGCGCGGCTGCCCGCCCACCACCACGACACCGTCCTCCTCGTCACGTCCGCCGACGGGGAGTCCCCGGAGGAGACCGGCCGGGCCCCCCGAACCCTGACCCGCCGCTACCGGCGGGAACTCACGCCCGGCCCCGCACCGCACACGGGCGGACGACCGGACCGGGTGCTGCCCCGGCGGGGCGTCGTGCTGCTGGCGTCCGCCGAAGCCGGCGCACCGATCCGGCACGAGATCGAGGACAGCGACTCCCTCGTGCTGGAACTGCCCGCCCAGGACGACGGGAAGCCGTCCGGGACGGCGTTCGGCAGGATGCTCGCGGCCGTCGACACAGCCGCCCCCCACCTGACGGTGATCGGTACCCCGAGCGCCGACGGCCTGCCCCGCACCCTGGCCCTCCACGACGCGCTCCTCCTCGTCACCCAGCGGATCTGGCCCCGCTGGCAGCCGGAGAGCTCAGTGGCCGTCCTCCTGGCGGGAGAGCGCGGCGACCGCTCGGCCCACCCGGCCGCCGCCCTCTTCGGCGGGTTCGTGAAGAGCTTGCGGTGGGAGCGGACCGGCGCGGTCGTCCTCGCCGTCACGGCCGACGAACCCCTCACCGGTGACCTGCTCGCCCGCGTCGCGCGGGAGCGGACCGCCCGCCCCCTGCCGCCGCCCGTCATCTCCTACCTCCAGGGACGCCGCTGGGTGGAGGCGCTGGTCCCGGCCCCGCTCGCGGCCCCGACCCTGCCGTCGGACCTGCCCCTGAGCGACGACTCCGTCGGCGTGGTCACAGGCGGCGCGGGAGGCATCGCCCAGGCCCTGCTCACCGCCCTGGCGGAGCACACCAGGCCCACCCTGTGGCTCCTGGGACGCACCCCCGCCGAACCCCTGCCCCCAGAGCTGGCCGACTTCGACGAGACCCGGCCGGCAGCGGTGCGCGCGGCCCTCATGCGCAGGATCCGGGCGGACCATCCCGACGCGTCCCCGCAATCGGTGGTGGCCCGGGCCGACGCCCTGCTGAAGCAGCGGGACGTGCACCGCGCGGTGCGGGCGCTGAGGTCCCGGTACGGGGACCAGCGGGTGAAGTACGCCGTCTGCGACCTGCTGGACCGCGACGCCGTCCGGGAGACCGTCGCCCACGTGCTCCGCAGCGAGGGGCGGGTCGACTTCGTCATCCACGCCGCGGGCCGGGTGACGTCGACGATGCTGGACAGAAAACGCATCGGAGCCTTCCGCGCCACCCGCGACACCAAGGTCCTCGGCCACCTGCACCTCAGATCCGCGCTGGAGGCCCACCCGCCGTCCCTGTGGTGCAACATCGGCTCCTACTCCGGTGCCGCGGGCGCCCCCGGGGACACCGACTACGCCTCAGGCAACGCCTACCTGGATGCGGTGGCCGAGACCGCGACGGGCCACCGGGAGTTCACTGTCGGCTTCACGATGTGGCGCCAGACCGGCATGGGGGCGGACGCCTTGTTCCAGGAGCACGTTTCCCGCGAAGGGCTCTTCACCCCCATCTCGACGGAGGAGGGGACCCGCCAGTTCCTGGAGGAACTGGCGGCCTCCGCCCGGACCGGCGGCTCGGCGACGTACCTGGGCCGGACGGAGACGGACCGGCTGCTTCTGCACATGCCCGGACTGGTCCGCGACAGGGCGGCCTCGCGGCCCGCGGCCAGGTTGTGGCCCGCTTGGCGGACGGCGCCGGACGGAGCCGCGAACGGCAGCCGGAAGTGGGCCCACCCGGCGGATCCGGAGCAGGAACGCCACCTCTTCGACCACCTCGTCGGCGGTGAACCCACCGTGCCCGCCACGTTCATCCTGGACATGGCGGCCCAGGCCGCCGAGGCGCTGGTCCCGGGGACCTTCACGACCGGGTTCCGAGACGCCCGCTTCGACACCTTCATCCGCCCGTTCAGCCGCCGGATGCCCTCCCCTTTGCGGATCGACGCGCAACTGACGCACCGGCAGACCGAGGGCGGCGAAGACCGCGCCACGGTGGCGGTGAGCATCCATTCCGACACCCTCGGACCGGACGGCCTGCCGCGCCCGGGAGCGCTTCGCCACTTCCGGACCGACGTGCTGCTGTCCCGCACCCCGCCGGACGCCCCGCCACCGGACCGCCCGCGGCAGAAGCGCCCGGCCGGCCCCGCCGCCGCGCGGGACCCCTACGCCTCCCAGGAGGCTCTGGTCTCCCTGCGCGGCCCCTTCCGGAACCTCTCGCGCTGCTTCCTGGACGGCGACCTCGCCTCCGGCACCTGGACGCCCTCGCTCGCGGGGAACCCCGGGCTGCGCACGATGACGATACCGGCCCTCCTCATGTGCGCGGTGCTCCGGACGTCCGCCCTCCGCCCGCCGGGCGCACCCCACCAACCCCTGTACGTGCCCCGCTCGATCGGACGCGTCGACCTGCACACGCACGGGGCCAACGACCACGACCTGCTGCTCCGGTACGGACACGGGCTCACCGTCTCCCTCGACGCAAATGGGACCTACCGCGCCGTCGCACCCGACGGCCGGCTCCTGCTGGCGATGTCCGGCGCGGAGCTGGTCGACCTGGCGGGGTGACAGGCCCGTGGAGCACCACCACGACGCGGAGGAGCGGAGGAGGACCGTGGACGGCACGTACTGCGTGGTCACCGGTGCCACCTCGGGGATCGGCAAGGAGATCGCCCGGGGACTCGTCAGAAGGTGCGCCCACGTGGCGATCGTGTGCCGCGACCGGGCCCGGGGTGAGGCAGTACGCGCCGAACTGGCTGCACAGGGAAACGGCATCGACGTCCGCATGTTCCAGGCCGACGTCTCCGTACTGGCGGACGTCCGCCGGGTCGCCGGGGAACTGTGCGCGTACCTCCCGCGCCTCGACGTCCTCGTCAACAACGCCGGGACGCACGACCCGCGGCCGGCCGTCAGCGCCGACGGGTTCGACAGGATGATCGCCACCAACCACCTGGGGCCCTTCCTGCTCACCAACCTCCTGGCGGACCTGATGGAGCGCAGCGCGCCCGCCCGGATCGTCATGGTCGCCTCCGAGTCCCACCGGAGCGTCCTGCGGGTCGACCCCCGCACCTTCGCCGACCCCGGTGCGTACGGCCCGATCGGCTCGCTCGCCGTGTACGCCCGTTCCAAGCTGCTCAACGTGCTCATGGCCCAGGAGGTCGCGCGCAGGTGGACCCCGCGAGGCATCACGGCCAACGCGTTCTGCCCCGGCCTGGTCGCCACCGGGCTCGCCAGGCACCTGCCGATGGGCACCCGCCTGCTCGCCCTCGCGAGCAGAACACCTCTCGTCCACAGTCCCACCGAGGGCGCCGAGCACGCCCTCCGCCTTGCCCTGGACCCGCGGTTCGCCGGCCGGAGCGGAGGGTTCTACTCCTCCGTGCCCGGAGCCGACCTGCTGCCGCCCGCCCTTCCCCGGTTCCGGACCGACGTGCAGTGCGCGGTCTGGGACCGGTCCCTGGAACTGGTGGGCCTTTCGTGACGGCCCCGGAAGAGGAGCACACCGTGCAGGACGAGACACCGAGGACAGCGCCCGGCGACGACCGCTGGCCGGTCGGAGGATGGACCTCACCGGGCCCGATGAACGGCACCGACACCTTCTTCTGGCGGATGGGCGCGAACCCGCTGACACGGCCCCACGTCACCTGGACCTGGTTCCTGGACAAGCCACCCGACCGCAGTGCCTTCCTCGACGGCTGCCGGTGGATCGTCGGGAAACTGCCCCGGCTGACCCACCGGGTTGCCGACACACCCCTGCGGGCCGGCACACCGGTGTGGGAACCGGACCCTGACTTCCGCCTCACCCGGCACGTCCACCGGATGAGGCTCCCCGACCCGGCGGGCCCGCGTGAGCTGCTCGACCTGATCGAGTGGCGCAACAGCACGGACTTTGACCCGCTGCACCCTCCTTGGGAGGCCACGGTGGTTGAGGGGTACGAACGGGAACGTGCCGCGATCGTCCTGAAGTGGCACCACAGCGTCGGCGACGCGGTCACCATCGTGGCGGCCCTGAGCAGACTCCTCCCGCAGTCCGCGCGGGTGAACCTTCCCGACAACCTCCCGCACTTCGGGGAGGGGAAGGCCCGCGTCCCGGCCGCCACCGCGCGCCTCTTCCCGGCCTCGGCGGCCCACGGCGTCACCGAAGGGACGAGAGCGGCCCTGTGGGAAGCCGTCCGGGCGCTCTCGTCCCCGGGCGACGCCGCAGACAGCGGCCGGCGCGTGGCACGGAGCCTCGTCCAGATGATGCAGCCCGTCAGGCCTTCGCCCCTCCTGCGCAGACGCAGTCCGGCGATCCGCTGCGGCATGGCCACCGTGCCCCTGGCGGGCCTGAAGGCCGCGGGCAAGGCCGCCGGCGCGTCGGTGACGGCGGCCTACGTTTCGGCGGTGCTGGGGGCGTTCCATCGCTACCACGACCACCACGGGAGCTCCCACAAGAGCCTGCCGACCCTGGTGCCGGTGAACATCCGCACTCCGTACGAGTACGGCGCGGGCAACATCGTCGCCTCCGTGCGGGTGGCGGGCCCCATCGGTGACATGCCGTCGCCCGCCCGCACGGCGGCCCTGCACGCCCTGATCGCCGAGGCCCGCGAAACCCTCGTCCGGGGCTTCTACACCACGCTGGTCGACCTGGGCTCCGGCCTGCCGGGCCTGGTGCACCGGTGGCTCGTGCCGCCGGTGCTGAAGAGCGTCGACATCGTGGTGACCAGCGTGCCCGGGTTCTCCCGCACCACGTACGCGGCGGACGCCCGGGTGCTCGGCACCGTACCCTGGGCCCCCCGCGGCGGTGCCGCGGCGAACATCTCGATGTCCTCGCACAACGGTACGTGCACCATCGGCACCAACCTCGACCCGGCGGCGATCACCGACCCGGACCTCTTCCACCACTGCCTGGAGCAGAGCCTCCAGGAAACGATCACCCTCTGACCCCGGCCCCGCCCGTCCGCGTGCGGGACGAGCGTTCCCCGCCACGACCCGCGCCGACGAGGACAGGCGGGCGGACGGTACACCGAAGCCACTGACAGGAGGCCTGTGTGGTGCGTCTTCCCCTCGACGACGAACTGCGCGCCGAACGGCACCGGCTGCTCGCCACGCTGGAGGCGCTGCCGGACGAGACGTTCGAGACCGGCTCCACCTTGTGCGACGGGTGGTCCCCCCGCGATGTTCTCGGGCATCTGCTCGGCGTGGACCGTGCCGTGGCCTCCTACCTGTGGTACGGCCCGTGTCTCGGCGCCGCCAACCGGGCGCAGGTGGAGCGGGCCCGCTCGCTGCCGCGCGACCGCCTGATGGAGAAGGCCGCGAGATGGGCGGACCGTCCGCCCTGGACGAGCCGCCTGGGCGCCATGGTCGTACTGGGCGACCTCGCCGTCCACCACCAGGACATCGTGCGCGGCCTCGGACTGGAGAGGGATGTCTCGGCGCCCGTGTCCACGCTCATCCTCTGGGACGGGGCGATGCTCAGTTGCCAGACCAACCTGAGGATCATCCGCCACCGGATCGTCCCGACGGACGGCCACCCCCCGATCGGAAGCTTCCCGGTCCCGGGCGTACCCGAGGTCCGCGGTACCAGGGAGGCACTCGGGCTGTGGCTCGCCGGCCGCGACTCGGTGGCGGACGAACTGCGTTTCACGTGAGGGCGTTCCGGGCCGGACGCGCCCCGCTTTCCGCCGGATGGCCGGACGCCGCACCCACCTGGCCGCCCACCGACCGCACGGCCGCGCACCACACGAGGAGGAAGACGTGGAAGAACCACCGATGACCGAACGGCGCGTCCTCGTCCAGGGGCTGTCGACCCTCTTCTACGAGGCGGGGGAGGGTCCGGTCGTCCTCCTGGTGCCCGGTGTCGCCTCCGACGCCCAGGACTGGTTCCAGGTCATACGGGCACTGGCCGCGACGCACCGCGTCATCGCGCTGTCGCTGCCCGGCATGGGAGGGACCAGCCCCGGACAGAGCGTGCACCCGGACTCCATGGCCTCCTTCGTCGCCGACTTCCTCGACGTCCTGGAGGTGGGACCCGTCGTCGCCGTGGGGCACTCCTACGGCGGGCACGTCGTCACCGAACTGACCCTCGCGCACCCGCACCTCGTCACCCGCCTGGCACTGGTCGACTCCGGAGGGCTCGGGCGAGCGGCACACCCGGTAGCCATCGCGCTGTCGCTGCTGCCCGAGCGCGCCGCCGACGCCTTCTCCGCCCTCGTCTCCCTCCCGGGCGGCTCGATCGCGTTCACCGTCGCGAGCAACTTCCTCCTGCGGCAGCCCTGGAGAGTTCCGTCGCGGACCTGGGCCACCCACCTGCGGCTGGCCCGCTCGCGCCTGTCGCTGCGGACGTCGCTGAAGGTCTTCCGCACGTGCGGGAGCCTCACCGGGCAGCGCGAGGACATCGTAGTGACCGACCGCCTGCACGAGATCGACGTGCCCACCCTGGTGATCTGGGGAAGGCTGGACCAGCTGTTCCCGGTGTGGCAGGGACGGGCGGCGGCCCGTCGGCTGCCGGCCGGGCGGTTCACCGTCCTGGAAGGCGCGGGGCACGTCGCCCACCTGGACAGCCACGAGGAGTTCATGGACGCCCTCGGCCCCTTCGTGCGCGACGACCTGGACCAGGTGGAGCGGAACGCGCGCGCGGACGCCGGCGAGGGAGGACGGTGGTGAGCGGACACCTGCCGGGGGACGGGCCGGCGGCACCTCCCACCTCCGGCGCGGCGGGGCCCGGGTCCCCCGCACCGGCGGGGAAGGCGGACACCTCCGACGGGGGCGCCCCGTCGCTGGTCGGCCGGGCGCACGTCGACCGCGAGGAACGCCACCGGGTGGTGATCGTCGGATCGGGTGTGGGCGGGAGCGTCGCGGCGTTCAGACTGGCCGAGGCCGGGGTGGACAACGTGGTCCTGGAGCGGGGCCGGCGCTGGCCGGTCACGCCCGCCGGGGACACGTTCCCCGCGTTTCCGTCGACGGACCGCCGCCTGGTGTGGCTGGACGGTGACTCCTCTCCCGTACCACCGTCCCACGCGCCCCTGATGTCCCGGCTCCGCCGGGCGGTTTCGGCGGCCCTCCCGCGTTCGACCGGACTGATGGAGGTCGTCGCGCAGGAGAACGCCGTCATCGTCTGCGGTGCGGGGGTTGGTGGCGGGACCCTGGTCTACGGCGGTGTGCTGGTCCAGCCCCGGCCAGGACCGTTCCGACGGCTGTTCCCCCCGGAACTGGACTACGAGGAACTCGACCACGTCCACTACCCGCGTGCCCGGCGGCGGTTGGCGGCCTCCCCGTTCCCCGACGACCTGCTGGTCCGGGGCCCCTACCGGGCCAACCGCCTCTGGAGCGTCGCCGCGAAGAGGTCGGGTCTGCCGAGTGAGACCGTCATGGGCACCTACGACTTCGACGCCGTCCGGGAGGAACTCGATGGCAGGCGCAGGGCCTCGTTCGCCGTCGGCCAGTACCACTTCACCGGCTGCAACAGCGGAGCCAAGCTGAGCGTCGACCGCACGTATCTGGCCCGGGCCGAAGCCACCGGGAGGACCTCGGTACGGCCCCTCCACCGGGTGACCCGCGTGGCGCAGGAAGCCGGCGGCCGGTACCGCGTCACCGCCGAACGGCTGGACGAGCACGCAACCGTGGTGGAGCGCCTGGCCTTCGTCTGCGACCGGCTCGTACTCGCCGCGGGGGTCCAGACCCCTCGCCTCCTGGTGACCGCGCGGGAGACCGGGGACCTGCCGCGGCTCCATGAGTCCGTCGGCGACGGATGGGGCTCCAACGGCGACCGGGTGACCCTTCTGAGGACGTCGTCCCCGCCCGTCGGCGCACCACAGGGCGGCCCTCCCGCGATCCTCGTGCGCAACCGTGAGGGCACTGCCACGGTGATGCCCTCACCCCTGCCGCTCCCCGTGGGCCCGGGGCTCCTCGCCTGCCTCGGGATGGGCGTCTCCGACCGCTGCGGACGGTGGGTGCCGACCCGGGGCGGAGGCACCAGGCTGGACTGGGCGGCCGAGAACGACGCGACCTCCTGGCGAGCGGTGGACGACCTCGTACGCCAGGTCGCGCGCCACTTCCCCGTGGAGACCGCGCCGACGCCCGCCCGCCCCTCCCTCCCCCTCGTCGCGCACCCGGTCGGCGGTGCCGTGCTGGGCACGAGCACGGACGCCTACGGGAGGCTGCACGGTCACCGCGGCCTGTACTGCCTGGACGGCGCCCTCATGCCGGGCTCCACCGCCGCAGTCAACCCTGCCCTGACCATCGCGGCGGTGGTCGAGCGGTGCCTCGACCACATCACCGCGGACTTCACCACCGTCTGAAGACGCACCGACAGGCACGATGGCGAGGATCTCCGCGCAGGACGGCAGGCGGCCGCCGACGACTACACCCGCCCCGTCGGACGCGGCCGGAGGATGACCGCCGACCTGCGCGCTCTGTACCCGCGCGACACCGAGGAGGAGGCCGTGCCGCGTCCGCTGACCCGCAAGCGCACAGCGGCCCCGCACGAACGGGCCTGCCTCGCCGCCGACGCCCTGGCCGCCCGGGTCCGCGCAGCGCGACGGGCGGAGCGCCTGGGCTCCCGCCCCGCCCGTACGCCGTCGCGGTGCCCGCCGCCTCGAGGTCGTACCCGCGGCCCTTCCGCGACAGCCGGGAGGACGGCCGCCTCCTGGAGCCGGAGACCGGCGTCAACGTCGACGCGGTGGAGCAGATCCGCCAGACCCTCGACGCCGCCGCGAAGGTGGCCGCCACGATCCGGGACAGCCGGAAGGCACGCGAAGCCGCACGCAGCCTGCGTCCGCAGCCCGCCCGGGCGGCAGCCCCGCCGCCGCACACCCAGCAGCCGGCACCCGGCACACACCGGGCCGAACCACAGGAGGAGTCGCGTGAGCACCCCGGACGAACGCCTCAACTCCGACGAAGCTATCGCCCGCGCCCAAGCGGCCGCGCGAAGAGGGCCGCCGCGCTCGACAAGGTTCAGGAGTCCGGGGCCGCCGAGCCCCTGGGATGGCAGCCGGCTTGGAAGCGGCCCCGCAAGCCGAAGTCGAAGGCGGTGAAGAAGGCAGAGCTGCGTAAGCAGCGGGCGCGGCTGAAGGCCGCCGGACGGCGCCGCCTTGCCGCCGGGCAGTCGCGCCGGCTCTGGTCCCGGCAGAACCGGATCGGCAACACGGCCGCGCGCCGCGCCCCAGCTGCGGCACTTCACCGCCTGGCTGTGGTGACGGTGCCGGGCATCGTCCACTGAGTGGAGTCCACCTGATGCCGCGCATCGCCACCGGATGCAGAACATCGAGTGGAGTCCACTTCGGTGCGCCGGACGACGGTGGACTCCGCCGTGGTGCGCACCGTGATGGTGCGCTACCGCGTCCGGCACCGCACTACTCCGGCGATGCCTGGCACTCTCGCGCCCCGGTGCGCCGCACTCGACGCTCCGCTCTGGTGTGTCCGCCGTCGGGTGCGGCGGGACACGCGCGACCCCCTTGTCCGGCTCCGCTACCGCGATGTTTCCCCTTGCCATGGCCGGTTTCGGCTGGCGAGCAGGTCCCGGCCAAGGGGGCGTGTGATAGAGGCGCCCCGGCTGTAGCGCACGCCTCGGTGCGGTTCTCGGCAGCGCTGCGGATGGCAGGGGTGCGTTCCCGGTGCGCACCGCACCACCGCCGTCCCGGAGGTGTGGCTACCTGGTGGTGCGGTGCGCCGGGTGCGCCTCCATCGCCTGCTTCATCCCCGCGGCCTCCAGCTGGCGCAGGACGTCGGCGACGTCGCCGTGGTCCTCGGTGAGGGTGTTCTCGGTGAAGCGGATGATGGTCCGGGCGATGCCCGGCGGGAAGGCCAGGCGGGCGTCGTCGCCGTGGCGCAGGACCTCCAGCAGCAGTCGTCCGAGTGCCGCCGCCAGGAAGGCGCGCGCACGGCTCCCCGTCGCAGTCGTCCACGGCGGTGACCGGGGCGACGATGTGCGCGGCGACGTCCAGGAGGAGCCGGCGCAGCCCGGGGCCCGTGTCGTTGGCGACCGCGCCGGCGGTGTCGATGTCCCCGGCCTGCAGCGCCCGGACGTAGGCGAGGTCGTCCAGTTCCATCGGGGCGAGCTGACGGTTTTCTTGGTCATGGTGGCTCCTCATCGTCGGGCCGCCCTGCTGATCGCGGCGGCCTCGAAGCCACCCTTGAACCGCGGCGCTGTGGACAGAGTCCGGCCGCCGGAGGGGGAGAACTCTCGCCCTCCGGGTTTGTCCTCCGACGCGGAAGTTGGACAGCTTGCCAACGGAGTTGGACCGATCAAGCGGCCAGTCCCCAGCTTCCCCGGATTCAGCGTCTTGGGCTGAATCCGTTCACAGCACCGTCATGGCTGATGAACCCTCTTGCATGTTCTATGGCATACCCCATAACTTACTGGCTGGTAGCTCGCTTGCGGCGGGCCGCACCGTCGTCGGAAGGGTGGTGGGCGGGTGAGTCCGCGCAAGAGTGAAAGCCGTGACCGGATGATCCTCAGTGCCGCTGCTCTGCTGCGGGAGTACGGG